>JAYUVR010000455.1:0-11269 GCA_043753955.1 Archangium sp. | reverse complement strand
AATCAATTGCAGTTCGGTACGCTTCTTTGGCCGCCACTTTGTTGTTTGTGGCATCGAACAATCCGCCTAGGTGAAAGTGAGCTCGCCAACTTTTCGGGTTGAGCTTGATGACTTGTCTGAGCGCCTTTTCTGCAGTGTTAAAGCGGAGCTGCATGCAATCGATTACTGCCGCAAAGATCCACGCTTCCTCATCTTTTGGTGCGAGCGCGGTGTGACGCCAGGCCTCGCGCCGGGCCGCTTCCAGATCTTTTTGTCTGAGTGCAATAGCGGCTCTGCGAGAAGCGATGAGCGCCTCTTGGGGGAACCGTGGAATGGCATTATCAAGGAGCTGAGCGGCCAGTTGCAAGCTGCCCGTTTCAACCAGCATGTCTGCCAAAGTCAGCGCCGCATCGAGGTGCTGCGGGTGCGCCTGAACGGTTAACGCCAATACCTTGAGTGCTTCGGCTGCCCTGTTACTTCGGAACAACGCCGTACCCAGTTGGACTTTGACGTCTGGCCCGTTTGCGCCGTGCTGAAGTCCCAATTGATAACTGGCTGCCGACAATTCCCACTGGTGGAGCAGGGCGTAGGTTCTGCCCATATTCACGTGAGCCACACAAAGCGTCGGGTCAACTAAGAGTGCCTGTGCATGAAAGTCGATTGCTTGAGGCAGTCGCCCGAAAAAATCTTCGACGACCCCACGTGTGGTGAGCGCCTCGGCGCTACGGGGAAACTTCTTCAGCACGGCGTCAAGCACAGCTTGTGCGTCGTCGAATTGGCCCCATAATATTGCGATTCGGGCCAAGCCCACCCGTGGCAGTGCAGATCTGCCACCAGATTGTTCCTGGGCTAAGACATACAACTCAGCGGCGCGGTCGAAGTCTTTATTGGCCAAATAGTGTTCGGCTTCAGTCAAAAGGGGCAAGATGTTCACAAGGCCTCCCCTTCTTTACGTGCAGACAAGATGGCATTTTCAGCATGTGAGCCTACGTTGTGTTGGCCTCCGAACATCTGAGCGACATTGAGAATGGTTGTATTTGATTCAATGAGTTCAGTGGCGGCTTCGGCGATTGCTTTGAGATCAAGGGCGAAATCAGGTTTGACGACATTGCCCACGCCAGCTGCCGACCCCAACGAGAAATCGAGTTCGAATTTGGAGTCTTTGTCGAGCCCACCCTTGTTCTCGATTTCTTTCTCTTGAGTTCTCCAGGTTTCAGCCTGAAGTCCATACCCAGGTCCTGTAAGCCCACCCGTTGCTGAAGCGTCTGCGCGCGCGGCTGAGAAGGACTCGTTATCGGCGGTGATCACGTCGATATTTTGGTGAGGTGCAAGCCAAATCGCTCTTTCGCATCGTTGATCAGGCGGCTCTTCGGGTTCGCACTGAGGGTCGGTTGGTTCTTCAATTTCAGCGTCAGGCTCAGGTTCTTCACAGGAAGGGTCGTCGGGCTTCTTCGTGTCGTTAATTGGTGCCGGTGGTGGTGCTGGTACCGGTGTCGCCGGAGCTTCGGGGCCAGCTGCTCCAGTTGCTTGACCTAAGAGCGAACCTGCAAACTGAAGGATTCCACTCAGAATGCTGCCGAGGTCGAACATGTTGCCTGAGTCGTTGCCTTTGTTTTGAAAGAGACTGCCGAACAACGAACCAATCATTTGAAATGGGTCAAACCCTCCCGGCGGAGACAACCCTTCTAAGGGGTTTGCTCCAACTGGAAAGGCGCTCGCTGAGTTTTTGGCCCCGATAGTTCCAGGGGTATTGGTAGTGGAATCCGTGCTGTCCCCGCCGCCGACTCCATAAACTGCCCCCGTCTCTTGCCGCGCTCCACTGACATTCATTTGTGGCCTCCAAGTGTGTGGAGGCACCTTGTGCATTTCGACGGCCAATCATGAACGAAATGATTTCAAGGGGTTTGGTCCGCTTCATCGTCTCCTACGGAGGACAATGAGGGACGCTGAGAGTCCAGCCAGCCTTGAAGAATGAGGACGGCAGCGAGTTGGTCGATGACCTCTTTTCGTTTCTTCCGCGAAACATCGGCTTCGAGCAAAACCCGTTGAGCGGCCACTGTCGTGAGGCGCTCGTCCCAATAAATGACGGGGAGTTTTGACGCTTGCTCGAGTGCAGTACCAAAAGTTCGTGTCGCTTCGGCTCGAGGCCCTTCGCTTCCATCCATATTGAGAGGGAGGCCAATGACGAAGCGGTCGATGGTGTAGTCAGCCACGCGCTGCGCCAGGGCTTCGAGGTCTTTGCGTGGCCCGCGTCGTTCGAGTGTCTGAATGCCTTGAGCGGTGAAGCCAAGCTCATCAGAAACGGCCAGGCCGATGGTTTTGGTTCCGAGGTCGAGGCCTAAGGCGCGCATGACGCACACCCTACGTCTCGCTGAAGAGACTGTCATGGAAGTGTTGGAGATGGGCTCCAATGTTTAAATCCTCGCATTTAGGGAAGTCATCGCCTGGCACGATGTCTGCGAAAGGCGAATCGCATCACGGGGCATATCCCACGACAAGGAGACAGCACACATGCAGATAAAGAATGAGGGTTCAATCGACTGTCGCGTCAATGATCAAAGTGAAGTTGCAGAAGGGGCACCAGCATCGTCGTCAAAAAAGGCGAATGCAGCCAATACACGTGAAGAGCATCAGCAGGGGGACAGCGCGCCACCAACAAATCATGCGTCTCAGAATAGTGGCTGTGGGTCAACGCAAGGGACTACTCAGGGAGGCCTTGAGGGTGCCGCAGATAATCTGGGTGACCTCATGCTCCGTCTTGCCAAAGATGAATTTGACCTGTCACAAAAAATGAATGACAAAGACTGTACACCCGAACAAATGCGTGAATATGAAAAGCAGCACAGTGCAATAATGCTTAAGCAGCAGATGGTTGGCTCCATGTACAGCCAGTTGCAACAAGTGATCTCGAATCTCCTCAAGATGTATTCAGACGTGGCTGACAACGCGATTCGGAACATGAAGTGAGCCATGGCGACTAACTCTCCATATTCAGAGGTGACGGCTAATCACCTCCAGGCAATTGCTTCTTGCGGTCGTGACTTGTTTATGGCCGGCAATCTTGACGGCGCAGGAGTCATTTTCAGGGGGCTTTTGGCCCTCAATCCCAATGACCCTGAAATCCATACTGCTCTGGGGTCCATTCTCCACGACCAAGGTCATTTGGTGGAGGCAGAGGCTTCATACGACGCAGCCATTCAAATCGACGATCAGATGCCTCTTGCACGAACGAAGAGAGGAGAGATTCGCTGCAAGCGAGGTGACCTCGGAGGGTTAGACGACTTGCGAATTGCCGCTCCTCACTCGGCTGAGGCCCAAGCTTTGCTGCGGCTTTTTGCCCAATAGGAGATGAAGATTTCAGCGAAAACGAAGCGAGACGCAGATCAACTCTGCGATGCGAGGCAACTGAAGTCGTCCAGGAGGCTTCAATGCTGCGTCTCGTACGATTTGCTGGTGTGCTGCTCTTCGTTGGAATGTCTTCCCCAGCATTCGCCTGTTACACCGACAGTGGGTTAGGCATTCAACTCGGTACAGTCTTTCTTGGTGTATCGAAAAGAAACGCACCGTGTGTCTTGCTGGCCCAGGCGAGTCCAGTCATCTACTCCCCTCCGCCTGTCGTTTACGCGCCGCCTCAACCCGTGGTGTATGTGGCACCTCCGGTAGTGGTGGCTCAACCGGGGCCCGTGAAAGACGGCCGCCCCGGAATGTTTGCCATTAAATACATGCCTGGCGCTTCATCCACGCTGTACCTCGGGCCCGATTCGCTTGAAGTGGGTCGAATTGGCTTTGCGCATTCGCTGGGCCTCGAATTACGCCTCACAAGATGGTTGTCATTACGCAGCGATCTCGAGTTTCGCCGTCGAAGCCGCACCTGGGACATAATGGGAATCAAGCTGTCGCTCTTTCCACATTCCCCAGTCAAACCATACGCGTCGGTGTCGTTTGCGGGAAATGAGAATTATTCAAACAAAGGCCAATATTCCTTCGGCTTCGCGGGCGCTGGTGGCCTTGATGTTTTCTTAGGTAAAACGTTTTTTCTCGAAGCCGAAGTTCGTTACCGCATGACTCCATCATCTTGTTGCGTCGATGCTCCTGCACTCACGGGCTTGGTCGGTGGCGGAGTAGCGTTCTTCTAAAAACAGCCCTTCAAGAGCCTGGCTGTAAGGGCATCGTTTTTTCTCCCTCTTCAGCCTTGGCTTCGACCAAGAGCAAATCTTTCATTCGTTGCAGGCTCTCGCGGGTTTGTTGAACGAAGGGGCTTGAGGCTCCAATGCGTTCAGCAGCTTCGAGGGTTCGCTCATAAACCGTGATGGCTTTGCCAATCAGCACTCGAATTTTTCGACGTAACTCAGTCCGGTAGACCTCTTGCTCGTTGGCCAGCAGTTCACGCGGAGCGGGCGCGTGCAGCATGTGATCATACATATTCTCATACAACCCGCCGATGCGATTGCCAGCAGCGGTGGCCCAGTACCCATTGCCAACGCGAATGGCTCGCAAATAGTGACCTTGTGACGAGAGCAGCAACTCAGATTTATACTCGAGATCTTCCGCCAATTTTTCGGTCGTCTTGTCGGCATCAAGTTGCACCGACTCGTAGTGAATTCGAAAAATCTCACCCAAAAAAAACTGTGCCTGCCCCGGGAAATAGTCGTCGACCAAGTCTTTGTCTGTCAGCGAATTCCAATACGCCAATGCACTTCGAAGCGTGTTTTCAGCCGTATCATTTCTGTTGAGAAAAACTTCGCAAACCCCCTGTTGAACTCGAGCCTTCAATCGTTGGTCTACCGAGACATCAGTGCGATCAGCGATGGTGCGAAGCAATAGCGTCGCATCGGCATAGCGCTCGAGTTGGTAATCACACTCGGCTAAACGGAACGCAGCGTCGAGCGCGTCACCCGTACCTTTGCTTGCATCTGCCAACACTGAAAAACGAACCCACGCTTCTTCCCACTCTTTGAGTTTCTCAAGCGCTAACCCCGCGTTGAACAACGCGAGACGATAATGCTTCGACGATGGGTGAAAATCGCAAATGCGGCCGAAGTAGCGGGCCGCCTGAGCGTAATCTTCGCTCGCGTACAGCGACGTACCGGCAGCGAAAAGTTCCTCGTCATTGAGCTTGGCGAGTTCGAGGTCTCCTGTAATCAACACTTCGCCAAATTTGAGCTCGTGAGCCCCCGACGGCCCAGAAAGTGCCTGCCGATGCGCACACCCGGTGAGCGCGACCACAACGAGACAGACCGAGACGTGCATCAAACGCATTTTGAATTTGTTCACTTTCCAAGAGGGTCGAACCCCTCGACACCGGCCTCTTCAGGCCAGTTCCCTCAAGACCGTCACCTTAATGCTTCGCGGGTTCGACTTCGAGGTGTCGGTCTCCCCACAGCCAATGAGACGCTTCGTACAAAGAGTGGAGATCGTGCACATCGAGCTCAAAGCGTGGCACCAAGACCAACGGAGTCGACCCACAGGCATCACGTAACTTGGCGATACCTTTCAAATCTTGCTTCGCCAAGTGGTCGTTTTCCTCGAGCGTCTGCTCAAACTTCGCCTTGAGCGGAGCAGGGAGAAGTGCGGCCTGCGCCCACAAAGACGAGTCGACCTTCGAATGCACCCGATTGACGACAATCGCCGCGACACGCATCTTGTTTTCGCGCAGCACCGAATGAAAATAGATGGCTTCATCGAGGCGCTCTGGCATCGGCCCAGTCACCAATACAAAACTGGTCGATTCAGCGGCCAGCAGGGCCCGGGTCTGTTGAGCACGCTCGCGAAAACTTTCATTCATGCCGCCGATGTTGAGCATGAATTCAGCCAGCTGCTGCAGCGTGGCTGTACCGGTGAAGCGGGAGATGGTTTTGGCGACATAACTCCCGCCCAGGTTGAAGAGTTTGAGCCCGAACTTTCCCGCCGCAAGGGCCGGAGTCAGCAACCATTTGGCAGCCTCGTTGTCGAGAAAGTCGATGATGCGGTTTGGTGCATCGAGGAAGTCGAGCGCATGCGTCGTCGGAGGCGTATCGAGCACGATGAGCGGGTAGTCTCGCTGCGTGCGAAGTTCCCAGAGTTTTTCCATCGCGACGTATTCTTGGCTGCCTGCCAACGCCGTCGAGAGCGACTGATAAAATCGATTGTTTAGAATTTTTTCCCGCTTATCGGGTGGAGCGCGGCGCTCGATGAGCTCGTCCCAGGTGCGCTTCATGTCGAGCATCATCGCTCGCATAGGCGCCCGAGGAGAAAGGCCCGCTGCAGCAAACGTCTCTGCTGAAATGTCGGTTTCGGTATTGCCAAGCGCTTGGAGGCCCAACGCGTTTGCCAATCGACGCGCAGGGTCAATGGTGCACACCAAAGAGCCTTGGCCCTCCATGGCGGCACGCAGTGCGAGGGCAGCTGCCACGGTCGTCTTACCGACTCCGCCGCTGCCAACCGTGATGACGACATTGCTCGTTTCAAGCGCAGTTCGAAGAGGGCTTTGTTTCACGCTCGCCCTCGAAGGTGCTGGGCCACTTCTTCCACAGCTTGCCGAGTAAAATCGGCCACAAACAAACGAGGCACGGTGATGAGTGGAAGCCCGAGAGTTTTAAGTCGAGTGGCTGAACTCGCCGAGAGTGCAGCGCGGGCTTGATGATGCTGGGCCACTTCTTTGAGCGCCTGAGGCAGTTCTTCTTTCACATCTGACCCATCGAAACGAGGACTCACGAAGCCATTGAGCACCACCAAAGCCGAATTCATTTTGACCTTCGAAGTCAGCGCTTCGCGTAACTCAATGGTTTCGTTCACCGGCAATTCTTCGGGCAATGAAACCAACACTACGGCAGTCATTTGAGGGTCGACCAAGAGGTCGCGCATCCAACTCGCGTCTTCACTCATGGCTCCAGGCGGCACGGTATCGATGATGACCTGGGGAACGGAAAAAAAAGTGATGGCATGGCCCGTCGCTGGAGCATCGATGATGATGCGCTCGAAACGCCAAGTGCCATCGCTGCGTTTTTCTCGAGCGTGGTAAAGAATTTTCCCCAGCAGTACCAGCTCTTGCAACGAGGGAATGAAGCGCAAGAAGTAGCGCACCACCCGGTTTTCAAAAACCACATTGTAGACGCTCTCAAACTTGAGCCTCATCAATGCGTATTCGCGCATGGCCTCATGCGGCTGTGCATTGACCGCCCAAAGATTTCGTTCGAGCGCCGTGATTTCAGGCCCCACTAAAGAGTGCCCCAGCAGTTGGCTGATGCGTTCCTTGCTGTTTACTTCGCACACGAGGGTTCGCTGCCCATCACGGGCACTTTGGAGCGCCAGCGCTGCGGCAAGGGTTGATTTCCCTACGCCTCCTTTGCCGGTCACCACGATGAGACGTTTGTCAGTCAGTTCTTCAACCACAGATGAAAGGCACATTGACATGGCTCGAAGCCGAACGCAGCATCTGCCGCTATGCTTAAGAACAACCCCGTGATGAAGAAACTCGTCGCAACCGGCGAGGAACGCATCGGACAACTGGTGCAACAGCTGATGTCAAATGAGAAGTTCGTCGCCGGCATTCAGAGCATTTTCTCTCGAGGGTTGTCAGCGAAGGGAGCCGTCGACAAGAGCATGCGTAGCGCGTTGTCGGCGATGAATCTCCCTTCGACGGCTGACCTAGAAACGCTCAGAGAGAAAATCGACGAACTCGAAAAAGTACTCGGAACGCTCGAAGAGAAGATCGACCAGCTGGTCGACATCAAGAAGAAGAAGTAACAGCGCCCCCAATGACTCGACGGATTGCTTTCATCAGTGAGAAGGGTGGGGTTGGGAAAACCACGCTCGCGGTAAACGTTGCGGCCTTCTTTGCGCGCACCCGGCAAGCTCGCGTGCTGCTGGTGGACCTTGATACGCAAGGGCATGCAGCCAAAACTTTGGGCATCGACATTCGCGCAGGCGGCCTCACCGTCTTTGACCTCTTGACTGACCCTGCAGTGAACGCGGCGCAAGTCACTCGGCCGACGGCCATCGAAAATCTCTTCCTGATTCCCGCGTGGAAAGAGATGGCCGAATTTCCCATCAAAGTGGCAGCAGACCCAGAACGCGCCCGTTTGCTTTCGCGCAAGCTGGCCTCTGTCGACGAGCACTACGACGTCATCATCTTCGATGCCCCGCCTTCGTGTGGCTTGGTGACGACCAACGTCTTGCTCGCGGCCGAAGAAATCGTCATTCCCGTTGCCACGACGTACTTAGCCCTCGATGGCTGCGCAGAAATGGTGGCTACCGTCGAGCGCATTTCCCAAGAGTACGGGCATCTTAAGCTGCGCGTGACTCAAATCGTGCCCACGCTCTACCGGCGTACCCAAATGGCCGAGGAAATTGTGGGCAAGCTCAATCAGTACTTCCCCAAAAAAGTGTGCGAGCCCATGGGCCTCAACGTGGCCATCGACGAAGCACAGAGCCATGGGAAAACCATTTGGGAACATGCTCCCTGGAGCCGCGGGGCGACGTTACTCCAGAAGGTTTCTGAGCGAATCGAACGGGCGCGTTAAGGTTTAGCGGTCGCGCTTCTTGCCGTTTGCCGATTGGTTTTGTTCGAGCTGAGAAATCTTCTGCTCGAGTTGGTCGATGCGCTGCACCAACGTCGAAAGGTCGCGGCCCAACGCGGGTAAATTGCCCAGTAGGTTTTCAACGGCCGTCTTGACGCGCTCATCGACCCGGGCTTGCCAGCTCTCAAACACTTTTTGAGATTGGTGAAGCAGGGCTGCTGGCGTCAATTCACCTTCTGATTGTTCACGGCGCAGGAGCGTGTTGATGCGCTGACCAGCCTCTTGCTTGATGGCATCAACCCGTGGGCTGACCTGCGTTGAAATAAAGTCGGTGAAACTTTCCCCCGGGTGGCGAATAATTTCTCGCAGTACTGCGAGTGGCATTTGGTTTTTCTTCTTCTCTTCTTCAAAGACGATTTGCGCCAGGGTGACCGAGGTCAGGTCTTCCTTGCTTCGATTGTCGATGATTTTGACTTCAGCGCCCTGTTTCACCATCTCGGCGATTTCGTCGAGCGTCACGTAACGGCTCTCAACGGTGTCGTAGAGTTTGCGATTGGTGTATCGCTTGATCACCTTTGGTTCGCGTACGCTCGAATTGTCTTCGCTCATAGACAGTGAACTCCTGACGCAGTGCGACGTAAGCTGTAGCACCTGTTGGTACCTATGCCAACCATGCGATTTCGTTTCATCGGCTGAAGACCATACACTCAAGCCCCGAAGGCACCATGATCGTCACTTGCGAGCATTGCCAAACTCGGTCGAAAGTTCCCGACGAAAAAATCGCCGGCCAGGGCATCAAAGTTCGGTGTTCGAAGTGCAACCACACTTTTCGCGTCGAAGGTCAAAGCGCCGCCGATGCTGCTGTAGATAACCCTTTTGACCGTTTTGGGCCTCAAGGGGAAAACCCCGAAGAACCGGTGAAAGCGCCTTTGAAGTCGGCTGGCAGACCCGTTGGTTCTCTTGCGCCGACTCCGGTGCCTTTCACTTCGGGACCATCGCCTTTGGCCCCCGCGGGCGACCTCTCGGGTTTCTTTGACAATCTTGAAGATGAGGCCGTGGCGAGCCCATCGCGTGACGATGTCGCTGCGGCTCGGGCGATGTTTGATCTCCCGGCGCCTGCCCCTCCTCCGGAAGCAGGGCCTCAGTTGCTCGACGTGCCGGATCCCGAGAGTGAAATTGCTCAGCCGTACAAGATGTCTGTCGAGCGACAAGCTCCGCGGCTGGCGGCGCAGGCATCGAAGGCACCGGTGGTCGAATCGAACTCGCGTCGAACGGCCCTGAGCGTCGGGGTGAACGTGATGTTGGCCGCGCTGCTGGTGACGGCTTTGGCGGTGTTCGGTTCGGTGTACTTCAACGAAGGGAAATTTTCGAAAGACACTTTTTCGCTCGAAGGCCTGAAGAACGCGGTTGCCCCTGCAAGCGGGCTTTTGGCGAACGATGTGTCCAACGGGTTGTACGAAACACACGCCGGGCGTTCTGTCTTTTACGTGCGCGGTGAAGTCATCAACCAGAGTGGAATTGCAGCAAAGGTCGTGGTGAAAGCTGAAATTGTCGAGGACGACACGGTCGTGCGCATGGGTGAAACCTGGGCAGGCAACCCGCCCACGCCCGAAGAACTTTTTCTGCTCGATGGAGCCGACGCCGCAGAGGCCCTGAATCGAAAAGTTCAAGAGCGCGCCCAGGTCATTGCCAAAGGTGCTTCGTCTGCTTTCGTAGTGCCCTTTATTGAATACCCCCCTGACTTAACGGGCTTTCGGGTGCGGGTGTCAGCTCGAACAGTCGTCGAAGGCCCTCTGGCGACAGGCTTATGAGTGATGAGGCGCGTCAGCGCATTCGCCGCCTTGACGCCCTCGACGGTGGCCATGAAGTGCTTCGTCGTGCCGCCGCCCGGGCCTTAGGCGAGTTTGATTCGTCGCGAGCCACGGCATTTCTTTCTGCACTCATGCACTTGTCGGTAGTCGAACGATGGGAACCCGCACTCAGAGTCTTGCCCGCGTTCATGCGCGCGCTCACCGAAGATGCTGACCTCATTCCCCACTTGGCCACGTTGCGGCAAGTCGCCGCGCTGCACCAACACGACGAAGTCACTTTTATCTTTAGTGAAGGCCAACCGGCTCAAGAATATGCCGCTGATGCAGCAGCGCGAGCTGACGCCAGGCTGTTCACCTTGCCTTTGGGCACGCTCAAATCACGGGCCCGACTGACCAAAAACCCAGATGAACTGGCGCGCTTGGCGGTCGCGTCAAACCCCAGCGTCATACGTGAAGTCCTGAAGAACCCTCGTTTGACTGAAGCCGTGGTGGTGCGCATCGCTGCGCGAAGACCCGCGCGCTCTGAGCCTCTGGAAGAGATATGGAAATCACCTCGGTGGAACACCCAGAGCGCAGTGCGAAAGGCGTTGGCTTTTAACCCCTTCTTGTCACCGACAGTGGGCGTCAAAATCGTGCCGCTGATGCCGTTGCCTGACTTACGAGAATTGTCGCGCGACCGCATCGTGCACGTGTCGATTCGCGAACTGGCAAGCCGGCTCAGCGCTTTGGTCGACCCTCGGTGATGTCCGCGTCGACAGTGCCTTTTTCGAGTTTGGGGCTGGCTTTGACATCGACGAAACCTTGGCCCTTCGACGCTTTCCGAAATGAATAGACGAAGCGACCGATGGCATTTCCCAAAGTGCCCATGCGCGAAGCGGAAAAGACGATCACCAGAATGATGACGAGCATGATGATCTCGCCGGTGCCCATGCCCATTCGCAGTACGTTGCCTCAGCCAGCTCCGCGGCGCAACTTTCGCCT
>JAYUVR010000454.1:0-8503 GCA_043753955.1 Archangium sp. | reverse complement strand
TGCCCTCCACTTTTATGCACACGGCCAACGGGGCTGTCTGGCCCGTGCGGTGGAGCGAGCGGTTGAGCCGCGCAAATGTATTCAGCTCGAGGGCCACATGCGGCGAAAGAGGCCCCAGGGTGGCCGCTCCGAAGCACGTTGGGCTGGCGCCAAAACAATTCGGCGACCACCCCCATATCAACCGTTGGCGTGCTCTTCGGGTCAAAGACACTTTCACCATCAGTCATGGTGGGCATGACCAAGGTACCTTCAGGCCCGAGCGCCGTCTGCAGCGCCGAAATTAACCCCAGTGGGCCCCCTTCGACGTCACCCACCGCGCGAAACGAGGTGTGTACTTGAAGAATTCCGCCGCGTCGAACGCCAAGGGTCAGCAACTGATTGAGCAGTTGTGTGATGGGAATCATCGAGGCTTCAAATTTAGGTCTGCTCGTCATCGAGCAAAATAATCTCTTCTGCGTCATCGACAGAATCGACGTCAAGGTCGAGCACCTCGACGGGCTTTTCTTGGGCGCTGCGCGACGCGGCTCGGTAGCGATCAAGTTCTCGCTCAAGCTGAACGGCCCGAGCTCTTACCTTTTCACCGCTGGCAACTTCGTGGGCCAAGCGTTCGCGGTCGTGCTCGAGGAGTTCGTGCTCAGCCTTTGCTTCAGCCAAGTCTTGTGTGGTGTGATCGAGCTCTCTTTGCAGTTCGCCGTATTTGAGACGGAGTGCCAGCAGCAATTCCTCCGCCTGCAAGCGTGCCATTTGAGCCGCACTCAGTTCGGCATTCATCGTCATTCGATCTGCGACGAGGTCAGCATGCATGAACCCTGATTGAGTCTCTTCGGGGTCAAGCTCGCCTGGAACAGGAGTCTTAAACGAAAACGACTTCTCCCGCAGAGAGCGCACTTCAGATTCAAGCGCCACCCGTGCCGCTTCACTCATTACCTGCGAGTCTTCGAGCTCAGCCACCTCGGCTTTGGCCTTCGCTAAAGCCAAATCGAGATTCAAGACTTGTTGTTTGTATTCACGTTCAGCGCCCATGAACGTTGCGATGCGCGCGCGTGCTTCAGCCAAGGCTGAATCCAACTGGGGGAATCGAGCGCGAAGCGCCGCTGCTTCTGAGCGAAGCGTCTCAATTTCCTGATTCAGTACCAACTTACCGGCTTGATGACCTCTGGCTTCAGATTGCGCACGGTCGACAGTCTGTCGCACCTCTTGATATTGACGTTGTGAAGCATCAAGTTTCTCTTCAACGGCTCTTTGTGCTTCGTCGGCATTGGCTGATTGAACTTCGAGTGCGCTTTGCACCAACTCACGTTGCCGTTCGAACTTGGCGGCTTTTTCTTCGCTCGCGTGAAGATGTGCTTCGAGTTGCGTCACTTTTTCCTGAAGTGTGGCAACTGACTGTGCCAGTTCGGCCCGTTCGCGCTTCAAGGAATCAAACTGCTCATCTAATTGAATGTGCGTGGCAGAGAGCGCCGCCAGTTTGGTGTCTGTATTTTCGAGCAATGCCCTCTCTTGCGCTCTGGTATGGAGTGCCTCCTCAAGTTCGAGACGAGTGTGCTCGAGCTGACCCATCGAGGTAGCCAGTGACTGACTAAGGAGAGACCTCTCTTCTTGGAGCTGTAAAAGCTTCTTTCCGGTGCCTTCAAGCCCGAGTTCTCTTTCTTGAAGCATTTCTTCGAGGTCGGAAAGCCGAGCCTTGCTTTGCTCGTGCGAGCGCTCGGAGTTTTCTGCACGGGCCTCCATTGAGCGCAACTGCTCGCGCGTTTCATTCAACTCAGTCAGCGCAATCGACTGCAGCCCACGCGTATCGGCCTCAACCTGCTTCGTCTTTCGCAGTTCGACATTCAGCTCTTCTACCCGTGCTTCCCGAGCTCGAGTCTTTCCAAACTGTTCTGTCAATTCTTGCCGCACTTCATTGAGCTGCAGCTTTTCACTTTCGAATTGTTCTTCGGCTTCGCGAAGCGAGCCTTTCAAATCGCGAATCTGTGTTTCGAGGTGGCTTGCGCGATCTCCGACCAACTGAGCGTCACCTTCGAGCTTTCGATATCGCCTCTCGAGTTCTACCCGCTCGAGGTCAATTAACTCACGCCGGTATACTGCGTCGGCCAAAGCGCTTGTCTTCGCTTCAAGCTGTGCACGGGCTGATTGGTTTTCTTCACGCGCCACGCTCAGCGAACGTTCCAACTCGTCGCGTGCACTTTGAGTTGCACCCAAGTTGGCACTTACTTCGTCGAGTTGGGCACGCGATGTGCGCTCGCGCTCTGACTTTTCTTCAGCTTCCCGCGCCAGTGCACGTTGAGCTTCATTTAGAGCGGCTTCAGCCGATGACCGGCCTTCGCGTTCGAAGACCAATTCGCGCGAGAGGTTCTCTGCGTGATTACGAGACTCTTGCGCGTTGCGCTCTCGTTCACGTTCAGTATCAGTCAACCGCGAGGCTGACGCCGCGGCTTGCTCAGTCAACCGAGCGACTTCACCACTTTGCTCAAGACCGAACTGTTCGGCCTTTTCAAGTGAACGTCTCAGTTCATCGCGGTCGCTATTCAGCGTCTCTAATTGAGTGACAGCGACAGCAACCTTGGCCGCTTCAGCTTCCCAAGCTGCACGAAGATTCTGATTGTCAGCCGTGCTGCGATCTCTTTCGTCAGTCAGCAGGCCAACCGTTAATTCGGCGCTCGACAGCGCGATTCCCAGCTGAGTGAGCTTGCTTTCCTCAGTCGCGAGGAGCCCTTTGAATTTTTCAATCTCATTGAGCCCGAACTCTCTCTCATGCGTGGCCGCGCTGAGGGCCGCACTCAACTGCTTGCTCGTTTCTTCCTCAGCCGTCAGCGCCTCTTTGAACTTTTGAGCCTCGCTGAGTCCAATATCTTTCTCATAAGTGAGCGCTTTGAGCGTCGATGCAGAATTCGACAAAGCCGCACTTAACTGCCTGCTCTTTTCTTCCTCTGCCGTCAGGGCCTCTTTGAACTTTTGAGTCTCGTTAAGTCCGACATCTCTCTCCTGCAAGAGCGCGCTGAGCTTCGATTCAGCATTCGATAGGGCCGCCCTCAACTGCGTGCTCTTTTCTTCCTCGGTCGTCAGTGCCTCTTTGAATTTCTGAGTCTCACTGAGCCCGGCATCTCTCTCGTACGAGAGCGCGCTGAGCGTCGATTCAGCATTCGACAGGGCCGCACTCAACTGCGCGCTCTTTTCTTCCGCGGCCGTCAGTGCCTCCTTAAATTTCTGAGCGTCATTGAGCCCCACATCTCTCTCTTGCGAGAGCGCGCTGAGCGTCGATTCTGCAGTCGACAGGGCGGCACTCAATTGACTGCTTTTCCCTTCCTCAGCTGTGAGCGCTTCTTTTAATCTTTGACTCTCATTGAGCCCGAGATCTCGCTCGTGCGTAAGCGCGCTCACCGTCGACTCTGCAGTCGATAATGCGCCTCTCAATTCATTGACTTTGCCTTGCTCAACCGAAAATGCGTTCCGAAGCTTTTGAATCTCATGCAGCCCGAGATCTCGCTCATGGCCAAGCAAGCTGGCTGCCGATTCCGCGTTCGAAAGAGTAGCATTAAGCCCGTTGACTTTGTCTTGTTCAGCTCCGAATGCTTCGCGAAGTTTTTGAATCTCATTGAGCCGGAGGTCTCGCTCATGAGTGAGCGTGCTTACCGTCGATTCTGCAGCCGACAATGCTCCACCCAAACTATTACTTTTGCTCTGTTCGCTCGACAGCTCTTCTCGGAGTTTCTGAATTTCATTCAGTCCGAGATCTCGTTCGTGATTGAGCGTGGCACTTGTGGCTTCAACCGTTGAGAGGGCTTCACTCAACTTTCTCGACTTGTCTTGCTCTTGAGCGACTGCCTCTCGCAGACTTTCATTCTCACTCAGCCTTAAATCTCGTTCACGCGCACTCAGCTCATGCTGAGCCAAGGCTTCGTCAAGTGCGCCACGGAGCTTTTGCCTCTCGACTTCGTACTTTTCATTCAGCGCCTTGAGTTTCGATTCAGCAGAAGCTAACGCGCCATCGAGGCTCTCAACGGCCGATGCCTTCTGACCAACCAACACGCGCTGTTGTTCTAACTCAGCGTGCAGCTCGTTGACTCGAAGGGTGCCAAGCTGCACCGTTCTTTCGAGCTCAGCTTCTCGGCCGTGAAGCTCGGCAATACGTTGCTCACGCTCAGTCGCAGTATTGTTCCACCGCGCTTCACCCGCTCGACTTTCCACCAACTCCGCCGCGCTGTGTTCAAGGTTTGACTTGAGCGCCGCAATCTCAGTTTCAGCCGCGGTGTGTTCACTTGTTCGTTGAGCGAGCGTTGCCAGAAGCTCAACCTGACGCGCCTTTTCTGACTCGAGTTCCTTCTCCAGCTGATGCCGAAGCTGAGTTTCGACATCAAGTGAACGTAGTGACGAAAGTCGCTCAGATTCCTTGCGATCGAGTTGATTTTTCGCTTCATCAAGCGCTCGCCGGGTCTCTCTCGTCGTGGCTTCGAGATTCTCAATCGCTTTGATCGCTTCAGTGCGCGCGTCGGCGAGGCGTACTTCTCTGCCGCGCGCTTCGTGCAATTCCTTTTCGCTTCTTTCAAGATTCTCCTTCAGGCGATCAAAGGCAATCTTGCCGCGCTCATGCTCCACCCGTTCTGAAGCGGCCTCATCGTGCAGTCGACGGAGATCTTCGTAAGCCTTCGCCAAACGGAGTCGGCCGTCTTCGAGTTGGCTGCCCAATTCCTCACGCCGAGCGCGTTCTAGACGGGCAGATTCTTGAGCCGCTAAGGCCTGAATGGCGGCGTCTTTGTGTTGTCTTTCGAGCACCTCGAGCGCACTGCGGCTGGCGCTCACCCGACCTTCGGCATCGATGGCGCGTTCGCGAGAGACTTGAAGTTCAGCTTCCATCTGGCGAATGCGCATGGCGAGATCTTCGCGATCTCGAACCGCTTCAGGGCGATCTCTCGTCGACTCGAGTTGAGCAGTCAGTCTGCTCACCGCTTCTTTTGCGGCCTCGAGCTGCTGACTGTTCTCATGCAGTTGACCGTCTCGCACCTGGAGCTCAGCCGTTTTGCGCTCAAGCAGCTCTTTGAGCTTTTCGGTGCGCTCGCGCCAATCTCGAGCGCGATTCGAAGCATCCTCTAATTTTCCCCCGGTGAATGCGAGCGGTTCAGGTGGCAATTGCACCCAGGTGGGGTCGAAATTTCTGACCTCTTCGTGGCCAGCCAGCACCACGTAATAAGCCGCCTCGCTGGAACCTGCGAGTGAACCGTCAACCTGCAGGCCTTCTCCTCGTTCAAAAGCGAGTTGGTAACCCAATACCGGCGACTGGGTCGCGACATCGACAGACTCAAAATGCGTCGAGAGCACGTCGAGCAACTGGCCATAAGTCGGCGGTACATCGGTCTCATCTGCTTCAAGAATGCTCGAAAGCGAGAGCCCAGCAGGGTTTCTCAAACCGCCCATCAAATAGCCGCTCTTGGCGACCAAGCGGGCGATGTCAGCCATCAATTCAGGAGCCCGCACATACGGAGCGAGATCAGAGACGATTACCAAATCAAAACTACCCGACTCAAAATCATCAAAAACAGTGGGCCGAAAACGAAGCGTCGGGCTGGCGAGCCGAGCCTGTGCCTCTTGCACCGCTACCAAATCATTGTCTGCAGCCACCACCATGCGCGCGCCGCGAGTCGACAGAAACCGCGCTGACTGACCGAGCGTCGAAGCCACAGCGCCTATCTCAAGCACTCTGCGGCGAGCGACGAGACTTTCGGCAAAAATGTAGCGCGGGAGCAGTTCACTCTGCCCCAGCCGTTTAAAAGTGGAAGTCACGTGGCGCTCACTTTACCCCTCGCGCAGAAACCACCAAGTTAAGGAACGAGGTGGCAATTGGGGTCGCCGACAGTCCGTACTACCTTGCCCACATGGAAACTCAGCCCTCTTTTGGTACCCGCTTGTTGCTGGCTTTCCGCAACCTGGTTCTGGTGACGGTGTTTATTGGCCTGGCTGCGGCGGCGCTCTATGCAATGTCCCAAGTCAATGCGCGGACCTACGGCTTAGAAGTGCGCCAAGGGCAACTGGTAGTGCTCAAGGGGAAGATGCTCCCGACAGGCGCCGACCCGTGGATGCCGGCTGACCCGCAACTTGCAGATACCTATGCTCCGATTGACGTGGAAGGTCAGGCGTCGGTCATCGTCACCACTCAAAAATTTGAAGATCGCGACGAGCTCGATCGCGCGCTGTTCCTCGTGTTGGAAACTCTGGCAAGGCCGCGGCTCAGCGCTGAAACGCCCAAAGATCTCGAGCGAGGCCTGCTCTTGGTGCGCCGCGCCGAAAGACTGCATGGGCTCACCGATGCGCAGCGCGACTCGCTTCGAAAAATGCAAACCGATGTCGCCTTTTTCTTAGCCCGTACCCGCCTCGATGACGCGCGCAGGCAACTCGAAGAAGCGCTCTCTCAGCTGAAGTTGGCTGCGGAATCAGACTCGAAAACGCGCGCCCAAGCCTCGCTGATGCTTCTCGCGGTGGAGCCTCAGGTCAAACTCCTCGCCAGTACTTTGCGAGTCACCACGTTGACTGCTGACGGTGGTGGCAACTTGAGCAAGGCGCTGGAACCTCAGCTCAAGGCGCTCTTCGAGGCTTTGGGAAAACAGCCGCCGGTTCCGACGCCCCCTCCGGCGCCGGAACCGACGGTCAAACCAGACAGGCCTTAAATCAGTCGGTGCGAAGTACGCCGACAAACGGGAGGTTGCGATACTTCTCGCCATAGTCAAGTCCGTAGCCGACGACGAAACGGTCTTCGATGACGAAACCTTTGTAGTCGATGGGCACTTTCACCTTTGCCCGAGATGGCTTTTCAAGCAGCGTGACCACCTTTACCGACGCGGGATGCCGAGCGCTCAGGTTGTCGAGCAGAAACCGCATGGTCAAACCGGTGTCGATGATGTCTTCAACGATGAGCAGATGTCGCCCTTGCATGGGTTTCGACAAGTCATTGGTGATGCGTACTTCTCCTGTCGTCTCGACACCGCCTTGGTAACTCGAAACGCCCATCAGTTCGATGGTGAGCGGGAGATCAATTTGGCGCGCCAAGTCAGTGAGAAAGAATATCGACCCCTTCATGATGCCGATGAGGGTTAGGTTTTTCCCTTGATAGTCATTGGTAATTTGAGCGCCCAATTCAGCGATACGCGCCTGCATTTGTTCTGCACTCAACATCACTTCAATATGTTGCTCATAAAAAGACATGTGCATTTTGCCGCCGCTCTTTTTAGAAAATTAAACGTACGCGTTGTTCATCACTTCGCCCATTCCACCGCCACCAGGCACGATGTATTGCCGTTCATCGAGCCCCTTTTCCTTTTCCCACAATTCACCGGGGGCAGAACTCAACACTTCTGGGGGAGACAGGCCGCGATCAAGTCGCACGGCGTAGAGAATAGCGTCGGGGTGATCCACCGTCAGTCGCTTGATGAATTCTGGGGTGACGACCAAATTGACGCAGATAATCTTCCGCATCTTTCCGGGCACCTTCTTCTTGTACATGTTGATCGCTGTCGACAACGAGCTCCCCGTGGCGCCCATGGGGTCAGGGAAAATGATGGTAGCGGCGTCGACATCGCCTCCGATTTTCGAGCCACCAATGTTGCTACCCACCACATGTTCAGCTGCATCAAGTTCGCGACTCATGATGATGTGATCTTGTCTTACCAGCCGCGGGTTTAAGATGGTGTTGAGCAAGTCATACGTCACTTGGCTGGGCAGCGTTCCCGCCCTGGCGATATTGACGGAAATGGCTCGCACTTCTGGGTCGAGAATTTCGCCTTGGTAGATTCCACGCGGCGTGTGCTGAATCATTCTCGAGGGAATGGTCGCCTGGCGGCGTGGGAATTCGTGATTCACCACCATGGTGATGAGATCGCTATAAAGCGTACGGACCAAGGTGTTAACCTGCGGCTGCTGAGTGTCTTTCGCACAGAGCGAGGCAAGCAGAGACAAGAGATAGGGGTTGCCTACCAAGTGCACATTGGGGCCATAAAAGTGTTTTAGTTCAGACAGCGAATACGGAACGTTTTCGTAAAGCGAATCGCGCATGACATTCACCGGCTGAAGAGTTCAAGATTTTGTGGAGGCGTCGCTTCGACCGCTGTCGTCACGTGACACTTTCGACAACGGGCTTCGTAGGCCTCACCTGCGCCCACGACGACGCGTTCGGCTGAATCAGAAAGACGTTGGCTGCGATTGGCGGGGTTTCCGCACACCACACAAATGGCCAATTCTTTGGTGATGTATTCTGCTATTGCAAGCAATTGAGGCATTGGCTCAAAGGGTTTGCCTTGGAAGTCTTGATCGAGCCCCGCGCAGATGACGCGCAGGCCATTGGCCGCCAAACTCTCGACGACGGAAACGATTTCTACGCCTAAGAATTGCACTTCATCGATACCGACGACTTCCGTGTCAACGCGGAGGTGCTGAAGAATTTGATCAGCCCGCATCACTGGCATCGCGACAATTTTGAGTTGGGAATGGCTCACCACAGCCAATTCGTGATATCGAT
>JAYUVR010000453.1:0-2954 GCA_043753955.1 Archangium sp. | reverse complement strand
GGCCCAGCCCAAGTGACTTCTGCGACGCGAGTCATCGCCGTCACCATGCCCAATGATGGCACTCCGGTTTCTGGGCACGATTGGGAAACATTTAGAACTTCCGTCGATTCTATCGAAGCGGCGACGGGCCTTGATTTGCTCAGCGACATTCCCAAATCACTTCAAGAGCAACTTGAGGCGCGAGTCGACGTGCAGTGAATGCGGCTATTGCTCGGGCAAAATCTTTTCATACAGCGGTGTTCCATCGACAAGCTGCACCCCGAAGAGCTCTACGTATTCAACTGAAGGGGTCAGCCTGCGCTCGTCTGTTTTGACGTAAATGCGTTGTAAAATGCCTTCTTGGCCCCCAATGTCAGTCAGGGCGATTGGGCATGCATTGTGACTTAAAATTCTGATGGTTCGACTTTTGAGTGCCTTGAGCGTCATCACATATTCGCCCCCAGGCGACACAGTGCGCACCTTAAAACCGTAAGCAAACGAGCGCTCAATAAAGTTGAGTGATTCACGTAACCCACTGGAGGCCAACAACAACCACGAAGCGCTGACTGGCTCTTGAGGGTCGAGAGTTCCCGAGGGGCTGCGGTGAGCTTCATACAGCACCACGTTGGCATTCTTGTTTCGAGCAATTCGAAAGAGCTCAGATGAGCACTCTTTCGCGGGGCCCTCGGCCGCCAATGTCATCAACAGTGCCCATGCAGTGAGACTCATATGCGCTGTGCACCACACTCGAAATACGGTGTCGTTGGCAACTTCCTCTCTTAAGTCCCACGACGCTGCGCATCAGCCATCGGGTAGAGGTCTGACTCTTCGAGTTCGATGCGGCGAGTCAATGCAGTGAGCACCACGTGAGTTTCGCGGGAGAATTTTTCTGGGTCTTTGACAATGGCTTCTGCGTTTGGGTAGTGCGAAATAAATTCTTTAAAGCCCTTGCCCAACGAGCCCGTCTGCAGAGACAAGCGCGTCGCAACCGCGGCGGTATCCCCCACCTTGCTGTTCATTAACCGCGGGTAGAGCACGCGGTCTTCAGACACCAAATGCGCGTTCACCTTTGCCGACAAACTGGCGAGTAATTTGCGCAATTCTTCGGCGACCTGAGGGTCGATGGCGTGCGGTTTAAGCAGTGGCACTATCGCGTCAATTACCGCTTGTATTTCAGTGTGTTGTCTGCGGAGATTCAGAGTAACCATAAGGTAGACGGCCAAGGTTTGACACGTTAGGCGGCTTTTTCGGGAGAGTTCATTTCATAATGACGGCAAATTGATTTAGACAACAATGCGAATGTGGGTCCGAGGTGAGTATGTCTGTGGGTGTGGGTAGTTGTTTCTGGTTTGGCAAATTATTTTAGGCTGTACCCATTGCCCACATAATGAGCCACCAGCACGTGGAGGTGTTCATGAGTTGGACTTCGACCGCAGTGGTACGCAAGCAGAAGCAGTGGACGGTGCAAATCGAATCATCAGCCGGCGAGTCAGCGGAATTGAGCTATTCAAGTGAAGCTCAAGCTCGCTACTTCGCTGCCGTGCTTGAACTACGACCTTCATTGTTGCCTAAAGCGGCGATTGTACGTCGACTCGTAGCGTTGCCGCCTTCGAGAGCAAAGCGGTCACGTCGACCGCCCAAATAAGCATCACCAGACATACATCGCGCCCAGCAGCGTTTGCGCGCCTGGGATTTTTTTGAGGACAGTGGCGATGACAGCGCGGAGATGGACAGCGACACGCGTCAATGGGTCGTCACCTTCCACGTCGTTTTGAGGCTCGTCGAATGCAGCGCCCTAAGCTCTCAATGTAGAGCAGCCATATGCTCCCGAGCCTCAGCAAAAAGAGAGTGCTGCCAGAACTGGCAGAGGAAGGGTGCGAGTGCCTAAGTCAAGAGTCAGAACGGCAATGCCCGTGAGCGACCGCGCGCCACTTAACGCACCCCGCTCGAAGGTTGTCGGCGCTGGAACGGGACCGCTCCACCGACATCAACAGACACCTCGTGAGCCCAAGAGGACGCTGAGGTCAGCACTGTCACGAAGGCGAGGCGAAACACCTGAGCTCAATCAGGGAGTCGCCGACATCGCCGGCTGCTCTTCCAAAAACAGAGCGTCCGTCGACGGCACTTTGCGAGGTCTTCCTCGCTTCTTTGCAGCTCCCTCTTCACGCAACGCTTCTTCGGGCCGCACTGAAGCGGTTCTTCGCAGCCTGGGTAAACTCAGCGCATTCAACTTGGTCGCCAAGGCCTCATCGTGTTCTGCGAAGACGCGCAAATACGCATGTAAGCGATGCCCCTTGCGCAGCAAGACTTCTTGCTCTTCTTCGAGCACCGCCTTGAGCGCATCACGCTGGGCTTCAAGCGTGGTCAACTCAAGCTGTCGCTCTTTCGCGCGGGCAACGGCATCGTGCAAACTGCCCGGGTCGAGCTCGGGGAAGCGAACGTCGGGCAATGACGAGAAGAGATGGAAAAGGTGCTGCAAATCAATAGGCAGAATGTCGGGCTCGTTCATTTTTTTCTCCTGAATGTCCGTTCAGTATCAATCACAATACCCGTTTCATGCAAGCCCTTTGGCGTCTGTTTTACGTAAGCACGTGTGGGTTTCATGCGCCTGAGTCTGCTCGACCCGATATGGCCGCCTGAAAGGAACGAAAGTGACGTTTCTCGTCACCGGCGCCCTTTTTCTGGTGCCGCAACTCCATGAAAGTAGTCTGGCGACGGCCTCACGCCGGGCCTGGCGTAGGCCTTGCTCAGCTAGCTCGGGCAGCAACTCCCGCCTCTCTACTTATTCCAATGGAGCTCTCATGAAGAAGTTCACCAAAAAAGGTTTTACCCTCGTTGAGTTAATGATTGTCGTTGCCATCATCGGCATTCTCGCCGCAATCGCAATCCCTAACTTTATTCGCTTCCAAGCGCGTTCGAAGCAGGCTGAGGCCAAATCAAACCTCAAGTCTATCTTCACTGGCCAAAAGACTATC
>JAYUVR010000452.1:0-6480 GCA_043753955.1 Archangium sp. | reverse complement strand
GGTCTCGCAACAGATCGATTTTCTTCGAGCGCATTCCTGATCGGTGCTCTAGCCTTCTGGCTGGTTTTCCGCTGACTCTAAGGCCGCAAAAATCCTTCGCCGAGAGGGAAGACCGCAGGACAGCACAATGTTACATCTGCCTCGTCTTGATCAGCTTCCGCCTCGGCAAAATTCCCGTTCATGTGCATGCACTGCACTTGCTCATCAGTGCGGCCATCTCATGGACTTTTATGAGCTGGAAAGGCCCTACCAACTGGCCTTCTGAGATTCTCAGCAATGAGAATCACCCTCGGTACACCGCCACTGTCGTCATCGTCACCTTAAGCTGGATGATGCTGGTCTCGCTCTCGGTGATGGTGCACGAGTTGGGGCACGCCACGGTGGCCCAGCTGTTTGGGGCGAAGCCGGTGATTCAGTTGGTGGGCTTAGGGGGCCTTACTCGAGGCGAAGGTCTCGATCGCTTTGAGTGGTGGAAGGACGTGCTTTTTACGCTGGCCGGCCCTGCTGCGGGTCTCGCCTTGGGTGTCGGGGCGGGGTTGTTGGTGGTCATCGGAGGCACCTCTATTCCTGAGCCCGTGCGCTATTTCGCCACCGGTGTTTTTTACGCCAATTTGTTTTGGGCGATTTTGAATCTGCTCCCCATCAGCACGCTCGACGGAGGGCGCATCACGGCGGTGGTATTGACGCACCTGATGGGGCGACCTGGCTTTCTGGTCGCTCAATTCATCGCGCTCGCACTGGCCGCAGGAATCATGCTGTTGGCCGCCATGAGTCAGCAGCTCATCTTGGCGATTTTGGTGGTGCTGATGGTGATGCGTACGTTCGCCAACATCAGTGCCTATCGTCGAGGCGAATTGCCAAGAGGCCACGTGGCGCACCCGCTGGAGGCGGTCATTGAACATGCCGAGACCCTCTATCGACAGCGCAAGCTCAGCGAAGCCGCGAGCGTGGCACGAGGTATCGCTGAGGCAGGCGTGACGCCTCCGCTTTTGCGCAGTCGGGCTCAAGTATTGTTGGGCTGGGTGGCGCTGAAAGAAGGCGAAGGACGGCGGGCATTGGACCATTTCAGTCAGGTGCAAGGCTTGGAAGTGCCTCCTCAGGCGCTCGCAGCTGGGTTCAGTTTGGTGGGCGATGAAGTGCGCGCCATTCCACTCTGGGCGCAAGCTGCACGAATCACTGGCGAGCCGGTGGTACTGCACGAATTTGCAGGAGCGCTGATTCGTGCAGGGCGTGAAGCTGAAGCCCGTCAACTGGTTGGAATTCGAATGGCTCGCGCATTCTCGGCTGCGGAACGCGTTCATTATGTTCGAAAGGAGTTTGAACAGGCTGCACTCGCGGCTGAGGCGGCGTTTCAAGAAGAGCCGAGCTCGACGTTGGCGTATACCGCCGCATGTGCGTGGGCGCAGGCTCGAAAGCCCGAGCATGCAATCCGGTTCCTGACGCTGGCTGCACAAAATGGGTATCGAAATGTGACTGAGGCCCGCACAGACCCCGACTTGCAGTCGCTTCGTTCACGACCGGAATTTGAAAATTGGCTCGCTTCGTTGGCGCAATCATCACCGTCGTGACGCTTGAGTGACGGGCGGAAAGAGCTCCATGACCGACGGGTGACTCGCGCAGGCGTTGATGTCCTTACGAATTGATCGTGAGGACATCTGTGAATGACATTGCGCTTGCTCCTGACTCGAAAAGTGAAGGTTTTCACTGGTCGTTAAGCCTCCCGTTCATCGCCTTTCATCTGTTGATGGGGCTTGTTTTCGTTACCGGCGTCACGTGGGAATGGGTGCTGGTCGCATTCATTTCGTACTACGTGCGCATGTTCGGGGTGACGGCGGGCTACCATCGTTACTTTTCGCACCGAGCCTTCAAGACCAACCGGGTGTTCCAATTTATTTTGGCGTGGTTGGCGCAGATGAGCGCGCAAAAGGGCGTCTTGTGGTGGGCGGCGCATCATCGACACCATCATCGGCATTCAGATACGGCTGAAGACATTCATTCCCCGCTCCGCCGCGGGTTCTGGTGGAGCCACGTGGGCTGGTTTCTGTCGTACCGGTATGAAGAAACCAACTTCAACGCCATCAAGGACTTCGCCCGCTTTCCTGAGTTGGTGTGGTTGAACAAGCACTTCCTCGTTCCGCCACTGAGTGCGTTGGCCATCGCGTGGTTCGTTGGAGGATTGCCAGGTGTGGTCTGGGCGGGCATCGTGCCTACCGTGCTGCTGTGGCATGGCACCTTCACCATCAACTCGCTCTCTCACGTTTTTGGAAAGAGGCGCTACCTGACCACTGATGGGAGCCGAAATAGTTTTCTGTTGGCGCTCATCACCTGTGGTGAAGGCTGGCACAACAATCATCACTATTTCCAAAACACAGCCAATCAAGGGTGGTTTTGGTGGGAAATTGATGTGACTTATTACGTGCTCAGAATATTGAGTTGGTTTGGAATTGTGAGCGATTTACGACTTCCCAGACATGAAGCTAAATTCGCTTTTCGCAATTACACAGAGGAACAAAGACGACTGCTGAGAACAGCTCCGGGTTAATTTTGGACAAAAAAAATGGAACGGCCTCTATCAGACGGCCGTTCCAAACATCATTTATTGCCTACTACAGGCAGAATGAAAAGGTGACGTCACCAGGTGAATTACAAGTCGCAGGAGTAGTGCAACCGGGTGCACCGCCGTCAGGATTGCAGTAGGTCGAACATGACGCTTCTGTTTGCGATTTCGGGAGACAGAATGAACCCTCAGCACAGGCATTAACAGATGTACAAGCACTGTTCACCACCCCTGTACCTGCAGCACGACATACAGTCGTGCCATTAGGGCTGGGATAACAGGCCTCACCTGCCGGGCACCCAGGTTGAGCGGGTGCTAACGGATCGCATGGCGTTAAGGTCTTACAGCCTCGCGGAGACTCGCCCGGAATTCCAGTAATCCGAATCACGCACTGATCGTTGGGCCCCGAACAATCTTCGTCTCGGTAGCACATTTTAACGCAAGTCCCTATGCACAGCATCCCCGCCACGCAATCGGCACCGCCCGTGCAGGTTTGGCCTTCGGTCTTGGTTCCAGCTCGGAAACAGGAACGAAGCGCCCCACCATCGGGAAGAGGGCTGTAGTCGCATTTGTCGGTATTCGTAGGGCAGTTCTGCAAAACCATGTCGCATTGACCCTCCATGCAGCGGGTAGCCGTGCCCGTTCCCATGACTTCAAGACATGATTTGCCTGGAGCACCCAGCGCTGTGCAGTTCTGAAGCTCTACGTTGCAGCCATCCACAACCATCGATCCGCCGCCTGAACCTCCACCCATCGAGCCTGTTCCGCCGCCGGTATTGTTTGAGCCCCCGCCGGTGTTTCCAGCACCCCCGCCAGTATTTCCTGCACCGCCACCTGAGGCCGTCTGCGCTTCGCACAATTTTGTATCGGCATTGCAAGCTTGCAGGCTCGCTTTACAGTCAACACAAGCAACACCGAGTTTTCCGCAAAGACTGTCTGAGGTATTTGCGACGGTGACGCAACTTCCGTTCTTGTCACAACAACCGCCGCAGTTAGCAGGACTGCAGTTCGACGTGGTTCCACACGAAGGAACTACAGCAACGAGGAAGCCAATCACGGCTCCGAGAGAGATGGCTTTTAGGTTCATGGGGACAACTGCAAACACCACTCAGCCCGCTCTCGTCAAGGAGTACATTATTCCCGGCCTGCGTCGCTGCCCTTCCCCGTCACCAACTTGAGTGCAGCAGACGAAGTGATGCTGCAGGCGCTGATGGCTCCTGTCGGCTCGATGGCGTCGTTGCCTTCTTGAACCATGAGAATTTTGCGCGCTGCGCCAACGACGAATGTGACGCGCTTCGACATGCTGAGCACCGGCAATTTCACATCGAAGAGCTTCACCACCTCGCCCTTGGGGTCGGCCACGAAAGGGTACGGAGCCTTGAGCGAATCGCGGAACCGCTTTTCAGTTTCCACATCATCCATCGAGATGGCGACCACCTTGCCCCCGTGCTTCTCAATTTCTGCATAGCGATCTCGGTAGGCGGTGAGCTCGCGGGTGCACCCCCCAGTAAATGCTTTGGGGAAAAACGCCAAAATCACAGGGCCACGGGTCACTAAGGTCGAGAGCTTCAGCTCAACTCCATCGACATCTTTCACCGTAAAATCAGGAGCGACTTCGCCCACCACAGGGGTAGCAGCCACCAGAGAACTAACCAATGCAGAGAGTGTGAGCACGGGCGATGTCTATCGACCGCCACCCCGCTTCGCCATGTTCAATTGAAAACCCCCACTTCCTCGCATTGAGGCACAATGCGCGCCGTGCGCTCGCTCCGACTCGCTTGGGGACTGATGTTGCTCAGCGTTGCTTGTGGCGACGCGATAGAGAGCGCGAAGAGTCCCCTCGCAACCGGTCGCAGTGCCATCGTGGGGGGCATTCCGACGCGCAGTGATTCAGACGTTTTTATGCTGTTTCTTCACGGCGACAACGGTGAAGACTCGCTGTGTACCGCGACGCTGATTGCTCCGCGCACCTTGCTGACCGCGGCGCACTGCGTCGACCCTTCCACCCTCGGCGCTCAGCATGTGCTCATCACCGCAACCAACGCCGCCACAGAGAGCGAGGTGCGTTGGGGAGCCAATACGGTGCCTGTGATTGAGACTCGAACCCACCCCTTATGGAACCCTGGAGCCAACCTCGAAGCCGATATCGCTGTGGCGCTGCTCGAAGTGCCGCAAACCGTCACTCCGAGGCCATGGAATGCGCAGAGCCTGGCCGGAATGGGAGGCAAAGGCGTGCGTGCAGTTGGCTACGGCGCGTTAAGCATCGACGCTGGAGCCGGAGTGCGGCGCACCGTCGATCTGTCGATTCGTCAACTGTCTTCTCAGCTGATTTCGCTCGGGAACCTGGTCGACAAAGGCATCTGTCATGGCGATTCTGGTGGTCCTACCTTTCATACGTTCGAAGACAATGTTGAACGGTTGATAGGCATTCACAGCTTCACGCGCACCGAAGACTGCCTCGATGGGGCTGACACGCGCGTTGACGCCTTTGCTCCCTTTGTTTTGCAGTGGCTTTCAGAAAAAGAAGAAACCTGTGGGCCCAATTTGGTCTGCTCCAGTTCTCCCTGCTCTTCGCCCGACCCTGATTGCGTCGCCCTTGGAGAGGCCTGTCATCACCTCTTCGAATGTGCTGGCCGCATGTGCGTTGCCGACGCCCAGCACCCAGAAACCTATTGCTCTAAACTCTGCCTTGCCGATGCAGAATGTGGCTCAGGTTTACGGTGCGACCTGACGCATCACTGGTGTCAACGCGCCCAATTACCCCTGGTACAACCCGGTGAACTCTGCGTTCCGAATGCCACCTTTTGCACCTCGGGAGCCCAGTGCGAAACCGTTGATGCTGAGCAACATCGCTGCGCCATGCCTTGTGAATACGATGGAGAATGCCCGGAGGGCCAACACTGCCGTATGGGTTCGTTGGGGAACGCGGTCTGTCTCACACTTTCCCCAGTGCAGGTTCCACTGGCTGAAGTGAAGGCGCCAGTCGCTTCGAGCTGCAGTGCCCTCGGGTTCTGGCCGATGTGGGCGCTTGCGGGGCTCCTGATTTGGCGAGGTCGCTTCACCAACGAGCTGCGCTCGAGGCGCTGAGCTGTTAGCCCTCAATCCCGTGCGATGGCGTGAAAAACGATGGCTAGGCGGGATGCTCTTCATGAGCCTCGCGATCCATCTCTCGTTCATCGTTTGGGTCATCTCTCGCCCGATTGCGAGTCCCGTCAATCGGACTGTCAGCGGAGAATTCGTTTTTGTTGAGCCCGCTGTTCCTGAGATTCAAGAAAAAAACGAGCCACAAGCTCCGGCGACGCTTCCTTTGCCTCAACCTCGACAAAGGCCGACGGTGGCTCAAAAGCCGAAAGACCCCACGCCTTCACCTGTCGACGTGCCCAAAAGAGACCAACCGATAGATTCGCCGAGGGCAGAACGCTCGTTGGTGCCGGGTTCGGCGTTCCTTCTCACGCTCGACGCAGGCACGGTTCAAGGGCCAGAAGTCGTCGCTTCAGAAGGGTTACACGGCCTCGAAGCGCCCAAAGATCTCGTCGGTACGCTCGCAAAAGAAACACTGGGTCGAGGTCGAGTCGATCGCGGTTTAGTGCACCCGTACTATTCACAATTGGGAAAAGCCTTACTCAAGAATTGGGATGCAGACCGAGTGGCCAAAAGCGGCCTGAAAGGGTTTGCAGAACAGACATCTGAGAATCTTAAGCTGTACAACGAAATTTGGGCTGACCGAGCGGCAGAATTCGGCAGTACAGGCAACCCTCTTGGAGGAGCTCCACAGAGCACCAACCGACGCGCCGTCATCAGTGATCGCATCAGTGGGCTGCCAGGTATCGACCTCGAGCAGCGTAAAGAACTGCAACGCCAATTGCGTGAAGCGTACAAAGCAACTCGAAAAGCACTCATTCGCGTCGTGCAAAACTCAGATG
>JAYUVR010000451.1:0-11010 GCA_043753955.1 Archangium sp. | reverse complement strand
TTTGGGTTGGTCGACGCTGATCGTGATGCGCGGCCTGACGATGTCGATGGTGATGGTGCTCCTGATTTGTCACTGCAACTCTTTCTTCGTTGGCTGCCTCGGCCTGGCCCGGTGTCACCCGGAGCGAGCGTTATCGTCCCGCTGCTGTTCGACCCCACACCTTTTCTAAACACGCTCCAGGGGAGACTGGGGACCACGGTGGTGATCGATCGTTTACAAGTCGCCCTGGTGCCCCAAGCACAACTCATTACGAAGGGGGAAGATGGGGTGACATCGACGCAGCCCTATGGTGCACCTCCAGTCGGAGACTATGAATTGGTGGCGTTGGCTGCGGCAGGTCAATTTTGGCGACTGCCTAATCAGTTGGGACTTTCATCGCAGCGCGTTCGGCTGCACATTGATCGTGCTAGTCGATGAATCATTTGCTGGCTCCACACGTGGCGTCATTTGAACTTTGAAAGAAGAGGTTGCCATGTTTCTCACCTTGTGTGTCGCATTGTCCCTTACAGCCGCACCTGCAGGTCCTTTGGCTGCGGTGAAGGCAGCAGACAGCGAAGTGCAAAAGGTTTTGCAGGCCCCCGATGCAACCCCAGCGAAGTTGGCGGCCCGAGCCGATGAATTCGTCGACTTTGCTGAACTGGCAAAGCGGGCCATGGGCGCAGAATGGGCCAAGTTAACCAAGGCGCAGCGAGATGATTTCAGTCAGACCATGAAGGGCCTTCTGCGCGCCAGCTACGCGCAGAAAGCAGTCAAAGACGGGCGCGGGGAGGGTGGGGCAAAGGTGGAATACGGCGAAGAAAAGGTCACGGGCAACGAAGCGGTGGTGAGCACCAAGTTACTCGTCAAGCAAGACACCTTCCCGGTGGTGTACAAGTTGTACCGCGCTGACGCGAAGAGCTCATGGCGAATCTACGACGTGGTGACCGACGACGTTTCTTTGGTGTCGACGTACAGCGATCAATTTCGCCAGGTGATGGGCCGCAAAGGCTTTGACGGCTTGCTCAAATCACTCAAAGACAAGCAAGCGTCGCTCGAGAAACAAAACGCTGAAAAGCAAGATTAACGAGGTCGTTTGTCGAGCAACGCCCTGAGCGCCTCGACGCTGCGTCGCAGTTGAGCTCCGCCGGTGCTTGAAGCTCTCCAGGTCATCGTTTCGATGGCGTCGTACATGCGATTTCGCAAAGAGAGCTCTTCTGTAGACGAGGGCGCAACTGGAGCACTGTGTGCTTCTTCCACTCGGCGGTCGCGCGGCTCGACAGTGGTCCAATGCAGCGCCGCAGGAGTGCTCAACGCATAACTTCCAGGCCGTGCGAGAACGGGCGCCTCTTTGTTTCGAGGTGCTCCCTCAGGCACTTGGAGCTTCCGACTCAAGCGTTCAAAAGCTTGGATGATCTGCGCGACCTGGCCATCAGTGATGGTCGCCGGCACGGAAAGCAGCAACCGCGAACGAGGCCCCGCGAGCCACCCTCGAGTCGCGATGCCCAAGTCAGCCAGAGCCGTAAGCCATGCTTCGCAGAGGGCTTCGTCGCCGAGCCACAGCGGAATCCACGGCGTGACGCAGGGGCCCGTGTCAAACCCAAACCCCCGCAGCGCTGCAATCATGGTGTGGGCTACATCAAAGAGTCTGGCACGCCGCGCGCCTTCGCTGCCCGCGATGTCGAGTGCGCGAGTGGTGGCTGCCAAGCTGTGCGCCGGAGGGGAAGGCAGCGACCCGCGCAGCACCTCTATCAACGACTGATTTCCCAACACCAATGCTCCGCTGCCGGGGATGGCTCGGCCTAAAGGGAGCACTCGAAGCGTGACTTGCTCTTGTGCAGAAAGATGCTCGACCGCTCCGCCGCCCGTAGGGCCCAGCACGCCGAGCGCGTCGTCAATGACGACGAAACTTGAATGGCGTCGCTGACACACTTCCGCATATCGAGGAACGAGGGCGAGGTCGCCTTCGAGCAGGTGCACCGCTTCAATCACCAAGCCCGCCATCGAGGGACTGACCAAAGCGCTTTCGGCCTCCTCTGGGGAAGCGATTGAAAAGGCGTCGGCAAGCGCTCGGCGGCCGCGGTTTTCAGTCGCAAATCGCCACGCCGGCAAGAGCGCAAGTAACGCTTCTTCATGGCTGATGCATAAGGCTGCCTCCCCGCCAAAGAGCGAGACTGCTCGGGCTTCGAGTTCGACTTGAGCGCGAGTGTTTTCAGTGCGGCCTGTGCCCCATTTACGGAGCGCGTTTTGAGCCGCTTCTTTCACCCGCGCGTCACTGCCCAGCCCCAGAAGGTCGTCAGTGGAGGCCACCACCAGAAGGGCTCCGTCGCTTTCCACTTCAGAAGCAGAAGGCACGGCGTCGATGCGACAATTGAGCTTGAAGGTGCCGCGAATATTGCGCTTGAGCAGTGATGAATCGACGGCCACGAATACAGCTCATAGCGAGAACCTGCGCGCTTTGTCCTCTTTAAAACCCTGCTTTGCTTGCACCTGCGCAGAGGGACTGCTAGTGCGGCGCTCACTTTCCCATAAAGGAAGTTTACCCGTGGCGAGGCGTTCGCCCCGGACCTCTGGCCAATGTGCCATGTCCGAGAGAAGGAGCACAACATGAAGGGTCTCATCGGCAAAAAAGCCGGAATGACGCAGATTTTCAACACCGACGGCAATGCTGTACCTGTCACCGTTATCGACGTCACTTCGGTAGAAGTGGTCGGCAAGCGGACGATGGAAAAAGACAATTACACCGCGGTCATCTTGGGCATGACTGATGCCAAAGAAAAGCACCTGACCAAGGCGCAAATTGGCTCCTTCAAGAAGGCGGGAGCAAAACCCAAGCGCATCGTCCGTGAATTCCGCGTCGACGCAGACGAATTGGCGAGTTTTAACGTTGGTGAGGCCGTCAAAGTTGATGCCATCTTCAAGATGGGCGAATTGGTCGACGTGACGGGTATCACCAAGGGGCGTGGCTACCAGGGCGTGATGAAGCGGTGGAACTTCCGCGGCTTTGGGCAAACCCACGGTACGCACGAATACCGCCGTCACCCCGGCGCCATTGGGCAACGAAAGACTCCGGGCCGTGTTTACCCGAACAAGAAGCTGCCCGGTCACTACGGTGTCGAGCGCGTCACCACCCAGAATCTCGAAGTGGTCGGTATTCACGCCGAGCAAAACTTGATTCTCATCAAGGGCGGAGTCGCGGGTTCGAACAATGGCTTGGTGGTAGTGCAGCCTGCGGTGAAGTCGGCGATGCGCGCAGCGCACAAAGTGAAGAACGCGAAGACGTAAATCGCCGTTACCGAAACGTCGCTCGTTTTCTTAGAGCCCGAAGCGAGATGTTTTCGTGAAGGCCAAAAGAATGGGCGACGTTTTTTTTATGTCCAAATCAAAAGTTTTGGGGAAAACGCTGTACAGGCACCTCGCTGCGCGTGCTAAGTCACTGACCCCTTTTGAATCGATTACATGCCGTTTCTTCGCCCACCCATCGTGATGTCGGTTCGGCTGCCCACAGTCGACGGTGCACATTGCGCGCGTGGTCCCAGTTTCAAAAACGTCGTTGGTAGATGAGGTGAATGGGGCTCCATGACTCGCACTACGAGATTCAAGTTGATGACGTGCTTCGTTCTGCTGACGGGCAGTTTTGCGGCTGCAGAAGAAGAGACAGATGAAGTGGTCGAAAAAGTCGCCGTGCGCAATCGGCTCTTTTCCGTCGAAGGGCGCTGGGAAGCCGGAGTGAGTGCCGGGTTCTCGTTGCTGCCACGGCTGACTGACCACTACAACTTCAACGCCTCAGTCGCGTACAACGTGAAAGACTGGCTCGGCATTGAACTGCGAGGCGGCTACGCGCTGTCGATGCATTCAGATGTGGCAAATCAGCTTCAAGACGAATGGGTAAGCAGCAGCACCATTCCTGCGACCGATGCCACCGACTTGTGGGAAATGACGGGCCATGGCGTGGTGGGTGTTCGCTTTCAGCCCATCTACGGAAAATTGAATTTGATGTCTGAGTTGCCGGTGCACTTTCAGCTCTACCTGTGGGCGGGCGGAGGCGCGGGCTATTTGAAACGAGAGTCGCTGGTGATCTGCCAAGAGAAATCGGGCCCCACCACATGTGGGAGTTTTCTTAAAGAGAGCCGAGTGAGCCCCTTGGTTTCGTTGGCCCTGGGTTTCAGATTTTTCCTGCCCTTCCAAGGCCATTCTCTCAAGTTGGAAGTGCGCGACTGGAGCTTCATGGACCAGTATCAGACCAACATCGACCGGGCGACAGGCACAGGTGGGCTTCCAAGCCCCGAGGCTGGCATCACCAACCTGGTTCAAATCGATGTGGGTTACGCGTTCATTTTTTAAGGGGCGGCCATGTTTTCTTTTCATAACACCTTGCTTTTGACAGCCCTTCTCGGTGGCGCAGCGGCGCAGGCGGCGCCGCCTCCAATTCAGTTCTTGTCGTTGGCGCAGGCGACAGACGATGACGAAGATGAAGCACCATCAGCCAAGCCCGTGACTCCTGAACGTGCGCCGACCACGCCTGCGCCGAAGGCAGATGCCGTTGCCGCGCCTCCCAGTGCACCTTCTGTTTTTGCCGCTAACCCAGACGCGCAACGCTTGGTCTCTGGGGCGCCATTGTTCAACCCCAATGTCGCGGTGCACATCGTCGAGCAGAAGGCGTATTCAGACACACGCAAGGCAGAAATTGTCATCTACCCCGCTGCGATACAGGTGAATGGAAAGTTCACTCAGCACATCGGGTCGATGGGAAGCTTTGTGTACCATCTGCAAGAGAATTTCGGTTTGCAGATTTCCGGCGGCTACAACTGGTACAGCACCGAGTCGACGTTTAACCGCGAGTTGGTCAACAAGTTCAGCCAATCGGCGAAAGCGGCTACGGCGTTGTTATGGACGTGGGGCGTCAACGGCGGAGTTGAGGTGAGCCCCTTCTTCGGCAAGTTTGCATTTTTTGAAGGAACGCTCGCTCACTTTAGTTTCGTGCTCAACGGCGGCGTCGGTGCCGGGGGAACTCGACTCTTACTCACTCCTGAGACTGAAAAAAGAGACGGGACCATTGCTCCGCCGACTTACGGTGATGCAGGGGTTCGATTTATGGGCTCGGTGGGTGCCGGTTTTCGACTTCGATTGGGCGATCATTTCGCGTTTCGCCTTGAGGTGCGCGACATCGTGTACACCGCGAGAATCGAGCGCATCAATGGCTGCAACGGAGCCGATTTAGAGGCGATCGGTTCTGCAAAAGATCCGGCTACGGCTCAGGTTGGAGGTTCGTGCAACCTCGGTACATTTACCGGCACCGACGAGGCGACCGGCAACAAGCGCAGCACCACGGTGCCGCAAGCAGCTCGGCTGGTGAACGAGCGTTCTTCAGACGTGCTCAACAACATCGGCTTGTATCTTGGGATCTCGTTTCTTTTCTAAGGGCACATCATGAAGCGCACCCTTTGCTTTGTCGCAACGCTCTTCGCGAGTTTGACTTCGGCGCAAGATCTCGCCTCGTACAACAAGGCGCTTTCGGCCTATAACGGCAATCAGTTCAACGACTCTGCTCGGTTGTTTTTTGAGGTGATGAGCACCACCACAGAAAACGATCTTCGTCAGAAGTCTGAATACTATTTGGCCTCGAGTTTTCAGCGCGCGAATTTGCCCATCACCGCGCTCTCTTATTTTTCGCCCATCGTCAATGCGGGCCCCAAGCACCCGTACCATTTGAAAGCCGTTGAAGCGCTCATCACGCTGCAAGAGCAGCTCAATGATGACTTCCTTATTCCGTCGATCATGAACAAGTTTTATGATCGCTACGCCGATGCGTGGGCCACCTTGCCTCTCGAAGTGTTGGCGCGAATCAACTACCTCATTGGCCGCATTTCCCACCGCAGAGGAAAGCTTGAAGAAGCCAAACAGTTCCTTGAGGCCGTGCCCGATACCAGCCAGTTTTACGCGAAGGCACAATACCTGATGGGCATCACTTTGGCTGACCCGCGGTTCCCAGCCAGTGATGAAAAAGCGCGCGCGAAAAATGCGCAGACTGCCATCTCGATATTTGAAAATGTGCTCAAGACGCGCACTCGACAGCTCGACTTCGCTGACACGACGCATTTGACCTTCTTGGCGCTTGGTCGAGTCAACTACAACGTGGGCCAGTATCAACGGTCGACGGAATGGTATGAAAAGGTGCCTCGCTTCTCGAAGTATTGGGACCAATCACTTTTCGAAAATGGTTTTGCGCGCTTTCAGAATGACGACCTCGGAGGCGCGTTGGGTTCGCTCCAAGGGTTGTACGCTCCGCAGTTTGCAGGTGCCTTTCAACCCGAATCGTGGATTTTGACCTCGACCACGTATTATTTTTCGTGCCTCTACGACGAGTCGAAATCGTCGCTGGCGGAATATGAGCGCATCTATTTGCCGATGGCCGAGAAGTTGAGGCCTTTAGTCGAAGGCGAAAATCGCGACGTGGTGGCCTACTTCAAGTTGGTCAATGTGACTGAAAGTGCACAAGTGCCCAAGGCGGTTTTGAACTGGGTCAGAACCAATGAGCGCATGCGGGGCTTGTTGGGGATGCTGGCGCAGATTGAAACTGAAAGAGCGCGCATTCAAGAAGCTCAAGACTGGAAGGCCGGTTCATTGAGCAACGATCTCATTACGTCTCTCGATCAAAACAAAGGCGTTCTGGAACAGACGACGGGCACCATTGCGCGGGCTCGACTGACTGAGGCTTACAAGACCATCAAGGGCTTTGGAGATCAGGTTGAAATCATTCGGTTCGAGATTGCCAAGGCCGAAAAGGAATTCGCCGAAACGGGCCTCGATGGTCGCGCCATGCTTGAAAAACAAACGCTGTATCGCCCCAAAATGCCCGCAGAGAATTGGAACTATTGGGACTTTGAAGGCGAGTTTTGGCGCGATGAAATCGGGTACTACCAGTACACCCTCAAGCGGGGCTGTCCCGCGACGAACTAGACGGACGTTGGTTGTTTCTTAGTTGGTAAGAATGCTCGCTGTACGGGGGGGCGTTCTTTTCTTCACTCAGAGTCGTGTGTACGTTCCTCTTCGGATTTATCGACATACAGGAGCACAGATGAACCTTGCCGTTCGCGTCGCGTCGATTTTCGCCGTAGTTCTCGCGCTCATCGCGAGCCCAGCAGCGGCTCAAAGCAAAAAGAAAGTCGACTCCAAGGCTGCTGCTGCCAAGGCAGCTGAAGCCAAAGCCGTAGTGAAAAAGCCGGAAGAGCGAAAAGGCCCGGCGAAGCTTGAGGCAAGAGAATCGACAAAAGTTGAAGATGTCGAGCGTGATGCCGCCGCCGACAAAAAACGCGACGAGCAGGTTGAAGCCGCGAAAAAAATCATTCCGAAGATTGAAGACGGTAACCCGCAGAAGGCAGATCTGCTGTTTCAGCTCAGCGAGCTGTACTGGGAAAAGTCTCGCTATCTGAATCGAAAAGAAATGTTGGGCCTCTTCAATAAACAAAAAGAGGCCGATGAAAAACGCAACCGCGGCGAGAAGGTGGCCGACCCGAAAGAAGACCATCGAGAATCAGAGCTCTACCGTTCTGAGACGATGCGGTTGTACGAGACCATTCTTCGCGAGTACCCGACCTACGAGCGCAAAGACGAAGTGCTCTTCAACTTGGCTTACAACCAATATGAAACGGGGAAGAAAGACCTTGCGGTCAAACGCTACGAAGAATTGCTGAAGAACTACCCAGGCTCAAAGTTTGTCCCAGACACCTTTGTTCAAATGGGCAATCACTACTTTGAAGTCGCCAATGTTCTGGAAAAGGCGAAGGGGTACTACGAGAAGGCCTACGCTTCGACGAACCCTCGCATCAAGTCCTATGCGCTCTACAAGCTGGCTTGGTGTGACTTCAATGCAGGTGAGCACGAGAAGGCGCTCAAGAAGCTCCAAGATACGGTTGGTTTTGCTGAAAAGCAGGGCAAAGAGAAGGCCTTCACGGATCTCAAAAACGAAGCTTTGTCTGACTCGATTCGCATGTTCGTGCAGCTCAACCGAGCCGACGACGCGATGGCGTACTTCAAGACTCATGCGGGCAAGAAGAAGCAGCTGTCGTTGATACAAAAGTTGGCCTTTGGGCTTCAAGAAGCCGGGCACCATGAGAGCGCCGTCAAATCGTTTCGATATTTACTCAATGACAACGCGGTCTCTGAGTTGGCGCCTGATTGGCAACAGTCCATCATCAAGTCTTACGAGGGCATGCGTCAGCGTGAAAACGTAAAGGCTGAAGTGAAAAAGCTGGCCGAGCTCTACCGACCAGGCAGCAGCTGGTGGAAGGCAAACGAATCGAAGAAAGAAGTGCTGCGCAATGGGTTTAATGTGGCTGAAGAGGCCATGCGCTCGGCGGTGACTGAGTACCATCAAGAGGCGCAGAAGACGAAGCAGGTCGAGACGTACCGCCTCGCTCGCGACATTTACAAGCAGTACATCGACGCTTTTGCGACGGGTGAAGATGAAGCCTTCGTCGCTGACCAAGCCTTCAATTTAAAGTTTTATTATGCAGAAATTTTGTGGGCGCTCGAAGAATGGGCTCCAGCGGCCAAGCAGTACGACGGCGTCGTGTCTTTCAAGGTTCCCAACCGGCCAGAAGCCAAAGAAGCCGCGAATGAAAAGTATCGTCAGTCATCGGCTTACAACTCGATTCTTGCCTACGACAAATTGGTGAAGATTGAACGTGGCCAACTGCAGAAGTCTGAACTCAAAGAAGGCACCAAGGTTGAGGAAAACAAGAAGAAGGGCGTGGTTGAAAAGACCGCCAAGATTGAAAAGCGCACCGCAAAAGATCTTGAAGAGAAGCCTTTGACGCCTACCGAGACTCAGTTGGTCGCCGCGTGTGACAACTACAACAAGCTGTACCCAAAGAATGCAGACGAGGTCGACATCTCGTACCAAGCAGCTGTTGTCTTTTATGACAAAAATCACTTCGTTGAGGCTGCGCGGCGCTTCGGTGACGTCATCAACAAGTACCCAGAAGAGAAACGTTCTCAAGAGGCTGCTGACTTGAGCATGGCTGTGTTGAACGAGCGTGATGAATGGCTCGAACTCAACAAGTTGGCGCGGGTGTTTAAGAGCAATACCAAATTGACCAAGCCTGGCACTGAGTTCGCCAAGCGCGTGGGCGGCATCGTCGAGGGCAGTCAGTACAAATACATCGACGAGGTTGTTTATAAAAAGGAGAAAGACCCTGCGAAAGCATCAGGGCTCTTCTTGGCTTTCGTTGAGGAATTCCCCAAGTCAGAAAACGCAGACAGGGCCCTCACGTATTCGATGATCATCGCGCGCGAAGCCAATCAACTCGACAAGGCCATCGTCATCGGTGAACGCGCACTGAAGGAATACCCAGTCAGCCCTTTCGATTTGAAGATCAAAGTGGCGCTGGCTTACTTCTACGAAAAGATGGCCAACTTCGAGAAGTCGGCGCTGACGTATGAGAATTTCGTCGCGACCTACGACGCAGCTGCGGGTGAAAAGGCCATCGGCTACGACAATGTGAAGGACGCTCTGAAGAAAGAGAAAGAAGGGCGTGAGAAGGCGCTCAAGGCCAACAAAGGCAAGCCGAGCCCAACTTCAGCGGTGGTGACTCTCGACCTCAAGTCGATCAAAGACGACGCCAAGCGCAAGGAACGAGAGGCGCTGATTAAAGAAGCGGAAGCGTTGGTGGCTGACGCGCAATACAACTCAGGGTTTTGGTACGAAGGCGTCGGGCAGTTCGATAAGGCCGTCGCTGCTTACACGCGGTACATCGCGCGATTTAAAGACAAAAAAGACGCTCCGGAAATCGCGTACAATATTGGGTTGGTACTGGAAAAGCAGAACAAGACGGCCGAAGCCATCAAGCACTACGACACGTTTCTTTCCACGTACACCAAAGATGCTCGAGTCACTGACGCGCGAAGACTCGACGTCAAGTATCGCCAGTATCTCCTCTCGGGAAAATTGAAGAACGCGGGAGACCAAGAGCGCCTGGGCAAAGAAATCATCGCCGCGTATCCAAAGCTGAAAGAAGAAGAGAAGAAGAACGACCGCGCCATGCTGGCGTATGCGCACACCCGCTTTGCCCTTTTGGAAAACGCTTGGAAGGCCTACACGGAGCTCAAGTTCAAGAAGATTGCTGCGTTCAAAGCAGACCTGGCGGTGAAGCAGAAGAAGCTCACCGAGCTTGAGAATGCGTATACCGACGTTCTCAAAGTCGGCAACCCAGAGTACGGAATCGCCGCATTAACTCGCGTGGGTTTGCTCTATTCAGATTTTGCGAGCAACATCACCGAGATGCCTGATCCACCGGGGCTCGATGAAGATCAGCTAGGTCTGTTTCGCGGAGAGTTGGAAAACCGCTACATCTTCCCCGTTGAAGAAAAGTCCGTCGAGGCGCTCGAGAAAGCATTGGCCAAGTCCTATGAGCTCTCGATGTACAACGAGTGGACGTTGCTCGCGCAAGACAAGCTCAACAAATACAAGCCCGGCTTCTACGGCAAGCCGCGAGAGATGAGCTATCGGGGCAGCGAGTTCTTTGCCACTGCCGCATTCGAGAAGAAGAACGATGTGCCCGCTGAGGCCGTGGTTGAGTCGCCCAAACCGACGCCTTCGTCGAACAGCGCTGCCGCACCGACTCCCGGTGCAGGTCTTCGTTGAAACGCTTTAGGGACCACTTTTTTAAGGACTCCTCAATGAAGTCTATTCGAATCGCAGCACTGGTTGCCTTAGGGAGCGTCGGTCTGTGGAACTGCGCCGGTGCCAACGAGAGCGTCAAGAATGACGCTGCTTCAGCGGTGGCGGTCAAAGCAGAGAAGACCTTTCGAGAGGTCTTTGCTGATGCGGTGACTGCCTTTGACGCTGGCAAGCTTGATGAGGCCAAGCGTGGTTTCTTGCAAGTGGCGGCGAAGTTCCCTCAAAATGTGATTGTTCAATTCAACCTAGGCGTTATCGCAGAACGCCAAGGCCACGTGGCTGAGGCGGTCGCTGCTTATTCTGTGGCGCATAAGATTGACCCTAAACACAAACCGACATTGTTGAATCTGGGC
>JAYUVR010000450.1:0-18491 GCA_043753955.1 Archangium sp. | reverse complement strand
GTCCACTTCGCCCACACGAACATTTCCGCGTCCGTCAAATACGACCTCGGCGTCACTGCTATTCGCTTCAACGGCATCTTCGAAGAATGCCCCATCGTCTCGAATGAACGAGTGTGTACGCAGAGTGAAGCATGATTCCGCACGGTCGATGTGGCACCAACCCGTTGGTTGACACCCGTGCTGCTGACGAAATTGCTTCTGTTCGCCCGAAGACAGGTGTCGCGACGGAGTTGCGAGGAAGAATGGCCGGCCGGAACGATCAAAGATCTTCGAATTCAGAGACGGTGCATCGATCAGGCAAATTGCGACCAATGAGGAGAGAATCATCTCTGGGCGGCAGTCTGTTTCTTTGTCGCCTTGATGTCTATCAGTGCAGTGCGCGAAAGACTTCAACCGCCGTCAAGCCGTGGCGCTCCAAAGGCACGCTGAGTGCGCGAGACCCACTCCAGCAGCCGGCGACGTTTCGATTTGCCCGTGAGCGGAGCCGTGCTTCGCACGGTTGCTCATATAGCCAACCTGTTAGCAAAAGCGTTGCACTCGAACTGAACTGGGGCTTGACCTAACCGAGACACCAATGCATTCACTTTCGAGGTGTAGAAAGCCTCGATGGAGTCGAACCGCATTGCTTGAAACATGCTGGCGAAGTTTTTAACAGAGCCTGTTTTGAGCGTGCCGAACCAACTTTCAATCGCTGCATTGTCGTAGCAGTCGGCACGCCTCGACATGCTGCAGGTGACTCCGTACGCATCGAGCTTCTTCTGCTGGTCGTCTCTCGCAATTTGACTGCCATGACTGCCGGGGTTTGAGCACAAACATGCAGCAACGCGAAGCGAACGAGCGAGGGAGCGACGCGTTGATCTCCACGCAGCTCTGGGGGTGGCAAACTCATACGTCAGACTCGATGAACATGGCGTCGCCGTAGCTGAAGAACCGGTATTTCTCATCAATCGCTTTTGCGTAGGCCGCGAGAGTCTGTTCTCGACCTAAGAATGCACTCACCAACATCACCAAAGTCGACTTGGGCAGGTGGAAATTGGTGAGCAATGCGTCAACGACGCGAAACTGAAAACCTGGAGTAATAAAAATCGAAGTTGAAAACGCACCCGAAGCACGCTCTTGCAGCGCAGCGCTTTCCAAAGTGCGCACCACCGTCGTACCCACCGCAACCACCCTTCTCTTTTCGCGACGCGCGGCAGCGATCAACTGAGCCGTTTCGTCGCTGATGAAAGCTCGCTCTTCATGCATCTGATGCTCAGCGATAGGCCCTTCGCGCACTGGCATAAAAGTGCCGGGACCTACTTCAAGGGTAACGAAACAACTTTGAATTCCCTTTTGCGAGAGCTCAGTCAACGTGGCCTGTGTGAAATGAAGACCTGCAGTAGGTGCTGCCACTGAGCCCACTTTGCGCGCATAGACCGTTTGATAGCGATTCTCGTCAGCGAGCTCGACTTCTCGGGAAATGTACGGAGGCAAAGGCAATTGACCCGCTCGAGCAATTGCCTCTTCGAGAGTGGCCAGCGGCGAGGTGAACTGTACGCGGTATTCCCCACCTCCCATTGATTCCAATACCGTAGCGGTAAGCCCGGCCTGAAATTCCAGCTCCATTCCAGGCCGAAAGCCTTTCGACGATTGACCAAGACACAACCACACCGAGCTCTGCGCATCTGCCTTCAGCGCCGCTTCAGTTTCTACTGTGGAAGCAGGTCTCACCAACAGCAGCTCAGCCCGGCCGCCGGTCGCTTTCTTTTTTCCAATCAGCCTGGCTGGAATGACGCGCGAATCGTTGAGAACGAGGAGATCTCCCTCGCGAAGCAAGGAAGGCAGCTCTCGAAAGTGACGGTGGTTCACCTGCCCACCTGGTCTCTTCACGTGCAACAACCGGCTGCCGTCGCGAGTCGGCAGAGGCGATTGAGCAATCAACTCAGCAGGGAGCTGAAAATCGAAATCGTCGGTATGCACGGCCTCACGAAGAGCGAATCGGGAACACCGCTCGCACTCCGGCATCTTGGAGATACAAGCCAACCCAGGCGACAATTCCTAAAATAACCGGAGCGATAAACGCATCGCCCACGCGCACGTGAGTAGCCGTTGCGCCGCCGAGATAGGCCGCAACGAACACCCCACCAAGGACTCGCGTTTTGGGAATTGCGTACAACACGGCGCAGGCGATTTCGAGAATGGCGATTGGAGTCAGCGAGCCTTCGCTGTAACCAAAGTGGCCGACAAAAGCCTCGACGATTTCACTTCCATGACTGAGTTTCATCGCAGCGCTGGCGCCGAGGCCCACAACGACCAAAGCGGAAAGCACGCGGCCGACCCACACCGACCAATGCACTGACTTTTGAATTGCCATAGTTGTCGCACCATTTAGCTGTCGCCATCAATTCCGCAAGGCCCGAACCATTTGACTGCGGAAAACTCTGCGTGATTACACCTAGTAAAGTGTCTGCAATTCAGTGCCGGGGTAGTAGTGCTGAAGAATTTTCTGAAAATCCCACCCCTTCTCTGCATAGACACGCGCGCCCCACTGACACAAACCAGCTCCATGGCCGAAGCCTTGGCCTTCCAGCGTGAAACCGTCTTTCCCTTTCGCAATTTCAAAGCTGAGGCTCTTCAATTTCATGTAGCCCAGCTGTTGACGAAACGTGACCGCATCAATGCTGTGGGAGCCGAGCTCAACGCGACGCGCCCGGCCTGTAGGGGAACGACCTTGCACTTTGAGCCCCGCGCCTTTGACACCCCCTAAAAGTTTCAAATCTGACTGATCAAGTTTCAATGTCCAATGACTCGTAGGCAACCGAGCACAGGGGCAATCAACCGGCTGCAGATAAGGAAGGTCGCGACCTAATGCATCGAGACCCGACTCGGTGCGACCTCCGCAGCTGGCGTGAAAATACGCTTCGATCGGCTGCAACTGCCAGGTCATCACCAGCCCACGCGTCGATTCCACCGCATCTCGCGTGCGAGAATCTTCCGCGTCGAGCCCTTTGTACACTTGAGAAATAACTGAACTCCCCAAGTGATACGGCTGACCATACTGCTCGAGTTTTTTATTGAGCGCGTAGGTGCGAGCAGCGATCGCCTGAGCCTTCAACGCTTCAGTGGGAAACGACTTGGGCATCTCACTGCCGATGACGCCGACTAAATAGTCTTCTAAGCCCAGCACATTCACGGCAACCAACTGCGCCTTACCCAACATCACCACCACATCGCCTTTGACCCGTGAGCCATTCACCCAGATGACGCCATGGCCTTCGTCACCCGAGCGAAACCTCAGCGCGGGAGCCGGCGACACATTGCCTTCAACCACCAGCTTTCCACTCGAACGAACGATGCTCACTGTGCCGGCCGAAAAGGGCTCGTAGTGTGCATCGTCAACATCGCTACCAACGCGTAAGTCTTGGCCCTTGAGGACGACTTTATTTGACTCAGGCCCGACGGCGATGCGCATGGTCTCCGCGGCAAAAACCGGCGAAGAGATCAACAAAAATAAAACCGCGGCGCGCATAGAGTGAGGAGAGTACGAATCTTCCACCCCAGTTCAAAGAAATTGGCCGCATTGAAACTTCTTCGAGGCAGGAATCATGACTGAAGCGAACGCGCTCTTTCGTCTGCTCAATGAGGCTCCACCTCGTTCTGCTGAAATCGTCAAGAAGGTGACGCTCACAGACATAAGCGTTGAGAGGTTGGGCGAATTGTACGGTCTCGACTTACCACGCACGAAAATATTGTTTTTCAGAGCGCTGCTCGACGTTCTCTCCACGGGTTCGATTCGTCTCGATGACAAAACTGAAACCGCGTCTCTTGCATCGCCGCTCACGGGAGAACTCTTGCGAGTCAGCCAATTGCAAGAGCGACTTGTTTTTCAGCGCGAAGAACTCAAGCAGATGTACGCGAACAGCGCTGTGCAATTTGAGAACTCACCTGAGCGAGTCAAAGAAGAATGGCTGCGGCGAGTCGCCATCGTGCTGGTGTTAGCGCTGACTGCGTTTTTCTACTGGCGGCAAAACCCATGATTCAAACATTGCTCCACCAGTTTTCGCGGCTTACATCATCAAGGGCCATGAAACGTCTTCTTCCTTGTCTCGCTCTTGCTTCCCTCTTCCTCTGCGCGTGCCCAAAAAATGCGGGTGGGTCAAATCTCGGCGGCAATGACAGCGAGAAGATGGACGTATTGTCAGCTCAGCTTGAAGAATTTCACACTCAAAGCAACACCGAATGCAGTCAAACCTGCGACCTCAAAGCAAAAGTCTGCAGAATTTCAGAAACGATGTGTGAAATCGCCGGGCGAAATGCTGATCAAGTTGATTACTCAAAACGGTGCGTCGCGGCTCAAGAGGAATGCGCTCGCTTCAACGAAGAATGTTCAACCTGTAAGAAGTGAGTCCGTAGCTTTTTTACTTTTTTTTGGAATGCAGACGAGCAGATTCACGTTCTGGCGGTCTCCAAACCTTACCCCTTTCTGGTGACATGTGAGCGTCGGTCCCTCCCCGGGTGAGCGCTTCGGCCCTTACGACATCGTCGGCCCTTTGGGCGTCGGCGGTATGGGGATCGTCTATCGAGCGAGGGACAGCCGTTTGGGTCGAGAAGTAGCGCTCAAAACCTTACCGCCGTCGAGTGTGTCTGACCCCGCACGGCTCCTCCGTTTTGAGCAAGAAGCGCGTGCCGCCTCTGCCCTCAATCACCCCAATGTCTTGGCGGTCTTCGATGTGGGTCGGCAAGGTGACACTCCGTTTTTGGTGACTGAGCTACTCGATGGCGAAACGCTGCGAGATCGCCTCAGTCGCGGCCCGATGCCTTCACGAAAAGTGATCGAGTTGGGCATTCAAGTTGCTCAAGGCCTGGCAGCGGTGCACGAAAAGGGCATCGTTCATCGAGATCTCAAGCCTGACAATCTGTTCCTCACCAAAGACGAGCAGGTCAAAATTCTCGACTTCGGAGTCGCGCGTACCACCGAAGGTGCGACTCCACCGACGGGCACGCTGCCGATTACCCAGTCAGGCGCGGTGATGGGCACAGCTGGGTACATGGCGCCTGAACAAGTGCGTGGCCGCCCGGCTGATACGCGAAGTGACATCTTCGCTTTGGGAGCGATTTTTTATGAGTGCCTGACGGCGCACATGGCATTTCCGGGCGAGAATCCAGTTGAACGCGGGTACGCCATTCTCAACGCAGAGCCGAAGGAAATTACAGATCATCGCATTGCAGTTCCGGCTCCGCTCATGCGGGTGATTCGAAAATGTCTCGAGAAGAAGCCTGAACAACGCTTTCAGCACGCGAGAGATTTGGTGTTCTCGCTGGAAGCAGTCATTGAATCGTCGGGCCTTCATTCCATGGGCGCGCACCCCTCTTCAGCTTTGACAGGGCGTCGTCTGTTAGCGCTTGGGCTCTTCGCGATTGCGACCGTGACTGTGGCCGGAATTTTTTTAGGAAATCGCACGCACGTTCAGCCTTTGGTGCTGGCCCCAGCCCAAGCTGTTGAAGCGCCTCCCGTCACCAGTCGACGCGTCAGTTTCCGCAGCGGCACCCTCTTCAATGCGCGTTTCACGGCCGACGGCCGCGGCCTGGCGTACGCAGGTGCCTTCGAAAATCTTCCACCCCGAGTGTACGTGGGCATTCTCGACGGAGCTCAACTGCGTTCGGTCAGTGCCCCGGGCACGGTGCTCTTCGACATCTCAGCCAAAGACGAGATCGCTTTGGGCGACAAGCCTGAAGACATGCTGTTCAAGGAAGGCTTCGTTCTTTCCCAAGGCTCGCTGACAGGAGGCGCGGCGCGACCTCTGTACCAAGGCATCGTCTTTGCCGATTTCGGCTCGAACGATTCACTGTTGCTCACGCGTTTTGACGACGCGTATTTCTCCATCGAGTACCCGCCAGGCAGGCCGTTGGTGAAGAGCAACTACCAGTTGGCCAACGCCCGACTTTCCCCCGACGGGAAATACATCGCTTTCGAAAGGCACCCGGTACGCGGTGATGATCGAGGTGTGGTGGAAATTATCGACGTGATGGGCAAAACCCTCGTCACCTCAACCCAAGCATGGACGCTGCAAGGTCTCGCCTGGGCGCCGGGCAGCAATGAAGTCTGGTTTTCCGCTGGCTATGACGATGTCTCGCGACAAATTCACTCACTGTCTCTGCGAGGAAAACAGCGCCGAGTCTACGGCGGCCCGGCCAATTTGCATTTGATGGACATCGATTCAAAGGGGCGAATGCTGGCGTCGGCAGGCATCACCCGCTCACGCCTGTTTGGGAAGGTGAATGGAGAGGCCAAAGAGAGATCGTTGAGCTGGATGGACGGTTCATATCTGCTGGACCTCTCTGCAGACGGAAAAGTTCTTCTCTTCTTGGAAGGCTACGGCCCCGCGGGCACCGAAGTGCAGACGTGGATCCGGAAGTTCAATACGCCAGATGACACACCCGTGCTGCTCGCTTTGGGGTGGGGGCGGGCGCTCTCACCTGACACCCGCTGGGTAGTCACTACCCCGAATTCACCCTTCAATACGCTTCGGGTGATTTCGACGGGCTCGGGCGAACAAAGAGATCTCCCTTCGGGAAACTTTCAGGCCATCACCTTCGTGCGCTACTTTGCTGATGGTCAACGCATCGCCTTTTCTGCCGTCGACAGCGACAACCAACCTCACCTGTACGTTCAATCGGTCATCACCACCGGCGGAGAAGCGGGCCTCGAGGCCAAGCCGCGCCAAGTGTCATCGACGCCGCTCGTCTTAGCCGCCCCGCCCTCGCCTGATGGCCAATGGTTGGTGGGGTACAACAAAGAGAAACAAGGTCTCTTGGTCGACGTCGAGACCGGTGAAGAAAAGCCTCTCAAGGAGCTCGCTCGAGGCGACTTCCCCTTGCAGTGGACCAAAGACGGCAAAGGGTTGTGGATAATGCGCAGGCCCAAGCCGAACACGGGCATCGGGGTAGAATTGCTGCGCTACGATTTACAATCGACCAAGATGACGCACGTGACTTGGCTCGAACCTCCAGACCCTGTGGGCATGCTCAATATCGGCAACACGCCGTGCTTAACGCCTGATGGAAAACAGTACGTTTACATGGTGACGCAGAAACTCGATGAGTTGTTCTTAATCGACGGAGTTCGCTGAACGTGCACAGCACCCTGACGGAAGGCATCGGTGGGCCTATCCCTGGGAAAAAAACGGCTGCCTATGTGTACCGCGTATTCGACGCTGATCAACCCACCCGCCCCTCTGAGCGCTGGTGTTTAGATCATCTCGATGAAGTGCTCTTCGGTCGAGCTGATGCGCACAGTTTAATTCGAACGGCAGAAGGTGGCACGCGCACGCTCAAGCTGGGCATCGCCGACCGGTGGATGTCAGGCTCCCACGCGCGCATTTCAAGAGTGATGCACTCTTGGGTGGTCGAAGACACCAAGTCAAAAAACGGCGTTCGCAGAAATGGTGAATTGACCCAATGCAGCCAACTTCAAGACGGCGATGTTTTGGAATTAGGCCGAACTTTCTTTGTCTTTCGTCTCAGACAGCCGCTGGCCATCGACATCAACAGTGATGCGGTAACGCCTCCTGCCCCGGCGTTGGCGACTTTGTCTCCGGCCATCGGCGAACAATTCGAAACCCTCAGCACCCTTGCGCCGTCGAATGTCAGCATCGCGCTGTGCGGCCCCACGGGGAGCGGCAAAGAAGTAGTCGCCAGAGCCATTCATGCCTTGAGCGGACGAACGGGCCCCTTCATCGCTGTCAATTGTGGCGCCTTGCCCGATGAGTTGGTCGAATCAGAACTCTTCGGTCACCGCAAAGGCGCGTTCTCGGGAGCCACCGATGAGCGAGCTGGCCTCATTCGAGCGGCTCACGGCGGTACGTTGCTGCTCGACGAAGTGGGCGACCTACCCCTCGAAGCGCAACCCGCTCTCCTTCGCGTCTTGCAAGAACGAGCGGTGATGCCTGTCGGTGGAACAGCCGTCGTTCCAGTCGATCTCCGCGTCATTTCCGCAACGCACCGCGGGCTCGAACTTCTGTCGGAACAAGGGCTCTTCAGAGAAGACCTCCGCGCCCGTCTTACGGGGCATCGCACGGAGCTCCCCTCGCTGGTGGCACGCCGTGAAGACTTGGGCATTCTCATCAGTGCGGTACTGAGGAGATTCGCTCCCCAACGTGCCGATTCTCTGCAATTCGGCATCACGGCTGCTCGCGCTTTGTTTGCGTATGGCTGGCCACTCAATGTGCGCGAATTGGAAAAGGTGCTTGAAACAGCGCTCATTTTGTCGGGCAAAGGGCCCATCGAACTTGCGCATTTACCCCCAGAATTGGCCGAGCCGCTCCCCCGCAAAGAGCCGGTCAACGAGTCAGGTGACGAAACGCGAAAGGCCCAGCTTGAGGCCTTGCTCAAAGAGCACACAGGCAACGTCTCTGCCGTCGCTCGCGCCATGGGAAAAGCCAGAATGCAGATTCAGCGGTGGCTCGCCCGCTATCAACTCGACCCCAGAAACTTTCGAAAATAGGTGCAACACCTGCAACAGCTGCAACATCTGCAACACTGCTCGGAACGCGCGTGGCACTAAGGGGGGTGCGTGTTTTTGGGTACTTGAAGCAAAAAAGGCCGGCACGAACAGTGCTCAACAGTCTTGGCCATGAAAAACACAAGCCTGATCCTCTTCGCCGCCGTCATTCTCATCGGCTGGACGTCACTGGCCGCCGGGGTTCTCGCTGTGTTCTCAGGCCAGTCTGAGTTCCTTTCCAACCCGCACCATCACCGCGGCGTACCCCAGCTGCAGCAAGAGCCCGCTCCCAAGCCCGAGCCCATGCTGTCTGGTTCTCCTTGCCAAGATGAGGGGAAACCTGCGGTACCGTGCGCAGTGTAGGCGTCTTGCGGTATAGACGAATCCATTGGTCGATGTCGCTGAAGATGCCTGGCGTGTCGGCGAGTCGGAAATACGCCTTCCATCCCGTCAAGTAGGGCCGGTTGTGCCCGGCATCATTCGTACAGCGAGAAGACCTGAAGGGTGGGTCGCACCGGGGCCTGCACCGCGAGGCGACGATGGCCGGGTCGACCTCCAACCTCAAGGTGACGAAGATCTCTGTTTTCTGACCGGCGATTGGCGCCTCTTTCAAAAGCAGCGCGGCCATCGCTGGAGTCTCGACGATCTCCTGACGGCGCACCTTGCCGCGAAGCACATTAAGACGCTTGATGCGCCACACGTGCTCGACCTGGGCTGTGGGCTCGGCAGTGTCTTGCTGATGCTGGCTTGGCGTTTTCCTGAAGCTTGTGTGACGGGTATCGAAGCTCAGGTTGATCGAGCCGCGATGGGGCGTCGTTCGATATTGTGGAACGGAGTGGAAGCGCGTTGCCAGATTCTCGATGGCGACATTCGGAGCGCAACGCTGTTTCCCGAGCGCACGACCTTTCCGTTGATCACCGGTACCCCGCCCTACTTCCCGCGCGGCAGTGGCCCTGAAAGCGACAAAGCCCATGCGGCCGCGTGTCGATTTGAAATGCGCGGCGGCATCGAAGAATACGCACAGGCAGCGTCGCGGTGGCTGAGCCCTGATGGTCATTTCGTGGTGTGCACCGCGGCACTTGAAGCACCGCGGGTACTGAGCGCTGCACACCACTCAAACCTTCATCGCATCGAGCACCTCGAGGTCATTCCTCGAGAAGGAAAAGAAGTGTTGGTGATGATCGACGTGTTTTCACGCAAACCTCGGCCGCTGGTGAACCGGCAGCTCACGGTACGCAAGCGCGACGGGCAATGGACAAATGAATTTCAAGCGGTGCGCAGCGAGATGGGGCTGCCGCCGCGAAGCTCAAGCTAGGCAGAAATGTACAGGCGCTCAGACAGCGTCAATGGGCGGCTGACTTCGCCGGGCCTGCCGGGCAAAAAATTCAGTCTGAGCAGCCTTGAAGCCAGTGCCGATTCCTTGAGTGACAGCAACCACGCAGTACTCAGGAGATTCACCATGGCTTTCTCGATTCGCACCAACGTCGGTTCACTCAACGCCCAACGCAACATCTTCAACTCCACCGCTATGCTCGAATCTTCCTTCTCACGACTTTCGTCAGGGTTCCGTATCACGCAGGCGGGCGATGACGCAGCCGGCCTCGGCATCTCCGTAAATCTGACGGCGCAGATTCGTTCGTTCAACCAAGCCAACCGCAACGCCCAAGACGCTCAGTCTCTGATTCAGACTGCTGAAGGCAGCTTGAATCAAACGACTGAATTGCTGACCCGCATGCGTGAACTGGCCATGCAGTCGGCTTCAAGCGGCGTCGGCAACATCGAACGTGGCTACATTCAAACTGAGAACGCTGCGATCATCACGGAAGTCGATCGCATCGCGAATGCGGCTGAATACAACGGTCAGGCCTTGATCAACTCAGCGGCCACCACTTTGACCTTTCAGGTCGGCATCAGAAATATCGCGTTAAACGACCAACTCAGCGTGTCCACCGTTGACGTCACCGCCACCACTCTGGGTATCACCGGTTTGGATCTCTCGACCCAAGCAGGGGCTCAGGGGGCATTGGCCACCATCGACGCGGGGATCTCTGCCGTCTCGTTGGCACGCGCGAATTTTGGTGCGACGGGTAACCGTCTCAATGCAGTGGTTCAGGCCATTCAAACCTCAAGCGAATCGCTCGCAGCCGCCAACAGCCGTATTCGCGACGTCGACGTCGCCGAAGAAACGTCTCGAATGGCCCGCACTCAAGTGATGATGCAAGCCGGTGTGTCAGTGTTGGCGCAAGCGAATCAGTCCCCCCAAATCGCACTCAAGCTCCTTGGCCAATAACCTTCTCGTTTTCAGTGACTGGCAGTGACAGCAACAGCAACGCCGCAGCAGCAGGCCATAACTGAAGAAGGAGTCGATTGAGCAACGTGCCATTTTCCGCAAAGACGCGAACCTTTTCGGGGCCGCTGAGCAGCGCGATGGCAAAGAAGGTGAGTAAGAGAACAAGCATCACCCGAAGGGCGCGAGCAGTCGGTGTCTGCAGCCGAGAACACAACACCGCAAACGTCACCGCCCAAAAAACGCCCCATGAGAAGAAGTCACTGGCGTGGAGTACCAAGAGCTGCAGAAGACGAGGTATCCAGGACCACGCGAAGGCTGAAAAGGTATGGTCGAAGACTGGAACTTCGTGAAAGTGAACCAGCATTCTCCAGGTTGCCACAGAAGTCAGGGCCACCAACGAGGGCATAAAGATTCGCCAAGTTCGAATTCGGCACACCCAGAACGCTGCACTTGTCGCCGCCAGAACTTGAACCAACCCTTCATCTTTGAAGCCGCAAAGAACAAGAGCCAAGACGCTCGCATCGAGCCGCGGTCGCTCAGGGTGACGCAACAGTTGAAACAATAGCGAAAAACCCAACAGACCCACCGGCATGTCGACATACGTTGAACGAAGGTGTACCCACACCAAGGGCGCTGCGACAGCGATGACGAGGGCCAGCAACGCCGGTCGAGTCTTCACGTCGCATTCAGCCAAAGACTCGAGAGCGGTCAGCACGCACACCAGCGTCACCACGCTTGCAGCGCAAACATGCGTCGCCAAAGCGTCTGTTCCTAAAGAGAGCCACCCCACCAATTCAGGCCATAGTGGAGGGTAGCCCGCGGGAATGAGTTGAGCCGTGGGTTCAAGAGCAGCCTTGATGCCTGTACCAAAATTCAACGATTCGAGACGAGCTTTCCCCAGCCAGACGAATTCGTCCCACAGCGTAGGCACCCAAGGTCGAGCCAGAATGAGCGCCGCCAGCATTCCCCACCAGCGATACATTCGTGACGGCTTGGGTGAAACCGTGGTTCCTAATTTTCCCTGGGTCGCGGCGAAAATCAGCAGCACCAACACCGCTGTTCCAACAAAACCCAGCGCTGCCACTGAAAGCACGGCGACGCCAAACCACATTGATGAGGGTGACTTCAGCGCCGCGCCCCACCCACACCGGGTAGTGAAATGGCGAATGACCGCACCGAACAGATGGACGAGGGCCCAGCCAACAAAGGCAATCAAGGGCCGGCTCCACAAAAGGTTCGACCTTCACGCTGCCTGCACCGTTGACCAAAAGGCCCCCAGCCCAATTCCACTTCTTGAACCGGGTTGCCTTGAGGCTTGGGCCGACTGGGCCAAGCATAACGACCCAGCGGGAAGAGCACGTCATCTTCTTCTCGAACGAAGAACACCGGAGAGGTTGGCCAGGGCAGTTGCGTCTTGAAGTCGTCGACTTGCGCTTCAATGATGGTCGCCATCGTTCCTCGATGGAACGGGGCGTCAGCGCGCACCCAAAGCACGTGCACCCAACCGGGGAGAGAAGCGACGACAAGTGCTCCGAAGAGCCACGTCGTCTTGCGGCGCAGAGCCTGTGTTCTCCTGAGGGAAAAGACACTCAGCGCGATGACGACGGCCACGGTCAAAGAAACGTTGCCCAGTGGAAAGTGTTCTCTCGGAGCCGTAGTAACTCCATTGGCGCCATGAAGCACGATCGCCTCGGGTGTGATCAAAGACGAGGTGGTTTCGTAGAGAGCCACGAGAGAGCCCTGTCCTTATTGATTGCTGGGCTGTCGTCAATGCAGCTCTTCATGGCTTCGAGACGTCTCTTGCTTCATTGTGAGGGGGTGAACGTGTGGCGAACGCCATGGTCGACCCTCGCCGCCTTACTTCTCATGTCGTGTTTTCAGCGTTCCACGGTCGAATCAGAAACGGCTTCCCTCAATTCTCGCCCTCCGGGAATTGACGTTTTGGTCATTGGCACGCACCCAGATGACGAAGTCTTGCTCGCTGCGGGAGTCATCGAGCGCTCAGTACAGGCGGGGCTTCGAGTTGAAGTCATTTTGATTACCAATGGTGACTATACCTGTGAGCGTGATGGCTACCAACGCGAGGCTGAAAGTATCGCGGCGCTCGATTTCTTAGGCGTCGCTGAAAATAGAGTTCACTTCTTAGGGTACCCAGACGGCGCTTTGGCAAGGCTGGGAGACAGCCCTCTTCTTCCGCTCGACCACCGAGATGCCACGGGCCAATGTTTGGCGCGTACCGGAACCTATGCTGATCGTTCTGCAGGCCGCTTCGACGAGCACACCGCTCGCACCGGAGCTCCCAGCGAATGGACCGCAGAGGCGCTCACCTCAGATTTGGCCGCGTTGCTGCTGAAGCTCAGACCCAAAGAGGTGTTTCTCCCGCATGGTATTGATGAGCATTCTGATCACGCGATGACGTATCTCTTTTTCCGACGGGCGATCGATCGCCTTGCCATTGCCCCTGCGTTGGTTCATCGAGGCATCGTCCATGCCGGCGCGTGTTGGCCCTCAGACTGTGTTCAATACTTTACACCTGAGGTGCCTACGCCTCCGCTCCCTGCACCTCTGACAGGGTACCTTCCGTCAGAACGGTTGCCTGTGAATGCGGAAAGAAAACGTCAAGCCATCGCCAAGTACAGCTCACAAATGAGCCCCTGGCTGACTTCATTTGCCCGCGCCGATGAAGTCTTCTACCCGGAAAAATACGTGCGAAAACCAGGCCGCTGGGTTCGGACTGGGAGCGAAGAGAGAACCAGTGGCGTCTTCGTGAATCGAGAGGGCGGTTACGAAGAAATCACGCGGTGGAATGCGCAAGGTTTTGCGGGCATCGAAGTCAGGCGTAAATGAAACCTAGGGCGCCTGCTTCATCACTTCGATCAACGTCGCGGTAATGGGAATCAATTGGGGCGTCACGCGGTACCGGTCAGCCCGGGTCTTGAGGAAGACAGAATCTTCATAGCTACCGACGCGCTTGCCTTGGCGATCGAGTGCAAAGAGCTCGCTCACTCCGTTGATGCCTACGATGTAGGAAGCCGAATCGCCACCAGGCCGATACCAAGGGCTCGTCACCTGCCCTCCTAAGGTGTGCCACCTTTCACTGGCAGGCAAAGCAGCAACACGAGGGTGACTTTTCATCAGCGCCAACACCAGCGCGGGCACATCGTTTTGAGACAGAGGCGCTTCATCGAAGAGCTTCTGCGTTTCTTTCATTGCTGCCGCAAAGGCGGCTGGCTTTTTTGCTCGAGCGACGAAAGCCGCAGGAATGACGATGGCAAATGGAATCTGCGCCTTGGCGGCATCGGTCTCTTGGGCTTCCGCACCCCACACATAGGAATGACCCGTAGAATGGTCGGCCAGCACGATCGCAATCGAACGCTCAGCAATGCCTGCAGTCTCTAAGCTCTCAAAGAAACGTTGAACCGCAGCATCGGTGTACGAATAGGTGATCAACCGCAATCGGTCATCGGCGTCAGCGCGGTTGACGTTTTGAGCCAGCGCCAAATCAACGCGCTTCGAGACCTCCGCAGGGAGATCAGCTGGCGAGGTGAATGGCGAATGATTCGACAATGACATCAACAATGAAAACTGCGGGCCCTCTGCAAGCGCTGCAGCAACTGTTTTGACCGCTTCGTCGAAAACCGCAAAATCGGTCACTCCATCCCACGTGCCTTTGGGCAAGGTTTTAGGCAATTCTGCTTGGGTCACCACCGTCGTGAACCCGTGCCGGCTGAAAAACGTCTTCATGTCATCGAAAGTGCCATCAGAGCCGTAGAAGAACGAATGATGAAAGCCAGCGTCGTGCAATACGTCTGACGCACACCGCACCGGGAACGGCTGGAGATCTCGAATGAAGCTCAAGTTGTACGGAAGCGTTCCCAAACCGCAGGTCATCGCCCCCAAGCAGTGCGCTGTACGCACGCCTGCCTGAAACATCTTTGAGCTCGTCAGTACGCCGTCGCTTTTTCCATACAGAGACGAAACGAATGGCGCAATTTGAAGCGGAGCCGCAGCGTTTAGCGCATGCACATCGTCAGCACGAAAACCCTCAAGCGACAGTTGGAAAAGAGCGACGGCCGAATCATTCTCATCGAAGAGCGCCTGCCCCACCTTTTCAAAAGCACGAAGGAGCGCTGTCCCCCGAGGGTCTCGAGTCACCGGCTCTTCTGAGAAATCGAGAGGGCGTTGATGCAGGTGCACCGCTGTGGGCTTTGAAGGAGGCCACCCCAAAAGCGTCGCGCCTTGCGCCGCTGCTTCTGCCGGCAATTGTGCGTCGAGTACCAGCTCTCGAGGCGTCGCAGGGCCTTGATGGCGCATAAAATCGAAACCACTTTCGACCAAACCGGTGAGCGGGTCTCCCAGCGCCGCCGCAGTGAAGCGATTGGCAAGTGCGGCCAAGGCCAACGTCACCACCAGCACTCCAGTTGCGCCCACCCCAAGGCCACTCAAGGTGCCCCACACCCAACGCGACCAAGAGCCGAGCTGGCCCAAGGGACGACGCCAAATGAGGAGGAGGATGAAACCCGCCCCCAAAGTACCGACGATGGCCGGCAACCACACTCTCTCATAGCGAAGAAAGCCGAGTGTTCCTTCGACGAAAGAGGCGTTCGTTCCCCCTTCGAGCAAATCGAACACTGTAGGGAAAGAACCCCGTTCAGACTTCACCTCTTGAGCCACCACGGTGAGCACCCAAAAAGCAAAGCCAAAAGGCATGGTGCACCACACGGCACCCAAGCGTTGCCAGCGCGGGCTGCGAAAACGCTTGACCAACAGTGGAATCAAAAATGTGGCCAGCGCGACCAACGGGGCAATCAACAGCACCACTGCAGAGAGATCTAAGAGCGTGCCCACCAGCGCCCGCTCAGCTCTGGTCAACACTGACCCCCACCCTCGCAGCGCCACCGAAAGACGCGCCGGGAACATGGCGACCAAGAGCACCATGGTGACCATGAGCCCTGCAAAAAAGCCCCGCCGAATTCCGATGCTCGTGTAATTCACTGAAGGCACCTGAGTGGTATATCTCGCATCGCAACTTTTCGATTCAACTGAGCCAAGTGGCACTTACGTACGACGGTCATCATTTCCCGCTTCCCAGCGCCCTTCGAGGAGGGCATTGCAGGCTCTCTTGCAACCGATGAAGTTTCTTTTTGCCATTTTGTTACTCTCGACCAGCGCCGCTGCAGCGCCAGACGCAGGTGTCAGATGCGTAGAAGTCGAGCAACGCCTGCAAACGGTGCAGCGCACGTTGGCCAGTTGTGTCGACACCTCGCGCACTCAAGTTTCAGCTAAGGAGCGCTGCGAAGCTGAACTGGAACAAACCCAAGACAAACTGGCCCTGAGTACGGGCAAGGCTGAGAACTGTAGCACTCGCAGAGATCAACAATGCCAAGAGGCCGCACTTTTCGCGAACTCGATTCTGCAGGGCACGATGCGCAATGCCGGTACTTGTGTATCGCAAGAGACTCAGACGCAGATTCAAGGACAGCTCAATGCATGGGCATCGATCGCCCGCGCCCTGGCGCAACTCGACGAATATGCCACCGGCTCGATCGATTTAACCCCTCGCATAGGAGGCCTGAGCACCGAATCTGAACGGCACTTGGCTCGGCTGTTGGGTGCGCGAACCGGCACCCTGTTGTGGAACAGGCGCATTCTCATTGAAGCGTTCAACCTCACTGCACCCAACACGTGGCAGCGCCTGAGGGCGCAAGGCACCATCGGTATCGACACCTTTTTCGATTCTCGGGGCCCATTGCCCGAAGCATTCATGTTGGAAGCCCATGGCGAGCACCTCGAGCCCGCGGGCCCCGCTGGGCCTCCCCTTTCGGCCGCACTGAAGTTGGCGCTCTCGTACCTGCAAATGGCCAATTGCGAGAATCGCGATCAACGTGAATGTGGCCGCGCTCGACAACTCGTGGAACTGCTCGACAACACCGGGCCCCTCATCGTGCGCAGGCGCGTTGACGACATGTGGGCCACTCCATGCAGTGCCTTAGGCCCAGACATGCTGCGCGCGTGGCTGCAAGACTTCCCCATCAGCCGAAAAGAAACCAAGCAAGCCACCTCGGCTGAGCTTTCAGCAGGGGCCCGAGCCAAACTTTTTCTTTGCTACTTGGCTGATACGAAGGGCAACCCGGCTTACCGCGCGTGGGTGGCGACGAAGCTGCCTGCAACCACCATCCTCGATGCTCGCGTATTTCCCTTGGTCGACGACTTTGCGAAGTTCGTGCGCGACGGCGATGCGGTCGATCGCTGCGGGCGGGCCGTTCGCGCCATGCAACAGTTGCAAGTGTCAGGCTGCTCGGTCGAGCGCCCCGAGATGTTGACGGCCATCAGCGAGTGGGCCCATCAGACTTCGGTGGCTGAACCTGCGCCGCAGTGGCAAGTATGTCAGAGCATTGCCACCCGCATGTGGAGCGGACAAAACCTTCACATTCCCGAATCGCCTGCAGAACAGGTGCGCATCAATGAAGAAGGCGACGAGAGCCCGATCACCAAACTGCGCGCCGCCTGCGACGGCCGCGAAGGCACCGATTCTCAATTTGAGCAATCTCTCCTCGTGCTGGCCACCATCGCCAAAGACTTAGGAGAACCCGTCAGCACCTCGCCGTGGCGATTAGACCCAGCCGCCGGTCGCCCGCTCGAACGAGTGCGATTTGACTTCGCTGCCCGCTACAACTCGTGGGCACGATATTTCATCAATCAAACGCCGGCGTGTGAAGCGCTCGGGCTCAACCCAGGGCGTTGCGAAGCCTGCCGTGAAGAGGCCTCTGGCTCTCGATACGATTGCGACGTCACCACGCAGTTACAAAATGTCTGGAATCGGTACCGAGAATTGACGATCGCGACGCTGGTCGGAACGTTTGTGGCCACCATTCTGGCGCTGTGGGCCCGCTCGCTGCGCCGCGCCCGCCGCACGTTCGCAGAACCCATCAAACACATTCGAGAAAGCCTTGAAGCTCTGGGGCTGAAGGCGACTCCTGACAGCTGGCGACTGTTCTTGCCTTCGAGACACGATCTCTTGAGTCTCGAACTTCCCAAAAACCCGGCCTGGGAACGTTGGGGCACTGAAGCCGTCGCCGTGCTGTCGGCTTCACCACTGGCCTTGCGTGAATCTGACGTCAACCACGCCGCTGCAGTCGCACTGCGTGAAGAAGCCCATGTGGTCTTCTTGATTCACCCTGATTCGGCGATACCCGATTTAGGCGCCGTGCGTTCGACGCTTGACTGGGCGGCTCGAGGTGGCACGCGCGCCGTGCAAGTGCTGCCATTGGCTCTCTCTCGCTTGACTTGGGCCACCCGCGATGAAGATCTCCTCGATTTGGTCGAAGCCACGACGCTGCGAGGAAACCCTTTCGAAGTGCGCGGCCCAGTTCGAAGCTCAAGCCAATTTTGGAACCGGGAACGTTTGGTCGCAGGGCTTTTGACAGAGGCCCGCGCCGGCCACTGGACCGTCGTCACCGGGCTTCGCCGTTTCGGAAAATCATCGTTGGCGCTCGAAGTGGCTCGCCGCACCACTGGCCCTTCCGCCTATGTTGACTTGGCCGGTTTTCATCACGAAGTGTCGTATGGGGAAAACCCGGCGGTGGCCGTTGAAGCCATCTTGCGCACCTTAGTGATGCGCCTTGCCGAATCGGGGACGACGCGCTTCCCCGCAGCCGTCGTTCCCCCCATACCGACGAGCGCCCTCGACGCTCCGACGTTGGCGGCTTGGCTGCGCGCGCT
>JAYUVR010000449.1:0-10181 GCA_043753955.1 Archangium sp. | reverse complement strand
CTTTGGTACTACAAGCACGAAAACTACCTCGAGGGCGTGTCCTATCAATACCATCCACCCGGCCCTATTTGGTACCCAAAGTACGTAGCGCGTTGGGCTCCGAGAGTCGAAGTGGCGACCGGTTGGGTAGGCTTGAAGGATGTTATTGTTGCCCTTCCCAATACGCTCCCTGGGCCCCCGCCTCGTTAGAGAGTCATTGAGGAAATAAAGTGGTCGGCGGTGTCGCCGCATCGCCCGGTTCATTGGGTGCGGTCGACACCGCCGACAAATTCATAGTGCCAGGTGGGGTCTCCGAGGTCGCCGGCGCATTCGTCGTCAAAGGTCCATGTTTTAGATTCGAATAGACACACGCGTTCGGAACTCCATTGTGAGTTTTTATGTAGTTACATTGTGGTGAAGACCGTGGGATTCGAGGGCTGACCTGGTGATAAGCCGTTGGCCCATTGATGGTGACAAGCGCTTCTGACGTTTGAACATCAGCATTGAATTGAACGGCCGTCTTTTCGGCATTTCCGATGTTTTGTTTGTTGAAAGGACTGATTTGTTGCCTTGGTTTTGGATGGTAGGCAGCGCTGCCCGTAAACGAGCGCAATGGTGATGGGGCGATTGCGGGTGGGCAATGCGCACTCCAAAAGTGAATTCACCAATGACTTGTCTTTCTTCCTTCGTGAAGTCGAAGGCGCAAATGGGAGTGGAACACGTCACTGTGTACGAATGACTGCTGCCGCCACCAGGGTTCGTGTCGGTCACGGTCAGTTCATACTCTTTGAAGTCAAGCGCACGAGACCACAAGATGACGGGGTGTTTGACGTCATGGCCCCACTCTTTGGGCTCAATATTTGAGGGGCGAGTTGGGGCACAGGCACCGCCTCAAGATTGACTTGAAAGCTGACGATTTTTTGCGGTGACCATTGATTTCCACAGACAGCGGGAAAGAGGGCCAAGTAGTTGCCGTTCTCGAGGGCCAAAGTTTTTTCGCAGACTTCCTGGGGTGCAATGACCATTGAGCCCACAGCTGCGCAACCGTACCAGAACGGTGCCGTATGGAATTTGAGCTACATTGGCATTTCCAGCGCAGGCAGCGGTGGTGCATTCAAAGGTGGCGGAAGAGGTTGCCGTGGCCCAATTCATAAACTCTGCGCTGTAGTGCGTTGCTTGAGGCGAAGCAGGCCAATCTAAATTGACAACGGTGCCATTCCAATTCGTAACCAAAGTGAGAGCTTCACCTGGCAATGGATGAAATGGAGAAAATACACCTGAAGGCCACCATTCCCAACTTCCCGAAGCGGGGTTAAAGCCCATGACCGCCCAGGTGTAATGTTTGGTGTCTAAAGCAGGGTACCCCGGCATCTCAAAGGTCAAAGAGCAGACAGTGTTGTCAGGGCATGTTGGGCCTTCAGCCGCGATGGTGGCAGAGTGGACAAGGGTGTCGGTGTCAGGGCTTGCCACCATGAAAAAGTACTGTGTGAAATGCGCCTCATCGCGCCATTGAAATGACCCGTTGAGCGACAATTCCCCGTCCCATTTGGGTACATACTCGGTTGGCGCCGCGCTCGCTGAGATTCAGTTCACGGAACAATGATTTCGTAACGCCTCATCCACCGTTGAACTTGCGTCCTCGCCTTCCCGAGCTCGCGCGCGACGGCGCTGATGTTGCCTTTGTGCACTTCTAATAATCTCACCAATTCTTCGCGATGATTGGCTTGTTTGGCATCGAGCGACTTGAGTACCCGAGACGATGCGTGTGCTCGCATCGGGCGCATCGACGCGGCGAGATGTGATGGTTGAAGTGCATCGCCAGGCGACAATTGTGCAGCAGCAATTAACACTGAGCGAAGCTGAGCTACATCAAGTGGCCATTCGCAGCGGTAGCAATATTCAATCAATTCAGCGGTGAGGCTCAGAAGAGCGCCTTCAACGGCCAACGTTCCCATCATCAGCCCGATGTCCTCTCTGCGCGCGGCGAGCGGTGGCAGGCGGAGCACCCGGGCCGAGAGGGCTGCGAGAAGGTCGGCGCGCACCCAAGGCGTACAGGCTTCTAATTCAATGTCGGTAGCTACAATCACCTGAGAGTGCTGTTCTTGTATTTGTACAAGAAGACGCTTTTGGTGCTCTGGGTTTAGGTTTTTGAGCTGGTCGACATAGGTTGTCGATGCTTGAATTTTGTTGCCTTCCTCAAAGAGTTCAAAGCAGCCTTCTCGTTGTGAATGGCGGTGAATTGAACGGGCTATTTGTAACGGTTCCCGTTCTCGCCCGGCGACCAAGCAAACAGGAACACGCGCCTGAGGAAGTCGCCGAAGCGAATCGAAAGCCGCGTCGAGTTCGGGCAATACGCTCGAGAGTTCAGGAGCCTGACCTTCAAAGTCAACCCAGGGCGAGGGTTGTACTCGCGGGTAGACCGTATGAAAGACAAACACACTTCGGCCCATACGTATGACATCGCCGGGCACCAGTGCGGCGCGGCGCTTTGCGATTCCATTCAGGAAGGTTCCATTCTTTGAACCCAGGTCTTCGAGAATGTATCGCCCCATGCTTTCGACAATTTGTGCATGTTTGAAAGAAATTTTCTTGTCAGGTACTTCTAAGCGTTGATGGGAAAAAGCTCTATTCAGACCTCGACCGATTTCAAGGTGATGCACTTGAGACAACAGCAGCCGAGCCGAGAGCGCTTGCGGTCGATCTGCTTCGAGTAAGAGGGTCAGAAAGCTCACGCCTTCGGGCTCTCCCTCTGGCACGACTGAAGGCCGTGACGTCGTGTTGGTGACGTTTGACTTGGTCACTTCGTTCTTTCTTCCCTTGAAGTTAAACGCGAGAGCGCTTGCTGCGCGTAAGCCAGTTCAGACGGAACGAAAGGGCTCGATTTGTTCGCGGCGCTGACAGCTTGTGTTGCCCATTCGAGCGCTCGGCCCTGTTGTCCTCGAGCCTCGGCAACTTCGGTCAGCGCAACGAGGGCAAGCGACTTTCGGTAGCTGCCCGACGTCGGCACATCGCGCATTGAAGATAACAGTCGCGTCGTTGCGAGGGAGAATTGACCCATTTCGCGAGCGGTTTGACCTGTTAGCAGAAGAACCAAGTGGCGAGTCGCGGACGGCGTAGTTCGTTTCAGCGCCTGCTGGCTCAATTGCTCGGCTTTGAGGTATTTTCCAATTCTCGCGAATGCAAGAGCCAAGCGAGCTTCATGCTCTGCAAAATCTTCTGGTAGTTCACCTTTCGACTTCAACGTGTATTCGATTGCTGTTTCGAGCAGTTCAATGGCTCGGTGAGGGTCACCCGTTTCGAGCAGCGCTTCTGCGGTATTGAATTGTGATGAGAGTAATCGATGGTGACCCGCGGGAAGAGTGCTTTGACGAACTTCCAATGCGTTGACCAGATGCGGGAGCGCTTCGCGAGCCTTGTGTTGCATGAGTAAGGCGGCTCCGAGATTGTTTTGGGCATCGGCGACGAGCGGGTGTTGAGTGCCCACGGCTGCAGTCAAAAGTTCTACCGCTTGTTGCGCAAGTACAGAGGCGGCATCGGGGTTGCCGAGGTGCACTTCGATTGCACTTAGGTTTGAATAAATGCGCGAAACCCCCAGAGGTTCCTTGGTTGCGTTTGAAAACTTTAACGCGTCTTCAAAGGCTGATTTCGCAGCGGCTGGCTGATGCGCCAGCATTTCAACGAAACCACGAGTCGTGGCAAGGGATTCAGCGGTCGTGGTCGCTGAGCCAAATTGAGAAGCCATTGCGCTGGCGAGCTCAAGTGTGGTGCGGGCCTCTTCAAAATGCTCGAGTCGTGCGTGCACCTGCGCGAGAGCTACCCATACTTTCCACACCCGGTTGTCATCGCCACTAGCGAGGGCAAGCCTTACTGCCTCGCGCAGCCACGTGGCGGCTTCTTCTTGGCGCCCTTGGAGTGACGCGGCGATACCCAGAGCGTGCCGATGAGCGGCCTGAAGGTGTTGATCTCCAACCGCGTTTACCTCGTTGGTAAGCGATTGCGCCAATTGCTCACCTTCATGCAGCGAGCCGGATTTCATCAATAACGTACTTTTGATGAGCTCTTGTCGCAGGCTCACCGAGGTTTGCGCATCTTGATGCTGCCGAGACTGCGATTTGAGGGTGCAGTCGTTGGGCGATGAAATCGCCGGGACAAATTCTGCAGCCCGCATCAGCAAGCGATGGTCTGCACGAGTGAGGAGTTCGACGGACTTACCCAATTCAAAAAGACCATCATCGAGACATTCAACGACACGTGAATCCATCACTCCAGTGTCTGCAGCTTCGGCGCAAGAAGAGTCATAGGCGACTGCCCATTGAGCGAAAGCGTCTTCAACTTGCGCCACCAATTGATTGGCAACGTGAAGAGGGTACGGGCTTTTTGAGGTGAAGAGCGCTGCGTGCAGCGAATCGCGAGTTGAGTCGTTCCACTGTAAAGCCACCCGTTCTGATGCAGGTACGCACAGAGGCGCGCGGTGCATGACTGCATAAGAACTCGACGCTGCCAATGTGGCTGTCGCCGCGAGTATTGATGCAACATGTACTTTCCGACGCAGCGAAACGCCGCGGGCTATTTCTTCAAGCAGCGCTGCCATTGAGGCAAATCGGTGTTCTTTCTCGAGAGACAAACCTCGCTCGATGATTCGTCTCAGCCATGAAGGCGGCTCACGCGTAGTCGGGCCTCCGGGTTTCGATTTTAAGCCATACAGGCCTTCATATAACGCAGCACAAAAGCTGTATTGATCACTTCTCGCATCGACAATACCCGAATTTATTTGTTCGGGAGACATGTATGCAGGCGTTCCGCCCGTATTTGCGAATCCGTCCGTTTTCAAAGACGCCAGCCCGAAGTCAGTGACTCGCGAACGGTCGGCTTCATCAATGAGCACGTTGTGGGGTTTGAAGTCGCGATGCACGAGACCGACTTCATGAATCGCTTGCAGGCCTTGTCCGGCTTCTACAAATCGCCCGAGAACTTGAGACCAAGGTCGACGACGTCGAGAGAGCCACGTCGAGAGCGACATGCCGACGATGCGTTCCATCGCGATGAAATGCCAGCCTTCATAATTGCCGATGTCAAAGACAGTCACGACATGGGGGTGAGACAGGCGTGCCATCGCCTGTGCCTCAGACAAGAGTCGCTTCTGGGTGGCGGACCCCAGGTGCGAGGTATTGTTATGCAATACCTTGAGCGCAATCACGCGGTGGAGTGCGTAGTCAAACGCGGCATAGACTTCGCTGCTTCCGCCACTGCCCAGGTGCTCGCGAATGACATATCGCCCGAGGGTTTCCCCGACGGGCAATAGACGAAAATTGTCGCAATGCTCGTCGGCCCGAATTCCCTCATCGGTTTCGGTTATCGCCCGAGTGAGATGGGGTTGATTTGACGGCAACTGAAGGTCCTCTAACTCTCGAGGGGAGCTTCAAGCATGAGAAGGGTTCTCATGAAAAGGCCCCCTTGCGGGAAAGGGCCTACTTGCAGGGTCCCTTGCCACTGAGCTCGAGAAGCGGGTCATAGAGATTGCCGTCCATCCACTTGACCAAATCTGTGAATTCTTTGCTCGCCTTGTTGGTTACGAAGAGCAAATCGACATTTCTTGTCGCCGCATCATCAAAGGTGTCGCGAACAGAATAGGGAATTTTCCCATGGTGTTTGGCTGCTTCAGTTTCAAGCATGGTTCGCAGGGTTTTGATTTCGCTCGAACTCAAGGCGACGCCGGTGTTGCTTTTGTCCTTCATGAACTCAAAAATTTTTCCGGCGATTTGTGAATTAAAGGAAATATTGTTTAGGGGCATTTGAAGGAACTCTTTTTTGAAGCCCAGTGCAATTCGTGAAGCGCTGGGGTTGTCTTGATTGACAAGAGATTGTCGCAGGAGGGAAACGTAGGTTTCTACACCTCGCAGCCGCCACGGGCATGACCGTGGCGCGCTCATGCTTTGGGTGCGGGCAAAGGTGTAGCGCTACATCATTGATGGAGCAGAGACCCTGTTGCACGAGCCGATGTTTGGAGAGCGTTTAAGAAAACACTTGAGAGGAAATGCACCTTCAATTCGTCAAGGGACGCCAGAAGATGTTGCTCCCATTCACGTCTAGAAATGTGGCCGCATTTACGACAAAAGCAGAAGCTGAACTGGCTTGTCGAGAGGTTGCGGAAACGCCCTGTGGCGTGTGTGGAATTATTCGTTATCGACCTGAATTTGCATCGGCTGACGGAGCGAGTGAAAGTGAGCGAACCGCTGCTTTAAGGGCAACAGGGTGAGCGGGAGTGGTTGTCACCAGGTCGCCTCGGTGTGGCCGGTGGCGGCGAAACGTTCGGCGGCTGGCTGCCCGACTGCTCCCATTTTCAGGAGAGCCAGTCGGGTGCGGGTCTCCGGCAATATACTCAGTGAGTACATCGAGGTGTTTGCAGTTGGAAACCCCGAGGAAACCAAAGATTTTCAGCAAACGTCATCACAGAATACGTTGCAGGAGACCCTCGCCGGGTCCCGCCGCGCGGGCCACAACCGCCTACTGTGCACTAAGCGTCACTTTGGTAGAGGAAGTAAATCCCCTCAGCATCGCAAACGTCGGCCTGAGGTGAAACAAAGGCGCTCGATTCAACGCAACGGACACACCACTGCGGATAGACAAAATTGTTTTATGAGTTTGCCCTGACCGGCGGAAGTTCATGAGCGAGAACAAGAAAACCTGTCTACCTCAGGTCAGTTGATTTCTCCGGTGACCGGCGCATCGACGGCTTTGGTGTCCCATCTGAAATTGTCGAGCAGCACCGCCGAATCGATGATGTAGTCTTCTTCATCAAAGACAGCAAAACGAAGAGTGATGGTTTCCCCCGGAATGACGGGTGCCGTAGTGGTGAGCCATCGAGTAGCGCCGCCTATTCCCATCAAACCGCCGGGTGGCCTCTCGTAACCCGTATGGCTCAACAAGCTGGCTGGTTGAGGACAAATGTTCATCACCGTGCCGCCCGCACCATCTTTGACGTTGGCATTTTCGCAAATATCAAAGAAGCCATTATTCACAGTCATCGGCTGCCCAACGCTGTCGTAACTGATGTTGCATCGCGGTCTTGGGCCGTCAGTCTTGCATTGACCCGGGGGGAGCTTGCTTGGGTCAAGCGCCGATGATTCGAGCACAGTCACAAAACGGTCATTGAATTAAGTACAAACAAATTCGGGATACTCGCCCGAGAAAAACGTGAAACTAAAAGAAAAACTTTTGGCTGTTGCTGGCACCGTCAGAGTCAGCTCCAGTTCACTCAAATCTTTTGCCGCAGGCTCTCGTGAGCGGGTAGCGCAGCGAGCAGGGGTATAGATGGGAGGCGAGTCATTGGTGCGAAAGGTGCTCTCACCGGTATTGAGCTGGGGATTGAACGCGGGGTCGTCATAGAGGTCTTTGGCTCGCCCGGTAGAAATCATCACCATCTTTGAGCCGGCGCGCGGAGTGAATGCACCTCCAAATTTGGTGCGAATGCCTCGAGATAGAACATCGCCTTTGGGAAAGCTGGCATCGACCAGGCCAGTGCACACTTCGATGGCCTTGGCGAAGGCACTTGCAGAAGAATCACTGGCTTCATCGTCACATGATTTTTCGTCAACCTCGCCATTACAATTGTCGTCAACTTGGTTGCCAGGTGCCTCGGGAACAGAAGGGTTGCCCAACGGCTCGTCGTCATTGCAATCGGCGGGGTAAGGCACGCCGTCGGCGTCGAAATCTTTGCCGGCAATCTTGTTGTCGACGCGGCCGTCACATTCCAACCCGTCGGCCACATTTATCTTGCTCAATTGGTCGCAAGTATTGCGATCTCAAGAAATCGCTACTCCGTCTTTAGGCTCTCGAGGCTCAACGCCAAATTGATAGGGAGGAAACTCTTCGATTTCTGCAGAGGCTTTTTGAGGAACCGACTCACAACAGTTTGCACTTCATCGAGTACACAGATGAAGGCATGCATATTGACCCGCGCAGGCAATTCAGTTGGCCAAAAGCCGACGTCTGAATAGGGAATTTCAATCGCTTCGCAGCCTTCGAGTATCGCCGACTTCATCGGTACCACTTCGTCACCGTCACCCATTTGCCCGCGGTCAAATCGGTACACATTTTTAAGAGTACCCATCGCAGCATCGACGGGCACTTGGCATAATGTTGACGCTGCTTTTTTTCCATACAGACAGATGGCTTCGCCTTGCACGCCAAGTTTGGCCGCGGTTGGCAGTGGCAAAGTGGAAAGAAATTTCTTCGCGTCAGTCAGCCGTTGTTGCGTGACGTCTTGAATGCCGTCCGTTGTCTGCGTTACGTTTGATTGCCAATTGGCGATACTGAATATATCTAAGTTAACGCCATTCGCATCGATGACTGCTTTGTCGAAGGTGGGCAGCAGCTCATATGCACTCGGTAAGGCCCGCGCCAATTTTCTCAGTTCTTTGTTGAAATCGAGAATGGGCGAATCGCCCGTCACCATGGCTCGTATTGCATCGAGGCTCCCGTAATGCGGAGTCGCAATAAAAACGGCATTGTCGATAGGGGCCTTGGTCTGACGAGAGGCCCAGGTGCTCAAGGCGCTGCGAATGACCATGCCTCCCATGCTGTGACCCACCACATTGACGAGGCGATCTCCAGCGGCCCAACCTCGCAGTGAATTCATCGGCTTTCTTCGCAAGAGCTCGATGAAATTGGTCAGTCTCTCGCCATTGAGGCGACTCGACTGTCGCCAATCATATGGAAAGATGTACACGGGGACTTCTAAACGCGCTCGAAGGCCCTCGATGAACTTGCCGTAGGCAATGCCCAGTACGTACGTCGCGCGAGTGACAACGTCATCGGCAAAATCAACTTCGCCATCGACAGTAGGCAGCAAATTGTTAATGCCAGTGCCGGCGATGGCTTGCCAAGTGCCCCACGTTGGAGCGCCCCCTACTTGATAATAGTTTTCAAGCCCCGAGCCCTTGATGCCTGGAACCACCACGACTGGATTGACCATTATGAATTTCCCCCGGGGCTTTTATACGACGACACGATGCTCATGTCTGCAGTGAGCTGTTTCGGGCTCAGGGGGCTTGCAGAAGCCGGCTGTATGCGGGCATGGAGGCCGCTATGGCGCAGTTTCGGTTCTCTTCTGTCGCACCTCAGTTGTCGATGCTTCTCTTGACGGGGGTGTGGCTGGGCTGTGAGCCATTGGCGACGTCTCTGGTCCCTGTGAGGGAACGCGATGCGGGCGTCCCTGAATTGGTGAAGACGCACCTTCAAGAGCCCGTCCCTGCCGTGCTTCCTGAGCCCGCGAACTTTCTTCCTTGCCCTCAGGGTTGGAAAGAAGTGCTCCACCTTGATGGACCGACGAGTTGTGAGCCGTGGCCTACCAATGCCATTCCGTTGTGTGCGGCAGATGAAGCACAATTCCCGGGGGAAGAAGGGTGCCGGCAAGTGGGTACTGCTTGTACCGATGATGAATGGGCGAGGGGGTTGCCTTCGAGCCAGGTGATATTTGTGCGTGCGCAGTTGCGAGGCACCACCGCAAGTCAAGTCACCGTGCGCGCGAACGGGCTCGGTGGGGCGCTCAAAAATCTTCAACTCGGTGCCCTGCGCTCGGGGTGTTGGCGAACCCCAGCGGCAACTCATTAGAGCTCTCTGACCTCATCATCGATGGTGCGGCTGGCATCGGCATTTTGGTTGGGAATGCGGCCACGGTGACAGGTCATGACGTCGTGGTTCGCAACACCCAGTTCGACTCAAGAGGCATTGGAGGGCGCGGCATCAATGTCGAATATGGGGGCGAAGTGACACTCAATAGAGTTGTGCTTGAAGGCAATAGAGAAAATGCAGTGAATGTGGCGGAACAGGGCTCAAAGGTGTCGCTGAGCGACGTTTCAATTCGAGACACCCAAGCGCGGGCCGACGAATCGATGGGGCGCGCAGCGACGGTGAACAAAGGCGCTGAACTGAGTCTTACTCGAGCGATATTCGAAAAGAATAGAGAGGCGTCTGTTTGGTGGGTGGTGACAGTACGCTGACCATGACAGAGGTGTTGATACGCGTGTGTGCAAACAATTGGCTATGATTTGGAACGCATTTCACAGCGTGTTGAATATCGAGACAACGCGCGCAAACTCGATGCGCAAACGATGCCGTTGCCGAACGTGAGCCTGCCTGTTTACGGAACCTATTGATAACTCGACGGCTGGCTGACTCGAACGCAATGGTCATTTGAAAGC
>JAYUVR010000448.1:0-4632 GCA_043753955.1 Archangium sp. | reverse complement strand
AGCAATGAGCCAGTGAAGGTGACGGGGTTCGATGCGCCGATTGAAGTCTTTTCGCTGGGGAATGGTTTCACGTGTGCGGGCGCATCAGGAAGAATCGTCGATTGTTGGGGCGCCAACGAGCTTCGGCAGGCACTGCAGTCGTCAATGTTTTCACTCCGTGCGGAGGTCCTTGAGGCTGGCGCTGCTCATGCTTGTGCGCTCTCGTCCTCTGGCGCCGTGAAGTGTTGGGGTTCCAATGTTTTTGGGCAGATTGGAGTTCCAGCTTACAAGAATTGGAGCACGCCAATGATTGTCATCGGAAGATAGCCAAAGGCCGATATGCAACCTACTTACAGATTCCGTAGGTCGACCAACCTTGCACTGACGTGCAAGTCCCTACGCTGCAACTGCTCGTAGAGCCCACGGGGCACACGTCGCGGCAGGCAGAGAACACACACGTGTCGGCAGCGCATTGACTCACAGCGGAGCAGATGGAACCCACAGAGCCGAAGCCGGCCTGCTGGCAATCTGTCACTTCCGCTGGACCACCAGACACACTGAAGACGTAGCAGCGGTCGCTGTTGTTAGCGCAATTCGATGAGAGTGGATTGCAGGCAGTGGTGCAGGTGCTGATTCCTGCGGAAATACTAAAGGCACACCGGCCGTTCCCGCAGTCGTCATCAGAATCGCAGTACTTGCGACACCGTGACGTAGAATCGATGGTCGTACAGAGCAAGCCTGCCGCGCATTCGGAGTCAGAGACACACGTAGCTCCTTGCGTTCCGGTTCCAATGACTGTGGTGCACTGCGCGCTTGTCCCGTTGAGTCGGCATCGTTCTCCCACACCGCAGCCGATTTGGGTCACGGGGTCGCAGATCGCGCAAATGCCGTTCGCCAAACATTGCGCGCCACCATTGCACGTACCACAGGTCCCCCCACACCCGTCAGGACCGCAGAGCTTTCCACTGCACTGGGGAGTGCACACGCACTGACCGTTCGATTCATGCGTTCCGAGGTTACAGCCGCAGGCAACCTGTCCATCCTTAATGCTGCACTTGTTGCGGTTGATCTCCGTGCAAGGGTTGGGCGAACAGGGACTTCTCGGGGGGTCGCACTTTCCCCAGACCCTGGTCGAATACGTTTCGCGGCTGCGAACGCATGTCTGGCTGGGGTAAGGGCAGGGTAGGCCAGGGCCGCAGATGCGATGGCAGTACCTGGGGTAAGTGATAGGGTCAGCGCTGGAACACTGGGCGCTGCTGTCGTAGCAATCACAGGTCAGTCCCGAGGAGCAATCGCTAGGGTATCGGCACTGAGAACTCTCGACGCCAGTTTTCGTGACACGACAGCTCATCAGGTCGCCGCCATCGAGGGGGTGACCGATGAATGAACCTCCAAAGTCGCAACTCTCTCCTGCGTCGCAGCTTTCCCGGCGACTTGGGTCGCACGAGTAGACGCAAGTGCCGGCCGACCAGCCGGTGGTCACGCAGACGTCGTTGGGGCCACAAGTCCAATCAACCCAAGTATGACCGTTGCCGACAAACTTGAGAAAGCGACCTGAACTGCATCTCCCTCCGCATCCGTCACCATCTTCGCACGTCGTGCCCGCATCTGGGCAATTGGGAACGCACACTCCGCCGTCGTTGATTCCGCCGTCGTTGATTCCGCCGTCGTTGACTCCGCTGTCGTTGACTCCGCTGTCGTTGATTCCGCCGTCGTTGCCTCCACCGTTAGGGGTGTTGCTGCATTGGTAGAGTCGACACTGTTGTGTGCCAACACATGTTTCACAGCGGTTGCCGTTGCGTCCGCACGCGGTCGCGGTGATGCCTGATTCACAGAAACCATCAGCGGTACAACAGCCAATACATTTGGAATCACATGTAGAAATCGATGTGCCGCTACAGGAGCTCAATGCGACAGAGACAAACAAGACAAGCGATGAGCGCACGAAAGCCTTTCTAGAGGAACACTAGGCCTCGCTTAGATCTGAATAAGTAATAGGACAAGTGCCATACGCCGCGGGAATGAAATCGCTAGAGGCGTGCGCTCAATAGTGGCTCACTCTAGCGGCGAAGTAAGTGTGTAGCTTTTCAGCGCGATCAATCATGGCATTGGAGGGCGAGAGAATTTCGCATACCCAGTCTGGGGCCGTGAGTACGGGTCTGCCATGTGGTTTCTTTTGGAGGCGGTCTCGTCTGAACCCACAGACGTTTGGACGGTAATTTCCTGCCCGAAACGGACATCGAGCTCGACGAAGAACCACCAGCCTCCAGGCCAACGACCACCTGACAAGGTTTATCGAAAATGGTTTCTCAGTACTGCTGGTTTGAAAAATCATCCTCAGTTATGCGCCTTGACCGATGGTTTTTCTTCTCAGTTTGATTCTTACTCAATCGCCAGCTGTGCCGCCTGAAGCGGAACTGGTGTGGTTGCGCAGTGGTGCGGGTCAAGCGTGTGACGAAGGAGCGCTCAGGCAGGCGGTGGCGATACGCCTGGGGTACGACCCGTTTATTCCTTCACACAGCACCAAGGTCTTGGTTGAAATTTCGGGAAGCACTTCGCTGACTGCTCACGTGAGAGTTGCTCGCCAAGGCACGCCTTCTGCTGAACGCGTGCTAACGGGCCCGAGTGATTGCCGGAGTTTGACCGATGCATTGGCACTGGCGCTTGCGGTTGCAGTGGACCCGATGGTGTTGACTCGAGTGGCGCCGGTACCAAAACCCGAGCCTGTTGTCGTTGCTGAGCCTGAAGTTCCGGTCGTTGCTCCTGTGCTCCAGGTTGAAGCGCCTCCTGCTCCGGTGGTGGTTCAGCCTGTGAAAGCACCTCTGGAAACGCATCTTTCTTTTTCAGCGGCTGGAGCAGCGGAGGTGGGTTTTCAGCCGGGAGGTTTGGCGGGTGCTCGTTTGGGAGTGCGCTTGGCGATTACTTCGCGCTTCTCGACGGGTTTGAGTGGCTGGGTGGGTTTTCCTTCTCATGCAGCCTTGGAAGAAGGCGGTTTTGTCGATGGCATGAGCGTTGGTGGTCTCTTCGACGCTTGTCTACATGTGTGGCGTCTTGCTGGGTGCGGAGCCATTCGAGGTGGCGGTCTGCGCTATCAAGCTCGCGAGTTGATCGACCCTCAATCAGGGTGGGCTCCCACGATGCACGCGGGGCCACGGTTGCTCTTTGAATTGCCGGGCTCGTCGGTGGTGGCGGTTCATGCGGGGGCTGAGCTCTGGTTCCCGTTACTACGTACGCAGATGTTGGTGAGCGGTTCGACCGAGTGGAAACTGCCTTCCGTTGCGGGCGGGGTCGTGCTCGGCCTGACGTTTAGAGCTTGGTGAAGGTAGCCATGACGGAAGTGGCGGCTCAACCCAATACCAGTGCTGTGCCTGCCTCTACGACGGTTCCTGACTTTCGGTCTGTGTACCGGGAGCAATGCCCATTTGTGTGGCGGGTCGTGCGCAGATTGGGAGTGCGAGACACGGAAGTTGAAGATTTGGTGCACGATGTTTTCGCGGCGGCGTACCGCTCGTGGGCCAGTCTCGACCCTTCGCGGCCGGTGCGCCCTTGGTTGTACGGGGTTTGTTTTCGAGTGGTTGGAGATCATCAGCGCAAACATTCCACCACCCGCGAGCAGCCGGCCGAGCGAATCGTCGACACGGCTGGAGGAGAAAGAGGCCCAGCGGAGGTCGCCGAGCGCCGGCAGGGGCTCACCCTCGCTCAACGCATCATCGATGAGCTGGAATTGGAGCGGCGAGCCGTCTTCGTGCTCCATGAATTGGAAGAATTGCAGATGCCTGAAATCGCGCAGACGCTCGGTATTCCGTTGAACACGGCCTACTCGCGCTTGCGATTGGCCAGGCGAGACTTTGAAGCGGCAGCTCGCAGCCTGGCGCGCGCCGAGGGAGGTGCGTCATGAGCATCGAACCCATGAGCGACTTGGCGGCTGAATTGATCGCCTTGGAAAAGGCGAAATCGCCACAGCCGACGGTTGATGAGACAGAGCGATTGCTTCGACGGTTGGAAAGTACGTTGGTTTTGCGGCCGGTGGTTTCGGCTGATTTAGGGGCGCCAGTCACGAGTTCAGGAGCCATTGCTGCAACTGCAGCAGGAATCAAATTGAGTACAGGCCTGGCGATGATGGCTGTCGGGGTGATGGCCGGGAGCGCGGCGACGGTGGTGTTTATGAAAAGACCTGAGCCAGTGGTTGTTCAAATGCCGGTGGTGGTGCCGCCGGTGGAAGTGGCGGTGACGCCGCTGCCTCCGCCCATTCATGAAGCAGTTCCGGCTCCGGTTTCTCCGATGCCGAAGAAAGCCAGCGCGGTTCCATTGTCGAAGTTGGCGGCAGAACAACCGCTGCTCGATATGGCGAGGTCAGCCATCATGAGTGGTCGAGCGCAGGCGGCACTGGTGACCTTGAGACGACACGCGCGGGACTTCCCAGAGGGAGAATTGGCAGAGGAACGAGAAGCGCTCTTCGTTCAAGCCTTGGCTCAGTCAGGCGACCAAGCCGCTGCCGCAGCGAAAGCAGGGCATTTCAGAAAGCGATTTCCGCAGAGCATCTTTTTGCCGTCTGTCGATGCGGCAGCTCCGCCGTGACGGATTGTGTTGGTCGACCCAATACCCAGCTGCAGAAACTTCAGAAGTACTTTTAGGAGAGCACATGAATCGATG
>JAYUVR010000447.1:0-8145 GCA_043753955.1 Archangium sp. | reverse complement strand
GACGGGCGCACCATGGTCGATGTGTACATCGATAGAAAACATGGTCGCGACAAGGTGACTTTTCCGCACCCGACGCTTGAGGCTGCACTTAAAGACACCTACGGCGTCATCGTTTACCAAGAGCAGGTGATGCAAATTGCCCAAGTGCTGGGCGGCTACTCACTGGGTGGCGCCGATATTTTGCGTCGCGCCATGGGGAAGAAAAAGGCTGAAGAGATGCAGAAACAGCGCGCCCTGTTTCTGGCTGGGGCCGCCAAGCTGCAAGTCGATCAAAAGATTGCCAGCGGTGTTTTCGACTTGATGGAAAAGTTTGCTCAGTACGGCTTTAACAAGTCGCACTCGGCTGCTTACGGCCTCATCACCATTCACACCGCGTGGCTTAAGGCCCACTACCCGGTGGAATTCATGGCCGCGCTCCTCACCAGCGAGAAAGACAACACCGATAAAGTGGTGTTGCACATTGCCGAAGCGCGCGGGGCCGGCGTTGAGGTGTTGCCTCCCGACATCAATGAGTCTGACCTCGCTTTCGGTGCCATCGAGGGGAAGATTCGCTTCGGTCTGGGTGCCATCAAAGGCGTGGGCGAGTCGGCCATTGAGGCCATCATCGAGGCTCGGAAGGTCAAAAATTTCACCTCGCTCTTCGATTTTTGTGACCGCGTTGATGGCAGGCGAGTGAATCGAAAAACCATGGAAGCCCTGGTTCAAGCGGGTGCTTTCGATTTTGAGAGGCGCCATCGCAAACAACTGTTCGACACCGTCGGCATCGCACTCGAACGAGGGGCTTCGACACAACGCGACGCGCTCGTGGGGCAATCAAATCTTTTTGGCATGCTCGCTGCCTCGACGCCCCCGGGCAAAAGTGCTCGAGACGACTACGCAGTGACCGAGCCGTGGACAGAAAAAGAGAAACTTTCATTCGAAAAGGGGGCCATCGGCTTTTACGTTTCTGGGCACCCACTTGATGCCTACCAAAAGGAACTGCGCCGCTATGCTCGCCCTATCGCTTCGGTTCAACGAGCTCGTCGCGACGAAAAAATGACCATCGCGGGCATCGTCGCAGTGATGAGAGAACGCCCCACCAAGACTGGCAAGCGCATGGCGTGGGTGACGTTGGAAGACTTGTCAGGTTCCGTCGAACTGGTGGTTTTCCCTGGCAAAGATGGTTCTCGTTCCGTGATGGATCCCAAGTCGGGAAAATGGGGCAAAGGTGGTCCTAAACCTGGGTATGAGCAGTGGGAGCATTTGTTAAAAAGTGACGACGCTTTGCTGGTCTCGGGTACGGTACAGATGAGCCGTGACGAAGAGAACCCTCAGGCCGAACTGATTGTGGACGATATTCAATCTTTACGAGAGGTTCGAGAAAAGCGAGTGAAGCGTCTCGAATTGCGACTGCATGTTGATATGGCAACCGATGAAAAACTTTCAAAGCTCGCAGAAATTGCCAAGAGGCATGTCGGTGCTACGCCTATCGCTGTGGCACTCCATATACCCGGTGAAGCGGAGGCTTTGGTTGGGAGTACGCAATTGAAAGTACAAGTGACCGATGAACTCTTGGAGTCAGTTAATCGTCTCTTTGGCGCCCGCGTGGCAGAGCCCGGCTGAATGCGTTTTTTAAACAATAGAAGAGGCTTAGTAGCGCTGCTCATGGTGATGAGTGTTTCGGCGTGGGCTGAAGATGCCCAGGCTCGAGCGGCTCGCGAGGAAATTGATCGTCAGCTTCGCCAGATGGTCGGCAAACAACCGACCCGCGTGCGCATCGATTTCGTCGGGCTCGACGATCTCAATTACCCCCTTGAGGAAGCTCGATTTGAACTCGATGGGCGGCCGCTGAGTTCGCCTTCATTGAGCCAGCTTTCGGCTGAAGGCATGCATCTGGTGTGGAACGATGAGGTGAACCCCGGCAAACACATGGTGGGGGTACACCTGGTTTTCGCCAATGGAACCAGCGTGGTCCTCAGCGATGAGGGCGGGCACAAGTGGAAGGTGACTGGTGAAGTCAGTTTTGAGCTCCAATCTGGCATCGAAGTGCAGGTTGAAGTGAGGCCTCGCCGTGACCCAGGGCAACTTGATGTCGCGAAGCGCTTTAAGCTGGCGCTCCCTGCTCGACCGGTGATGGTGGCCCGGCTTGACGATGGGAAGATGCCTGAGCCGGCTCCGCAACCCATTTTGACTGCGGTGGTCGCCCCTGAAGAACCGGCGTCGGCAGAACCGGCTCCAGAAGTGAAGCGCAAGCGTCGTGGTCGAATGACCGATGAGGAACTCGAAGCCGAGCGCCTCGCGAAGGAATCACGACAGCAAGAATTGGCTGATGCGCGCGAAGCAAAACGCGCCGCTCAGCGAGAACGACGTCAGCAAGCAGCAGATGCTCGTGAAGCCAAGCGCCTTGCGGCAAGAGAACGTCGAGACCGAACCGCAGATGGGGTGATTGTGGCGCAAGAAGCTCGAGATGGGCTTGAACCTCTCCCTGATGAGGTCCCGCTGGCCGAGGTTGATGCGGGTATGGGGGAAGAAGAAGTCGTCGCTGCAGAAGAGCCTTACGACGCAGGTGTGGTGCTCGCTGAAGCGCAGCCTGTTGTGGCTGAGACACCTGTCGACCTTGAACGCTCGAGTTCTGAAGAATCTCCCCCGTGGATGTTGATCGGCGGGGCAGCAGCGCTGGCGGCTTTGGCCTTTCTTTTGGTTGTTCTCTGGCGCCGTGGAGCAGGTCGGTAGCCGCCTTTGAAGGTGAATGTGTTGAAGCCCGTGATGCTCGCCCTTCTCTGTGGGGCGGTCGCTGGCTTCCACAGCTGTGAATGTGGGGCTCCACCGCTCTGCGTCGAGGCGCCCTGCGTTGACGCGGGTGTCGTTCCACTTGACGCGGGGACAGGTGGCGGAACAGGCGAGGAAGACGCTGGCATCGGTGGGGGCTCTTCAGCTGGTGGCGGCTCGGTAGGCGGCGGTTCAGCTGGTGGCGGCTCGGCAGGCGGCGGTTCAGCTGGTGGCGACGCGGCAGGCGGCGGTTCAGCTGGTGGCGGTGCAGCAGGTGGTGGTTCAGCTGGTGGCGGGGCGGCAGGTGGTGGTTCAGCTGGTGGCGGCTCGGCAGGCGGCGGTTCAACTGGTGGCGGTGCGGCAGGTGGTGGTTCAGGTGGTGGCGGCTCGGCAGGCGGTGGTTCAGCTGGTGGCGGAGCGGGTGGCAACGGCGGGTCGGGAGGGGGCCAAGATGGCTGCCCAGTTCCTTCCGGTATCGGTACCGCCTTCCGCGTACGAGCCATGGCTGCCAACCTCACCAGCGGGAATTTTCAATCGTACGATTTGGGACACGGCGCTCGCATTATGCAAGGCGCCGACCCGGACATCGTGATGATTCAGGAATTCAACTATGCAGCGAATTCTGAAAGCGATCTGACTGAGTTTGTGACGAGCACCTTTCCTCAAGGGTTCTCGTATTCCCGGGGCTCTGGCTCAATTCCCAACGGGATCATAAGTCGTTGGCCCTTGATGGCCCAAGGTGAGTGGGTTGACCCTGAGGTGTCGAACCGCAGCTTTGTTTGGGCTCAAGTCGATATTCCGGGGCCTCATGCGTTATGGGTCATTTCAGTTCATCTGTTGACGGCTTCAGCGGGTGCTCGGAATACCGAAGCACAGTCGCTTCTCATGCGGTTCACCGACAACATTCCGCCCCATGACTACGTGTTGTTGGGGGGCGATTTTAATACCGACACTCGAACCGAAGCGTGCCTCTCAACTCTCTCTGTGCGGGTGGTGACCGCAGGGCCTCACCCAGTTGATCAACAAGCCAAAGAGGGAACCAATGCGAATCGCACGAAGCCGTATGATCACGTGCTGGCGTCACCTTGTCTAACCCAACTGCAGCGGCCCACGGTTTTCGGCGCCTCACTCTATGACGCAGGCATCGTCATCGACACTCGAGTGTACACCCCCCTCACTGAGCTTTCGCCCGCCTTGTCTTCCGATTCAGCGGCTTCCAACATGCAGCACATGGCCGTCGTAAAAGATTTTGTCATTCAGCCATAGGCGGCCGACGAGCACTTCTCGATGGGGTTCGAAATGTTTCGACTTCGACACTCTTGCCGTCACTGTAGAAGGTAATGGCTCCGTCGAGATCAGTTCGATGACAGCGCGCTCCTGCCGCTTGCCACCGGCGAACGACATCGGGGCGAGGAAAATTAAATCGGTTGTGAAGACCCACGCAAAACACCACGTGTTGTGGCTTGGTCGCAGACACCAATTCTGGGGTCGAACTGGTGTCGCTCCCGTGATGAGGCGCTTTCACCACGGTCGCGGGACTGAGATTCAATGCTGCTTCACCGGCCATCTCGAGGTCTCCCAGCAAAAGAAAAGTGACTTCGCCATGGCGAACTCGCAGTACCAACGAACGATCATTCTCACTTTCGAGTGCTGAGCGATCGACCGGAGGTCCAAGTACTTCAATCTCAGCGGCCCCCAACCGAAATGGAAGCGCCCCTCGTTCTTGTTCTTCAACTTGCGCCTCTCCTGCGGCATCGAGAAGCTCTTCTACCAAGGGCCCTCTTCCTACATCTGCGGGGAGCCAAAGCCTGTCGGTGGGCACTTCTTCAAGCGTCGAGATAAGCCCAAGGGCGTGATCCGGGTGCGCATGTGAAAGAACGGTGAGGTCAAGCCGCGCGATGCGCTGTTGTCGCAAGTACGGGAGCACATACTTTTGCCCCGTATCGTGGCCTTGAGGCACGCCTCCACCGTCGACCAACGCGTGATGTCCCGCAGAGCTTAAGATCACCGCGTCTCCTTGCCCTACAGCCAGAAAGGTCACCCTCAACGTGTCGGGCGCCTGCGTCGGTCCCCAGAGATGCAGAGCCAATGCCGCCGGAGCGACGAGCGCGAACAATCGCCAGCGTCCCCGAGCAAGAATGAGAGCCGCCAAACCCAACCACCAGCCAACCAGAAGCGCCACACCCGGGCCGGGCAGTGCCGCCGTCGCGCCTGGCAACTGAGCGAACTGATGCGCGATAAAGATGAACACGCGAGACAGAAAAATACCGAGCCACAAGAGAGGCAGCGCCAGGGGTGGCCAAATGATGTGAGCGGCGGCTCCCCCGGCGGACACCATCGTCAGCACCCCCGACAGGGGCAAAGTGACGATGTTTGAGAGCAACCCGGCCAAGCTGACCCGCTGAAACACCCCCAGCAGTATGGGCGCTGTCGCCAGCGTGACGGCACAACTGGCGGCGAAAGTTTGCACAGCCATCTCGCGCCAGCGCGACACCCGCAGCACCCAACCTGACTGCGTCGCTGGAGAGGGCGGGGCGAGCGGAATGGCGGCTCTGATGCTCGGCGAAAGCAGCACCAGTGCGAGCACCGCCAAAAAAGAGAGCTGAATGGAAAGGTCGAAAGCCGCAGCCGGGTCGATGAGCAACATCGCGACTGCGGCCACCGCCACGGCATTGAGTGCATCGCTCCGTCGTCGCATCGCCCACGCTGCCAAAACCAGACTGCACATCAGAGCGGAACGAACTGCAGGGCCCTGCCAACCGGTGAAGACGACGTAAGCCCACACCGCGGGAATCGCTAGCAAAGACGCATACGCACGAGGGTCTCTTCGCCTCAGCCAAGAATACATTCGGCGCGTGAGCAGCCATCGAATGACGGCGAACATTGAAAAGGCCAGCACCGCCACATGAAGCCCACTGACCGAAAGAACATGCGCCAGCCCACTCTTGGCAAAATCTTCTTCCAGTTCGTCACTCAGTTGCTGTCGTTGGCCTGCCGAAAGCGTCAAAAGAAGAGCCGCCTCAGCGGTCTCGTCTGTCATCGCAAAGGTGTCTTTTGATAATGAAGCCTGTTCCCTCACCAGCCAGCGCCGCCACGCCGCAGGTTTCGTCAGCATTACCAGTCGAGAAGGGCGATAGTGGCCTGAGACAGGCTGTCCGTGTCGCCACGCCCATTCGCCCCGATTCCATTCACCGGGGTTTGATGCGTCTTGTACCCATTTCAATTTGGCTTCGACCCGAACCCACTGCCCTGCCAATACCGACGGAGGGGTGGCAGCAGACAAGGCCGCTTTGAAGTGCATGGCGTCGTCGTTGAGCTGAGAAACCTTCAGGGTAAAGCCATGCGAGCCCACCCATTCAACTTCGCCTTCAAGAATGACGGGTGTGCCCACGGGCGGGTGAGGGACTGTGGCTTGTCGCTGAGCCAACCCCGCACCCAAACTCAGTGCACCTAAAAGTCCGAAAGCGACCGCGCCAATGCGTTCCTTCCGAGCCCAGCACATCAGCAACGCCAGTGCCGCCAATGCCATCGAAAAGGGCCACGAAACGTCGACTAAGGGCCCGACGATTGTGCCGAACAGACATGCCAACATCGGAAACATCGCTGGGCGATTGCCCAGTGCCCACCACGACCACCCCATCGCCCACCTCCCAAACACCCTTGCCGCCTCGAAAGCCTCGGTGATGTACGAGGTTGTAGTCAAGTGAAAGATGTGGTAGTGGCGTGACCAAATTCGCGCCTCGAATCGGAGAGCGCGCATTCTCTCTCCCGTAGTCAGAGGTGATGATGTTTAAGCCAGGTGACAAGGCGGTTTATCCAGGGCACGGCGTAGGCGAAGTGGTGGGCATCGAGCACACCGAGGTGGCAGGACAGCGCCAGTCATTTTACGTGCTCAAAATGCTCGAAAAAAACGGGGGCCGATTCCTCATCCCCATCAATAAAATCGGCCAGGTCGGGCTTCGAGAAATCATCTCTGAAGACGACGTGCGGCAGGTGTACGCCATCCTCAAAGAGAAGGACATCTCGGTTGATTCCACCACGTGGAACCGTCGTTACCGAGAGTACATGGAGAAGATCAAAACCGGCTCCGTGTTTGAAATTGCTGAAGTGCTCAGAGATCTCTACCTTCTCAAGGGCGACAAAGATCTCTCGTTCGGCGAGCGTAAAATGCTCGATACGGCCCGTTCGCTCCTCATTAAGGAACTCGCCTTCGCCAAGGGCGTGACCGAGCAAGACATCGAGAATGACTTGAAGAAGATTTTCAATATTCCCGAAAACCCTCCCAAAATGTCAGAGATGCCCGAGAAGCCGGAAAAGAAGAAAAAAGAAGAGCCCAAAAAACTCGAGGAATGATTTTTTAGGTTTGTCTCATTTTTATTTCCATGAGTCAGACGCCTGCGCCGCCCTCTCGTGTCGATGATGTCGAGCGAGAGAAGTTGCTGGTTGAAATGGAAAAAGAGTTGGCGCGCCCTCGGGTGGGCGTCTGGCCTCCGGTGGCGTTGTTCGCCATGCTCGCGGGTTTGGCTTTCGCCTACTGGGTGAAGGCCGACGCCGAGTACTTTTTCTCTTCGCATACTCCCATCGAACTGGGAGCCGAAGGCGAGTACCACTTCGAGAAAGCGATTTCGAATCGCTATGCCCAAGTGCACGGAGTCCCCACGGCCCGTGGCTGGTATGTCGAAGAAAAAGAAGGGAGCGCGGTCGTCATCGGGGTGAGTGACACCTCACTGCTGGTGAAGCGCGTCACCTTTGACGATGAGAAGCGCCGATTGCCCGACAGCAAACGCCCGCAGCCGCGACAGAACTCTTTCTTTGCGCGTGGGCGTCTACTGTCGCGTGCTGAAGCTTCGAAATATGACGAGGTGTTCCGCGAATACGAGGCCTGGAGCGGAATTCCCGCGCAGTGGCTCTTGCTGACTGAACATTCGCCCGGGCAAGACTACGCGGGGGTGAGCTTCTTGGGTTTGGTACTTCTCTTCGTCGCCTTGAATGGGTGGTTGTTCATTCGAGGCATTGCTCCCAAGCATCACTCGCCGAAGGCGTCGTCGATTGACCCCTGAGGAGGCCCTGTTTTCTTTGCCGTTTGTTTGGTGCCCTCTTCAAATGCATCATCGATGGACTTGGGAACGTCAGCACTGAGCTTGGCCAACTGTTGCTTCGCACGAACGTTGTTCGAGTCGTGCTTCAGTGCTCCTGAGAAGGCAGCCTTTGCCTTTTCAATGTCACCGGTGGTGATGAACTGAAGGCCGACCAACACATAGAGGTTCGAAAGCTGACGGCGAATCTCTGCGCCGTATTTTCCCCACCCGCTCGAGAGACCTTCATCAAGGGCCAGTGCCTTCTGAAAGTTGGTGATGGCCGCCGAGCCATTGTTCACCATCATGGCGTCGTTGGCCG
>JAYUVR010000446.1:0-8544 GCA_043753955.1 Archangium sp. | reverse complement strand
CTGCGTGCGTCGTGGGCCTCTTGCAATACGGTGCGCCCCAATAAACTGATGGGCATACCGTGAGCGACCAACTTCGCTTTCGACAAATCGAGCAAAGAGTCCAACACCGAGCCAACGATGCTGTTGTCGAGCGAGTCGCTAGGGTTACAAGCGAACCCCACCCCTCTTTCTGACAAGCCTGAAAAACCAGACACCACGCCCGCCCACCCAATGGTGACAAAGGCTGGGCCGTCGTCGGGAACATGCCTGAGCGCTACCGTGTGTTTGTGCGCTGAGTTGGCATCGAGCAATGAGAAATGTTGAGCGATGAAAGGGGCCGAAGACTTCATCGAATGTCGCACTCCGAGTGCGAAAGGCGGAGGCCGAGTACGCCCATCAGTCAACGCAGGTCTTCGCACTTCACGAGCTCGAAGCCCGGTGCCCCTCGTGGTGATGGTCATTTCTTCGTCGCGCATAAAACTCGCGTGAGCGGGCGCAGGAGAAGCGATGATATTCTTGTCGCCAGCACCCACCACCAGCGTGCTGATTTCACCTTCCTTCAACGGAATCGAAGGGGTGAACAGCACTTGCAATTCTTGAGGCGATAATTCGGTCATCACCACTTCAGGGCTGCTTTGCGTGTAGAGCTGATTTGAAAGAAAGACCCGAACCGTGGCTGCGTCGATGCCATCAGGGTCTGTCAAAACCAAACGCACCGCAGTGCGCGGCGCCAATTCGACAGCCAAAGCATACAAGTCAGGCACATACGGGTCGAAGACTCCTTCACCTGTTTCATCGATGTCGCCGTCGTCATCGTTATCAACGCCGTCTGCATTGGCGCCCACAAATTCAATGCTCTTGAGCACGGGAGCCCGGCTCAGTCGAATCGCCAGAGCGATTCCGCGCACGGCAAGCACGGTGTCTACAAAGGTATTGAGCACCAAAATTTGCTCGTAACTGAGCCCCGAGCCATCAGCGATGCCTTGAAATTCTTCCCGCAGAGAACGGGGCAATGAATGCTCAATGCCTTTTGCTGAGTCGAGCATCAACTGGTAGGCGAATTGACCGTTCTGATACTTTTCTGTCGCGTAGAGAGGCAAAAAACTCGCGATGTCAGGCTGCTCCCGCGAGAGGTATGGAAACAGCGAATTGGTGAGCAACGTGGTGTAAAAACCGCGCACCTTTGCTCGCAATACGGTGCCATGTTGAAGCCCTCGCTCGTAGGCCGTGCCGCGCAGTTCAACCGTCTCGCGATTGGGAGGAGCGAGAATGGGTCCGCAGCCTCCCAACAGCAACAAGCACAGCCAGACACGCTTCATTCCACGCTGACCCGAATGACATCTTCGACGATGGCGCGCGAAACGAACTCGATGAGTGCACCGTTGATGGCATACCCTTCATCGCTCGCAATGACGAACCCGGCCTCTTGCAAGCGGGTGAGCGCATCTTCGGTCGCCTCGCCCTCTTTTTCCGCTGAAAGCAATTCCATCACCGTGCGTTCTTCAGGGCTCATCGCTGTCACCAGAATGCGCAGGTGATTGTCGAGCAATGCTTTGCCCTCTTCGCTCTCGGCGAGGAGATCTAAATTCACCAGCTCGTCAACCTGAGCCGGGCTGACAGTGCCCTTCCAGTCCTTTTGAAATTTCCCTGCCAAAATGGCGCACAAAGAAAAAATTTCCCACGGGCGATTACCGGAAATTTCTGCCAGCGCACCCAGCGCTTCGTTCTCGAACGTGATGCCAAACTCTTGAGCCGGCGTCTGAACCAACTGCACCAACTCTTCGTCAGAAATCGGAGGTACCACCACCGTGGCCACATTGCTGCGCGAAGAGATTAACGATTCGAAAAGGGCGTCTGCATCGCGATGCCTATCGCACACCACGGCGACTTTGACGTTGCGAGGGGTGCTGAAGAGCGCCTCGATGATCGTGCTCATGCCCGCCGGCTGCAAAGCGCTCAGGCCCACCAATTCGTCAAACCCCACAAAGAGCGGAGCAGCCAATTCGCCCAGTACTTCAAGCGGCTTTTTGGGATCGGCTTTAAGCTCTGTGGCCCCTACCCGTTTGAGAAATTCGTCAACCTTCGTCGCAATACTGACCAACACCGATTCGACGGACTCTGAAGGCTGGTCCTTAAAGTCGAGAACGAAGGCTGCGCCACCCGAACGTTCGCACGCCCGCTGAAGAATGCCCTTCATCATGGTCGACTTTCCGGCACGCCAAAACCCGCGAATGCAAATGTGGTGACCCCCTGTCATGTGCGCGGCGAGCTCGTCGTCGAGATCTTTGCGCACCCGCAAAGCATCAGGCAGCTCGTACAATGCATCTAAGTAGCGGTCGGCCAACAAATGGCGTTCAGAAGACATGGCGGTCTCTTACCGCAGCCCGGCTTGCCTTCAATGCACCGTCTTCGAGGAAGGTGCTTTCATGCGCACCACCCCTTCAAACAAGTGTTTTTCGGAGTATCGATTGCGGTGCGAAGCGCGCTCACCGGGCAGCCAGCTCTGTGGCTTCTCGAGCCATTGCAACACCCGTACTTCGCCGTCATACGCAAATGGGCCGCTCAACTCGACCGGGAGCCGCTTCCAACATCGGCGTTCAATGGGCGAAAATTCCGCTTCAAACCCATCGCCCGCCTCTTCGTGTCGACGCTGATGATCGAGCGTGCCATCAAAATGCTTGCTGATGTGAAAGAGCTCATGAAGCAATGTCGCCACTCGTTGCCGAGCGGTGGAGCGCCTGAAAAAGAGGGGCCGCAAGGTGATGCAATAGAGCATTTGCCTACCGCCCACTTTGACCATCGGCTTGCGCCGACCCATCGAATCAACCCGCTTCTTGCCGGCAAAGGTGAGCGGCTTGACCGTACCCCGAGAGGCCCGCCGGGCCTCACCAGCAACCACCAAAATGCGACTGGCGTCGAGGTGGGCAAATTCTGGGTGCGTTTGAGCCACGTGCGCAATTAACGCCCGGACGGCAGCAGTAAAATCTGGTCGTCTGCCTGTTTTTGACACGCGCTGGTTTGATTCTGCACGGCCCCACGGCCGGCGCACACATCAATCTTTGGTTCAACGCAAAGCTCAAAACTTTCTGCTACATGCTCTGACATGCGAATGCCCCTTCTTGCCGCTGCCCTCGCACTGGCGGCCTGCGAATCAAAAAAGCCACCAGCAGCCGATGCCGGGCCCGATATGAGCTGTGGCCTCGATTGCGAAGCGCAAGAGGTGTTCGGTCTCATCGTCAATCGCTGCTTCGAGTACTCAGCAGACCCCGCGCAAAAACAAACCCCGGCGTTGGGTGTTTGGGTACGCCCCCTCTTCGAGCTCGAAGGCGGCATCAAGACGCTGCCAGTGGAATACCGCAAAGGCGGCATGGTGGTGCAGACCGACTACTTCGCTTTCGTCAACGGTGCTTTGACCTTGATGCGCAGGGCAACCCCCGGTCAGTCGGTGACCTACCGCACGGGGGCCAACATCACGGGGGTCAAATGGCTCGACCTCGATGCCACCGATGGCGAGACTTCTTCGACCAGCAGCACCGCCGGCCTTCTCGACAATTCTACCGCGGCCACCACCTACCGGGTCATCACCAGTGAGGCCACTTCCGCTGAACAGAGTTCGCCTTTGGGCACGTTCGAAAAAGCCATTGGCCTTCAATTCAGCGAAAACCCCGACCACGGTTCCGACACTCGGCGCATTTTCGTGGCGGGTACGGGCTTCACTCGCATCACCAGCCCCTTCAACGTTGCAGGCGGCAGCTCACCGACGCCCAATTACCTTCAGAAAATTCGCGACGTGAACCCCGACGGAGGCTCAGAATTCTGCAGCCTCGGAGCGCCCTGAAATGACTCGTTCACTCATTCTTGGCCTGGCCCTCTTCAGCGCATGCAAGAGCGGACCAGAAGTCGTCGACGACCAAACGCCTCCCTCGGTACCTGAGCAAGAATTTGTCGTCATCGCCCAGAGCCTGACGCAGGTCGACATCAGCTACACCGGGGTCATCGAAGCGAGCCACGAGCCGATTCGGGTCGAAAAAGCGGTTTGGGAATTCGTGGTGGACGGTGCAGTCAAACGCTCTGGTGAGGCCGCGCTTAACCTCTCAACCAAGGCCGGTGAGCGCGTCAGTTTCGCTCTCACGGAAAGCCTGACCTACGTCAAAGATGAAGAAGAACTCAAAGCGATGGATTCACGCGGTGGCTCGTTGTTGCTCGCCATGCGCGGCGTGTTGCACATCACTGTCGGCAACAAGCGGTTGGAAGTTCCTTTCGCCAAGTCGCGCGAAGTGCGCACACCGCGATTGCCGCACCTCAAAGTGCTCGAGTTCGAGGCCGCTCGTTTTAGTGAGAGTGAGATGCAAGCTGTCTTTCATTTAGGCGTCGTCAACCCAAACCCATTTCAAATCAGTATTACGGGCATCGACTATGCAGTGCAGCTTTCCGACAAAGAGGTGAGCAAAGGAACCATTGGAGCGGGAGAGCGCGTCTCGAGCGCCTCGAGCGGTGTCTTCGACGTCACAGCGATGCTCAGCGAAGATACGCATGGGAAAGATGCGACCAAGATCGTCAAAGGGCTCAATATTTCCTACGCGCTCAGCGCTTCTTTGCGCGCCGCGCTGTATAAAGAAGAACTCGAGAACCACGGGCAGATCAAACTCAAGAGTTCGAAGTAGCTCTTCTTTTTTTAAGAAAAGGGTCTGCATGCACTTCCTGGGGCCCGACCCAACGAAGTTTCCCCCCGTCGACGAGACTGATGAAGACGGCATCATCGCCGTCGGAGGTGACTTGTCACCCGAGCGCCTGATGCAGGCCTATCGGCGCGGCATTTTTCCCTGGTACAGCGAAGGGCTGCCCATTTTGTGGCACTGCCCTGACCCTCGCTTTGTGCTTGAGCCACAGGCGCTCCACGTGCCCAAAAGTTTAAGAAAAATGATGCGCCGAGGGGTGTACGAAGTTCGTCTCGATACCGACTTTGAAGGCGTCATCGACGGCTGCGCGGCAACCAAACGCCCCGGTCAACGCGGCACGTGGATTACGCGCAATATGCGCAAAGCGTACCTGCGCCTGCACGACCTTGGCGTCGCGCACACCGCTGAATCATGGCTCGACGGCAAGTTGGTGGGCGGCCTCTATGGCGTCTCGATGGGCAACGTCTTTTTTGGCGAATCGATGTTCGCTCACGCAGACGATGCGTCGAAAGTTGCCTTCGCCACGTTGGTCGAATGGATGCACAGCTGGGGCGTCGCCTTAGTCGACTGCCAGCAAGAAACAGCACACTTGGCCCGCTTCGGCGCTACACCGTGGCCGCGCGCGCGCTTTGTCGACGCGGTAGAAAAATTGGCGAAGTTGCCAACCCGACAAGGTAAATGGTCGCTCTAGCTCTAGTGAAGGATGCCCAGAGGATGCAGCCAGCTAAAACCGTTCTGCTCGCACTCGCATTCGTCGCCATGGGGTTCGCTGCGAAGGTTGTTCCTTGGTGGGGACTTGCTCACGTACTGGGGAAGGATTCGGTCGGGATTCCAGTGGCTGGCGCGGTGCTAGCTGGCTGCCTCACCTGGCTGGGCTTGCGCCGCTTCCCCGGTCTGCGTCTGTCAGGTGTAACTTTCCTACCATCAGGCTTTTTACAAGACACGGTACGGATACTCGGTGGCTTCGCGGCTGGGACTCTGCTCCAGGCAGCCGTCGTCGGCCTTTCAGTCTGACGCGGGCATCTAACCCTCAACTGGCAGAACCCCGAGCCAGCTGTCCTCACCTTCTCCATGTTGAGCGGACTGGCTTTCGCGGCAGCGAACGCAACGTGGGAGGAGTATACGCTTCGCGGCTTTCCACTTTCTGCTCTTGGAAAAGTGTTAGGCGCAAACAGTGGCGTCTGGGTCACGGCGGCCGTTTTCTCCTTGCTGCACCTGATGAATCCAAACTGGTCTGCATCGATGTTGAGTGAAACACTCCTCGCAGGCGTACTCCTGGGCTACGCCGTGCTTGCCGGCAGGAGCATTCTCTTCGCGATCGGTATCCACACCGGCTGGAATCTAGCCGGGTCATTCTTCCAGTCCTCCCGATGGTGGGCTTCCCCCGGTCAGCCCGCGACCTCTTCACAGTTAGGCATTATCGCACTAGCTGCATTCGTACTCTTCGCGCTGGCGCACCGCGGAAAAACCTCGCCCGGGGCACCCGCCAGCCTAACGCTCTAGTCGACCTGCTGCGTTTGGTCATCGAGAGCAAAGCGACCCACGGTGCGGCGAAGAATTTCCCACAACATCTTCCGGTGCTCCGCAGCTGAAACCTGCCCCGTCACTACCAACCCTGCACCCACATACCGTGCCTTGACCTTCCCTTTGGTGACGGTGGCTAACCCTTCTTCCAGCGAGCGCAATTGCGCCTGCAACACCTTGCCTTCAAAAGTCACCGACAGAGAACGGGCCTCCACGGCGTCTGTCTGAAACCACGCTAGCAACGCCTTGCGACAGGCTTCATCAGGCACGGTCACGGTGAACTTGATGTCCTCGAGAGGCATCGACTTGAGCTCGGGGCAGGCCCTTTTTGCGAGAGCTAAGGCACTGGGTTCAAGCACCGGTGGGCTCGCCACTCGAACTCGCCACGCCGCCACTTTCCCCTCAGCGCCGAGCAGCACGGTGGCTCGACCTGGTTTATTGCCGATCAACAAAAGCTCATTCGATTCGGCAACCCACTCGATGCTCAGCGTCGCCGGGTCGTCTATTTCAAACCAATCTACCCGAGGCAGCTTGATGGCCTTTTGCGAACTGACCTCAACGTCGTGAACCCAGTCCACCGGCCAGGCCACACTGTGCAGGGGCATCAGACACAACGTCAGCTGCAGTAGGCTGCGCACCCACCTGCTTTGAACATGCCGCAATCTGATGATCCAGCTGTCTTGCAATCGTTGCTGACCCGCAGTCCTCAGCCCGTTCGGGTGCCACTGGAGTAAGAAGAGAGTCGGAATGCCAACTTGGGGAATTTGGGCGATTTTGATTTTACTTCTGGTGGTGCGAGGCCTGCTCGCCGCCATGGAAGCAGCACTGCAAGCCATCTCTGATGAGCGAGCCAAAGAACTGGCCAAACCCCCAAAGGCCTCGCGCGCCCGTCGTCTGCTCAAATTGAAGACCGACCCAGAAGGCACCGCCGCCGCCATTCGCCTCGGTATGGTTCTGTCGGGGTTTAGCGCAGTAGGCACCGGCAGTTTCGTTCTGCCCCGAGTGCTTGACGTTTCGCTCGCCGAAGTCGTGGCTTCAACCTGGCTCGTTTGGCTTACACCCCTCTCTTCGGCCTTGGTGGTCGCCATCGTCGCGACCCTTTTTGACATCACCTTTCGCTCGGCCGCCATTCAAAAACCTGAAGGCTGGGCCCTGAGCCTTTCTGTCTTGGGCGTCATTTCGGTCGCCGTCCTCTGGCCTTTCATCAAACTGCTGGTGGTTCCCCTCAATCTCGCGTTGAAGCCTTTCGGTGCGAGAGTGTCGTTTCAACCCCCACCTCCGCCGCTCGAGGAACTCGAGAAACAGCTCATTCGTGAGGCGCAGCGAAATGAAGTTGACCGCGGCGCCCCCCAGCTAATTCGTTCCATCTTCGAGCTCAACGAAAAGACCTGTCGCGACGTGATGGTTCCGCGCACAGAAGTGGTGGCGCTGACCACCGCGGCTCCGGTTGAAGAAATTCTGCAGCTCATCGCCGAAGAAAATCACTCGAGAATTCCGGTCTACCAAGACGATGTCGACCACGTGGTGGGCATTCTGCACGTGCGTGATTTGGTGCCGATGCTGCAAAACCCCGAGCTGATTGTGATGAGCGACCTGCTGCGGCCGGCGGTGTACGTGCCCTGGGTCAAGCCCATCGGAGATCTCCTCCGCGACATGCAACGGCAGCGCATTCACATGGCCGTGGTGGTTGACGAGTACGGAGGCTTTTCAGGCATCGTCACTTTAGAAGACATCTTGCGGCAAATCGTGGGCGACATCCGCGATGAGTTTGACGAAGAAGTACGTTCCTTCGAAAAACAAGCTGACGATTCATTCTTGGTCGACGCCATGTTGCCCGTGGCCGATTTTGCTCGGGCCTTCGACTTCAAATTCCCCGAAGGTGAATTCGAAACCCTCGCCGGTTTCTTGTCACACCGTGCAGGCGCGATTCCTGACGTGGGAGATCGCACCATTGAAAACGGGTGGACTTTCATCGTGCATTCGAAAGAAGGCCCGAAGGTCGAGCGAGTGCGCGTGGTGAAGCCCAAATTGTCTACAATCGGGCCCCGGCGCCCCAGTTACGAGCGCCTCGAAGCGGCGAAGATTTAGTCAAAAGTCTGCAGCAACTGGGGGCGCCCGTGCACCCGCATTTCTCGTTTCTCGCCGAAGAGAAACTTTGGCGCCCCAACCCCTAAGCCGACTTTTCCTTCGAGCTTCACGTCGAGCCACCCTTCCCCCTCACGCCAACCCAAGTGTCGTGACAGTAATGCAGACCTCACCCAAATCACCCCTTGAGGCGTCGCGAGGAGATTTTCTTCGATGCCCGACGCAAAGTGAATTCCATCGAGAAACAATTCCCACGAAACGCTCACTGCCGGAGGCG
>JAYUVR010000445.1:0-2730 GCA_043753955.1 Archangium sp. | reverse complement strand
TGTTGCGCCACTTGATGCCCGACTGGTTGCGGCGACTTCAACACAAACGCCCTGACATCACCGTTGCGCTGACAGAAGTTCCCACTGCTGACCTTTCGCAACTCCGTGCTGGAGAAGCAGATCTCCTCATCGACTGGTTGCCGCACGTTCCTTCCGACATTGCCACGCGCGAAATCGGTCGCACTGAAGCGTGGATAGTGGCTCCGTCACATGGGCCATTTGCGCAGAAGGGAAGGCTGAATCTGCATCACTTGGCTGAGGTTCCTTTTATTGCGTACCACCATGACCGCACCCTTAAAGGGCTTCAGCTCGAAGCGCTGAAGCAACATCAAGTCATTCCGCGCGAGGGGTATTCGACAGATTCTTCAGACACCATTCTGGGTTTCGTCGCTGCGGGTTTAGGTTTTTCATTGGTACCTTGGCTCTCGCAAACAGGCCCCAAAGCGGCCGGAGTGCTGGCTCAAAAACTTGAACGACCAACGGCCTCGTTTCCCATTTTTGCGGCCTGGCGAAAGGCCAGTGGGCTTCACCCTCTCATTGAAGCCGCTCTGGAAGTGGCGCCAGTACGATGAGCGAAATGCGATAACCTATTGATTTAACTTTATATTAATTGGAGTAGTCGATTGAAGTGGCCTCTGTACAGGCGTGCCCCCACAGGCACAAATGGTGCGCTTTGCCCGAGGTGCTTGCAGAATGGCGCCTCAAAGTGAGAAACCGCCAGGCCAGTGTAAAACTCCTTCTCATTGATGACGCGGCCTTCGCGCGCGATTTGTTGGCCGCGATGTTGGCCGCGACGAATTCGCCGATGGAACTGACTTGGCGTGAAGACTTCGACGGCGGGCTTGAAGCGCTGCTGAGCGAGCAATTCGATGTGTGTCTGTTGGATCATCACCTCGGCGGCAGAACGGGTCTCGAACTGCTTCGAGAAGCAAAAGCTCGAGGGTTGAAGACGCCCGTCATCATGATGACGAGCGACGACAGCTCTGAACTCGACCGTGAAGCGATGCACGCGGGTGCGGCTGACTATTTGGTGAAAGGCGATTTCACCGCCACTTCGTTTCAGCGTGTCATTCGCTACTTGCTCGAGCGAAAGCGGGTTGAAGATGCGTTGCGAGATTCTGAAGAGCGGTACGCGTTGGCCATGGAAGGCAGCAATGATGGCCTGTGGGACTGGCGCGTCGATGCCCCAGAAATTCATCTCTCTCCCCGTTGGAAACGCATCATTGGGTATGAGCCAGATGAATTGTCTGACTTGGTTGAGTCATGGTGGAATCGAGTGCACGAAGATGATCGCGTTTGTTTAAAACACGACCTTCAAATTCTCATCGATGACCCGAACGCCCCTCACGTCGAGAATGAACACCGGCTGCGCCACAAAGACGGTGCGTGGCGACACGTTTTGGTGCGCGGTAAAGCGGTGCGCAATGCGTCGGGGCGAGCGACACGCATCGCGGGCTCGCTCACTGATGTGACCATGGCTCGTAGCCGCGACCCATTAACTGGGCTCGCCAATCGCTTGTTCTACCTCGACCGTCTCGAGCACGCGTTCCACCGCGCCTCGCGCGAACCGCTGTATCGCTTTGCCATTTTGTTCATCGACATCGATCGCTTCAAAAATATAAACGACAGTTTGGGGCATGACGTTGGTGACGAACTCCTCGTCGGCATCGCTCGCAGGCTTGAAGAGTGTGTGCGTTTGGTTGACACCGTTGCCCGCTTAGGAGGCGATGAGTTTGTGGTGCTTCTCGACGAGAGCCGCGAACCCGACGGCGCCATTCGTGCCGCCAATCGCATCATCGATGAACTGGGCCGGCCTTTTCTCATCGGTACTCGCGAGATATTTACAGGCGCCAGCATTGGGGTCGCGCTGTCTGACAAACACTATCGAACGCCAGGCGAGTTGCTTCGCGATGCCGATACGGCCATGTATCGAGCCAAAGAAGAAGGTCGCAGTCGCTTTGTCATTTTTGACAGTGCCATGCACGCGAGAGCGGTTCACGTGTTGTCAGTCGAGTCTGGCCTGCGTCGTGCGCTCGACGACCGCCAACTCGAAGTCTTTTACCAACCGGTGGTTGAGTTGAGTACCCGGCGTACTTTAGGTTTCGAAGCGTTGGTGCGTTGGCGGCACCCTGATAGAGGTTTGGTTCTGCCGGGCGAATTTATTTCGGTTGCCGAAGATTCAAGCCTCATCGTTCTTCTCGACTTGCATGTGCTGCGTCGCGCCGCCGCGCAGCTGCGCGAATGGCGAGATGAATACAAGTTAGACCTCTTTGTGGCGGTCAACGCTTCACGCAGGCATTTCACGGGCAACGAATATGCGACTGAAGTTCAACGGGCCATTGAAGGTACGGGGCTGCCTTCTTCAGCGGTTCGGCTCGAAGTCACCGAGAATGTCACCCGAGATTTGCCCATCACTGCACGAATGCAATTGCAGCAGCTGCACGCCGCCGGGGTGCAATTGTATGTCGATGATTTTGGCGTGGGGTATTCGTCGCTTTCAATGCTGCACACGTACCCTTTTGCAGGGCTGAAGCTCGATCGCGCTTTCGTCTCTGCGCTCGATGCACCCACGCCGTCGACCGAAGTGGTGCGAGCGATAATGGCGATTGCCCATGCACTCAAACTCGAAGTTGTGGCTGAAGGCATTGAAACAACAGGTCAGCACGATGCCTTGACTGCGCTGGGCTGCGCAAAAGGTCAGGGCTATTTGTACAGCGTGCCCATGCCCGT
>JAYUVR010000444.1:0-2027 GCA_043753955.1 Archangium sp. | reverse complement strand
CACCAGCGGCTGGCCGAACAAGGTGGTCACTCCGAGCAGGCTCGAGGTACCGTCAGGGTACGTGACGACGGGGTTCGTCGGTGCAACCCAAAAATAGGTACGCGTTATCTTGTCGGAGTCGATGACCTCACTCATCTCGATGCGTGGCGGTGCGTCGTACGCCACAGAGAACCGGTCCGCTCCGCTCGCATGCTCGGTCGAGACGGCACGGCCCGCGCCGTCATAGGCGAACGTACTCACTCGTAGCCTGCGTTCGTCGGTGACCCCGGTGAGCGCCCAAAAAAATCTCGCGTCTTCGTAGTGAAAAGTACGGCTGCTGCCGTCGGCCCATGTGATGTCGGTGAGCATCGCATTCGAGTTGTATGTAAAGGCGGCCACGACCGTGCCCGACCTCAGGGCCCGCCTCAGCAGGCCTCCAGTCTGGGGGGGGCTCCCGGGCGGCAATTCGTACTCGAAGTCGAGGGCTCTGCCGAATTGGTCTTCGACCCGAATGAGGTAGCCCTGCGTGGGGGCATTGAGGGCATCGGTGCTGTAGGTAAACTTCAGCGTTCGCCCGTCCACAAAAACAATACCCTTCAGACCCCCAGACTGATGGTCGTAGATCTCAAGGCCGAGATCTTTGCTATCGACGTAGAGGCGTTCTCCACCGGTAGGCCCGCCCAAGTTGTCGGTGACGTCACGGTCATTCGTCGGAAAACTGAAGACCGTGCCGTCGCCACGATAGGACCGAGCACTCATTGGCGAGCTGGGGTTTGGCATCACCTGGTCAAGGCGCCGATGCAGGTTGCTGAACCACAAGTTCCCAACTGCGGTGGCCCCGTTATTTGGCGCCGAAACACCATTGGTCGGTACACCAACCGCATTGCTGTCGTAGGTGAGAACCCATTCAAGGCCACCCAATACAAGGCCGGTTGAAACCGGCTCGCGCTTGGCGCCAACGAGAGGAAAAATGGGATTGCCGTAACATGTATTTGGGCGTTTCTTGGTCTTGTCGATGACGACAACTGGGCCGCATTTGCGAAGCGAGCCAGGGGGATCATTCGGCTGCAAGAAAAGTTCGCTCGGAGGCGGGCACCGACACACGCCGCCAGAGGCAACCTCGTTGATGTTACAGCTCATGCGGTAGATGGCGTCGGCTCCGGGGCCCCCACCGAAAAGGCATAAGGTACCGTTGTTTGCCCCAGGGAGGGCTTCCCAATTGCAGATGGCCTCATAGGTGTTGAGGAGTCTGCAAGGCAGTCGGCGATAGCAGTAACTCGTACTGGTGTGATCGAAACGGAACTGGTCCAGCTCTTCGGCGCCGCCAAGACCAGTCGCAGTGCTGTACTGGTCACCATTGGTGAAATGGCCAGCCCTCACACCTGGCTCCCTCGAATAGCCGATTCCGGCCAATGCCGGCGTCGAAACCAATGTCGCCGCGGAGAACGCCAGGAGGCATGAAAGAGAAGTTCGGGGCATGCAGATGAGATCCTTGTTGGGCCTGTGTCTTCTGTGAGTCGCACCGCTGAGCCAGGTTGCAGGTCGACAACTTCTATTTTTAAGAAAGAAGTCGAAGGCGGTTCTGCTGTCTCGCGCCCATCAGTGACCGTCGCGATTGACGAGGCCATTCGTGAGGCAGTCGACGTTGCATTTTCATTGCAACCTGCGGCCTCCAAATCGCTCTCTGGTCTGAAGGCCGCTTCAACTTGTTTCGCACACCCCGTATTCGCCTAGAGAAAAATCATGTCGAAACCCAAAACGAAATCCGCAATGAGCCTCAAGTTCCTCACTGTCGCAGAGTCGAAGCAGGTGTCGGGTGGGTCACCCGGAGTCATCATTATCAACTGAAAGCGTTGGCCTCGTACCGGCGTCTGCGTTGCGACGCTGGTGAAATTGGTTCGGGGCGCCTTTTGTGCAACTGACTTGGCTTTGGGCAAAGAGCCAGGCCGGCCGATCACCGAGGCTCACCTCAAAGCGCGGCGCGCTGCTCGATTTTTTGTCACATCTCGAGTGAGCGAGCGAGACCTCGGCGCTCCTCAACAGCGGCC
>JAYUVR010000443.1:0-4686 GCA_043753955.1 Archangium sp. | reverse complement strand
GGCCAAGCGGTTGACTTGCGCACCGCTGATGCCAGTCTCTCGGCCACGCTTGCGCAGATTGTCGACTCCACAGGGTGGATGAACGCTGATCTCCACGTTCACGCCATGGCCAGTGCTGACAGCAGTCTCGGCAATGCCATTCGCGCCATGAGTTTCGGAGCAGAAGGCGTTGAAGTGTTGATTTCCACAGATCACGACGTCATCGTTGATTACGCGCCCGTACTCGAACAGCTGCAGTTGAACACGCACATGGCCTCGATGATTGGCTGCGAAGTCACTCCTTTTGACTACGGGCATCACAACGTGTTTCCCGTAGTGAAAAAAGATGAAGTCGCCGGCGGAGCTCTCGATTGGGCCGGAGGCGACGGCCCTAGTCTTCGATTGGGTCAACTCTACGAAGCGCTGCGCAACAGAGACCCTGACGTCGTCATTCAAATGAATCACCCTCGAGGTTCTCCCGGTGGCTCGCTTCGAATGCTTCAAGTCGACACCGCGACGGGGGCCACCCACGCTGACCCAGCCACTTTTCGCCAAGAGCCCCACCCTGCGGCAACTTCGCTCGACACAAAATTGTATGACAACAATTTCGATTCTCTTGAACTCATGAATGGAACCAAGGCTCGCACCGACGTCCTCAATGACTGGATGACTTTTCTGTCGAGGGGCTGGCTCAAAGTGGGCACTGGAGCTTCTGATTCTCATACCGCTTACAAGGCGGTGGGGGGCTACGGCCGCACCTGGCTCAAGTTGGGGATCGATGACCCCCGCCAATTCACTTCAGCGGCTTTTACTCAGGCCATGAAACAGCGGCGCGCCACATTCTCTAACGGCCCTTTTATGACCATGACGGCGCAAAAAAGAGACCCCAATGGGCAACCGCTTGGCCCTCAAATCGAAGTGGGCGATACGGTTTCTCTGAGCAACGGTGATTCGCTTGAACTGACCGTCGATGTGCAAGCCCCAGAGTGGATGCAATTTGATTCCATCGAAGTGCACACCTACGCGCCCGGCCGCGAGTCGACCAATGGCGTCTCGAACAATACCTTTGTGCCGGCCCAAGCCGCTCTGCGCAAATCATATGTGCCCACGGCGTTGCCCCTCGAAGCCGTTCCCGGCCTCAACGGGTTTTCTGCGCGTAGAGTTCATCTTCGTGAAACGTTCACCGTCACCGCCACCGCAGACACCTGGTTCGTTGCGATGGTGCGCGCGTCTGATGCTTGTCGCTCCTTGGTGCCGTTGGCGTGGGACGATGTGGAATGCAAAAAAGAAATGTGCACCGCCTCAAGTGATCGGCCATTCGCAATGACCAACGCCATTCTGGTCGACGCTGATGGCTCTGGAGCTTACGACGATTTCCCACTCAAACCCGTCCAGCCCCTCAAAGTGGCTTCGCCTCGCGCTCTACCAGCGCCGCCGCGGGTTCCTTCAACACACGAATTTGAAGTGTGGCTCAAAAAGGTGTTGCGCCACTAAGAGGCGACTTAGTCAGCAGCAGGAGTCGGCGTGTAAATGTAGGCGTCGTTCAAAATTTCGACAGAGCCGTCGCTGCGCTCGTTCACCCCGCCGGTAACCAGCACCGTGCCATCAACCAGGGTGGTGCAAGTGTGCTGGTAGCGAGCGGTGGGCAAACTCGGCGCTTCAATGCTGGTGATGGCTCCCGAGGTGGTGGGCGTCAACAAGACAGACGATGCTTCTGCGTGCGCCGCGGTGCCCGTTTCGGCCGTTCGCCCTCCCATCGCCAATACTGAGCCGTCGCTCAAGCTGATGGCACACGCGTCACCTTTCGGGGTGCGAAGATCTGGCCCCGGTGTCACCGTTGCTGCCGCCGCATTGAGCACTTCTGAAGATTGAAGCGGGCGCACCATGGTGGGGTCGGAATACCCACCCAACAGCAACAAGTCGGCACCGCTGCGAATCACCGCTCCTGCCGCGCTTCGCCGCCCACCGCCGCTGAGTTCAGGTGGCGTGTTCAATTGTTGTCTCCCAAAGGTGCTGCCAGCGAATTTAAAGTACGCCACCTCGGTGACCAGCTTCTCTCCGTCGCTTCCTCCGGCGACGACGATGTAGTCTCCTTTTTTGACCGACATCACTGTCGCATCGAGACGAGGCAGCATCACTCCATCGATGATTTTGTAGAGGTTGGTGTTGGGATCAAACCATTCGACCTCATTTACCAAAACACCAGCACGGGTGGTGCCGCCGACGACCAAGACCTTGCCATTTACATCGATGGCCAACTGATGGTGTGAGCGAGCAATGGCACTGGGAATGCGCAGTGCAACGCCGCCAAAATTATCGACGTCTGGATCGTAAACGATGATTGAGGCGATGGGACTGGCGACATTGTTGGTGAAGATTTCGCCTCCCCAGACCAACACTTGCCCATTGGGCAGGCCAATCGCTGCGTGATGCGCGCGAGGCAATTCAGTGATGGCGCCTTGGGTGGTTGCGATCGAAAGTGAAGTCGATTTTTCAAAAGCACCTGTTCCGGGGTTGTACAACTCAGTCTCGGCCAGCGCCTGTTTGTCTTTAGTTCCTTCCTTCAAATTGTAGCCGCCTGAGAGGAACACCTTCCCATTCTTGAGCAGCGTCGCGGTGTGCGCCGCCCGGGCCACCGTCAAATGTTGGCATTGCGTCGTGCTGGCTGCTGAGACGATGGGTGAAAAAGTGTTCACCTTGCGCAAAATGACGTTGATTTGAACGGGGGTGGCGTCTTCGGGCAACGTCGCCGGCACGGTGAACGCAACCGATTGACCTATCGAAATGACTCGGCCGCCCGACGCGGGGTCGCCATCGTAACCGCGCACTTCAATGAGCCGGTCTTTCCCCGCGGGGATCTCTGGAATTTTCAATTCACGAGCGACAGGGTTCGCCGATGTCACCTCTGTTCTGGTTTCCATGCCTTCGCCCGTGATGCGCATGCGAAGAAATTGAACTCCATCAAAGGGGTTCGCTGATTGCTCACAGTTTTGCGTGACAATGTTGAGCGAATAATTCACTTCTTTGGGCGCACACCCCAACGCCAACAACCCAACCAACCACAATGGCTTCATGTCATTTCACCAGGTCGCTGTGACAGTGCCCGTCACGGGCTTGTTCCAGACTGTGATTCCGACGCCAACTCCCACACCTGCTGCGGCCACGGCGACACCTGTGACCACCCACACCCACGCAGGTATTCCCTTCTTGGCCTCGGGTTGAGCTGCCTCGAAAGGCTTTTCGTTGATGGCAGGGTTTGCTTCTGAGCTTACCGAAGCCTCGGCACTTCGAGGGATCAACGCCACTTTTCGTGAGGTCGTTGAAGCACCCTCAGCTTCGGCGTCGACGGCCTTGTTCGGTCGATCTTGCCGGCCGCCAAAACGAGGTTGCCGAGCCAGGACAATGGGCAATGGTGCTGCAGTACCCCAAATGCTCATGCGTTTCACCGCGTCTTCGCTCAGTTTGAATGCTTCTGGCGTGGCGGTAAGCACATCGGTGTCAAAAATGGCCGGAGGCAACACGCCGAAACCCGCTGCTTTACTCGAAAACAGTGCCGTACTGGCGTTGAGCTGCGTGTCGCTCGTTCGGTAGACATAGCCGACGATGGCCCATTCGACGTTGAGCGTCTTCATGTACGAGAGCAACCGAGTCTTGGTTCCTTCATCAACGGTGTCTCCCACGAGCACCTCAGTGGTCGCTGGCTTAGCCCCCACAGGAGCTCTTTCAGTTCCACCAAAGCTCGCCTTGACCTTGGCAAGAGAGCCACTGAGGTTGACCACTTGGCCGAACTTCTCGCCTTTGGTGCCTTCGACTTCAATGTAGTGCAGCCCTACGGGAACATTTTCTTCAAGTACCGGAACCATGCCCAAGTCGCGACCATTGAAAAATGCCGTCGCGCCCGGGGGCCCCTCGATAGAGACCGAGCCTTTAGGCTGTTTAGCGAGCCGCTTCTTGGCCTTCTCGAGCTCGCGGGCAAACATGGGCGGGTAACCCGGTGGGAGCTCAATTTGAGGAGAGAGACGAACCAAGTTGAGAAGCGCAGCTCGAGCATCTTGCTCTTCACCGACTCGAAAGGTTGCCGCGGCTAATTTGACGTAGGCGTCAGAAACCACGTGGTAGTCGGCAGTGCTCGGGTCAGCCAACGCACCTTCAATGCCTCGCTTCAGACCGGCGATGGCATCTTCGAATCGGAGCTCGTCGAAGGCTTTTTTCCCTGCATCGAGGGCTGCTGCAGCTTCTTGACTGCTCATCTGTTTGGTCGCCGGGTTGGCGCCCGGCGTCTTATGGGTGGGCGCGGTCACCAACTCGATGGCGTCATTGCGAGCTTTTAATTGCTCGACGAGCAACTGTTGAAACTTGAGGGTCGAGGTTTCGCTCGCACCGTCTCCGGCGACCAAAGGCACCACTACCAGGCGAGGCTTCTGCGCTCGGGCCGGTGAAGCGCCAAAGACGAACGCGGCACACATCAAGAGAATGGGACGGGACATGTTTTGTTTTGGCTGATAAAACAAACGGTTAGGCGCGGACCATAGTGTCCCCTTCTCATCGCGGTCAATCGTTCTACGAAGCCCTAAAAAAAATGCAGCTGTCTTTGACCACCCGAATTTTTCTTGGCTACGCGGTGGTGCTGGTCACCTTCGGAGCGGTGTCTGGTTTTTCTGTGCTGACGCTGCGACAAAATCAGGTGGAAATACGCTTGGTGTCTGA
>JAYUVR010000442.1:0-7406 GCA_043753955.1 Archangium sp. | reverse complement strand
GGTCACCCTTGGGTTTTTAAGAAGGCCATCGAAGTGCTCCCTCGTGTCCCTGCGGGTTCCGTGGTTGATGTCGTCGACGAAGGGCGCTTCGCCGGGCGTGGGTATTTCGACCCGTTTTCCGCCATCGCGGTTCGCATTCTCACTACAGACCCCCACGAAACCATCGACGCCGCTTTTTTCGAGCGCAAAGTGCGCTTGGCCCTCGAGTCACGGCACCAGTTGATCGATTTTAAGGGCACTACCGCCTACCGATTGCTCCACGGTGAAGGCGACGGTTTGCCGGGCGTCGTGGTTGATTTGTACGAAGGTTTTGCGGTGATGAAGTTGTATTCAGCGGGCCTCACGCCGCATCGGCCCCTCATCGTGGAAGCGCTTGAAAAAGCGGTGCCCGGCCTCAAAGGTGTCATAGGTCGAGATGAAGTCGGTCGCGACGACGCTGACGTCGATTCCGAAAAAGGCAACGGTCGTACCCTGGCTGGAATTGAGGCGCCGCAACCGCTTCAGATTCTTGAGCATGGCGCGAAATTTTTAGTCGACGTGTACGCGGGACAGAAAACGGGCTTTTTCCTCGACCAACGTGAAAATCGTTTCTTGTTGCGGCGCATTTCGAAAGACCGCGATGTGCTCAACTGTTTCTGTTTTTCAGGTGGCTTTTCAGTCAATGCGGCATTGGGTGGGGCCAGCAGTGTCTTTTCCGTCGATCAAGATGTTGATGCCATCGCTTTGGCGCGTGAAAATTTCACCTTAAATGGGTTGCCGGCCAGTCAGCATGATTTTCTGGCTGCTGATGCGTTTGAGCTGCTCGAATCATTCAAACGCGAAGGCCGAAAATTCGATGTCATTATTTTAGACCCGCCTGCTTTTGCCAAAAGTCAGAAGGCCGTTGAAAGCGCACTGGGTGGCTACGCCTCGCTCAACCGGCAAGCCCTGGCCGTGCTCAAACCCGGCGGGCTGTTGTGTACAGCCAGTTGCTCGGCGCGGGTGAGTTCAGAGGCTTTCTTCGACGCCGTAAAAGAAGGGGCGCACAACGCAGGCGTCGATCTCACTTTGGTTGAAGAACGTTACCAACCACCAGATCACCCCGTGCGGCTGCAGTTTCGCGAAGGCAAATACCTCAAGTTTTTTGTGCTTCGAGGAAATTGATTTTCGAATTTCAGAAAATTGTCTGCACTTGGCCACTCCACAGCGGTGTCAGAGGCCTAAACCAAATTGACATCACACAAACCATGCGTCAAACCGCGTCAGCTTTTGGGGCCGGTCATGATCTTTAAGAAAAAGAGAAACTCAATGTCTTCTTTGAAGCACGTTGCTCTCGGCGTCTTTTCGTTGCTTGGTCTGGCTGGGTGTAACTCGGGCCAACCTCGTATTTATCGGGTCGCTGTCGACCGCAGTCCCATCAATACTTCTCTTCCTCCGAGTTGCTACCGCGTCGCTCAACCCAATGGCGGCATCGTCTCACCGGTTGATGTGAATTACCGTCAGCAAGAACAATGGGTCGTGTGGGAAGGCGTAGAGAAAGTGGAATATTTGGACATGGGGTCCACCAGTTTCAAACTCGGTGACTCGCCAAAAATCGATGTGACCTCACTCATCGAAGGTAAAGAGAAAGTTTTTGCCGCGTCTCACGCCGAATTGAAGGCCGTGGCAGATCAATACACTGAACAGCGGCGCATGACGGTGACTGTCAAGTTTGACGACTATTCGTTTGCTCCCAAAGGAACGGTGGCGCTGAAGAGTGAGTATGCCTGTAGTGGTCCAGCGGGCCGATGCCCCACGGGTGAGGCGCTCCCCGCCGATGGGGCGAACTGTGAAGGGTTGCTCAGTTTCGTCGCTCGACGGGTTGATGCGCAGCAGGTCACGTTCTACGAAAACAACCCTCAATAGCTTTGGTACTCAAGGGCCAGTTTCTCGAGAGGCCAACCCTCATTCCGCTCCCCAATGGTTTGGTGCTTGAAGGGTTGTCTCACCGGGGGGAACTTCGGCCCGGGGTGTTGGTACTTCCGCCTCCGCCGCTCGAAGGGAGCGGTATGGACCACGTCGTCGGTGCCGAGCTGGCGTATGCCGTTTCGCACCGTGGCTACCCGACACTGCGTTTTAACTATCGAGGAGTGGGAGGCAGTCAGGGCGAACCTTCTCGACTGCCGGATGCGTGGCTCGAAGATGCTGTTGAAGCTTTGAAACTAGCGATGGAAAATACGCAGCAGCCAGTGGTGCTCGCCGCTTTGGGTGCCTCTGATGCCGTGGCGTTGCGGTTGGCAGAGAGGGCCGAGGTGGCTGGGGTGGTGTTGATCAACCCCTCGATTGTTCAACCTGCTGATTTTGTGAACCGTGGGCCTGCTCCGTGGCCATTGATGGTGGTTGTCGCTGAGCATGACGCAACCGTCGACCGCCCTTTGTGGAGCGCGGTGCTTCAAGGCCTTGGCGCTCACTTCGCTGTCATTCCTGAAGCCACACGCACCTACCAGCGCAACCTGCCTTTGGTGGGCAAAGCCGTGGTCTCGTTGGTTGAAAAAGCGTTGTCTTGCGATGGGCAAGACACAATCGTCAGCTGATTCGTTCGTAGGTGGTATTCCCCCTCGTACGAGGCGCATCTATGAGCAGATTGCTGGCGTTGACCCTCTCGCTGTCTTTTTCGGCATTTGCACAGGGCAGTGCAGTCCCTCGGTTGGCCAGCAGAGTGGTCGTCGACTTCGTCGATGGCACCACCAAAGCCGAATTCGATGCGCTTGAAACAGAATGGGGCATCGACCTCGAACTGAATTCACCAGAAGAGGGGCCCGATTCGGCCATCACCCAAGGTCTCTACGAGGGAAACCTGGCTGCGCTGCTGGCGAAAATAAAGGCCAACCCCAAAGTTGAAGTTGCAGAGCCTTTGATGGAAGTCAGGGCGAGTTTTGTTCCCAACGACCCTCTGTATGCGCAGCAATGGAATTTGAAGCAGCTCAATATGGAAAAGGCGTGGGACATCTCTCGGGGGAAAGGCGTGGTGGTCGCGGTACTCGACACCGGTATTGCCTGGGAAAACTACGGTGACTTCGCCGTGGTGCCTGACCTCGAAGCACAACGGTTTGTCAAAGGGTGGGACTTCGTCAACGAAGACGCGCACGCCAACGATGACCACGGTCACGGCACGCATGTCGCCGGCACGATTGCTCAAGCCACCAATAATGGCGAAGGCGTGGCGGGCATCGCTTTTGAAGCGACGTTGATGCCCATCAAAGTGCTCGACCACTTCGGCACTGGCAATACCGCCGACATCGCCGACGCCATTCGTTGGGCAGTGGACCACGGTGCAAAAGTGCTGAATCTGTCCTTGGGTGGCGGCGCGCGTTCTGAAGTGATGGAAAGAGCGGTGCAGTACGCGAGAAAGAAAGGCGCTGTCGTCGTCTGTGCAGCCGGGAACACCGGGCGAGGCATGGTTGAATACCCCGCGGCGTACCCAGGCTCTGTGGCCGTAGCCGCGGTCGGCCCCACGGGAAACAAAGCGCCGTATTCTTCTTGGGGAAAAGAGCTCGATATCTCTGCTCCCGGAGGCGACAAAGCTCAAGGCGACGCAAATGGCATTGTGCAAAACACCATCGACCCGCGAGATGTGAAGCACGCCGTTTACGCTTCCTATCAAGGCACCTCGATGGCCGCCCCGCATGTGTCTGGCGTCGCTGCATTGCTTTTTGCTGCCGGGGCGAAGAGCTCAGAACAAGTTGAAAAGGCGCTCCTCAGTGGCGCCAAAGTCGCTTCAGGAAGAGAAGGGTGGTCAGAGCAATATGGCCATGGGTTGCTCGATGCGAAGGGTGCACTTGATGCACTCAAGACGCTCGGCGATTCTGAAGACAACGCACCTTTGGCTGATGACGTTTCATCGGTGCAAGAAGAACGCAGTCAGGTGGTAAGCACTTTCACCTACGACTCAACGCCGTGGAGCGCGATGGCTTGGGCCGCGGTGCTGCTTGCGTTTGTCCTCCTCACGCTCAGTCGAAGAGAGCGACCTGGCTATCTCAACGTGTTTGGGTCAGTCCGCTTTCTGCTCCCGCTTTTGCTGTCGACCGTCGGGGCGTTCTTCGTTCCCTATTTCTGTGCTCCCAACGCGCTCACTTCGGTTTTGGTTTTACCTTTTCCCGACTGGCTCAATCGTATCATCTTTGGCCGCGGAGCCTTGGCAAACCCCTTGGTGTACAGCGCCCTCTTGCCGTTCCTGGCAGCGATGTTCGCCATCAAATTGAAAGAAATGCGCCCCATCGTGGGTGGGCTCGCCATCGGTTTTGCAGCCATCTTGGGCTATTCGGCTTGGGCTCACGCTCCAGCGTTGGCGTGGATGCCGTTTCGTTTTCTCGCGGTGCCCTGGTTGATAATGAACGCTTTTATGTGTCTCTTTCTCGCACGCGCGATGCTCAAGAAGGGAGCGTAAAAGGCGATGAAAATCACAGGTACAGTGACTTTTCGAGATGTGGAAACCGGAGTGTGGACCCTCGAAGCTGACGACGGGAAGACGTATCTTTTGGCTGGGGGAGATCGACAGCTCAAAAAAGATGGCGCCCGTCTCGAAGCCGAAGGTGACGTCGATGTCGACTCGCACACCCTGGCCATGGTGGGGCCGCGTTTCGTGGTGAAGACTTATCGATTCATTGAGGGCTGAAAACTTTTCACTAAAGATTCGTAGTCTTGAATGTCGGCCTCACCCTGGCGCACTCGAGCGCGTAAATCTTTGACCTCTTCTCGTTCTTTGACGGCTTTGGAAGGCTGGAGCTTGGCTTCAAGAAGGTTGAGTTCTATGCCCCGAAAATCGATGGCTACCACCAGAAGTAAAGAAGCCAGCCCTGCAGCTGCCCAAGGCAGGAACAGTTTGAATGCCCATTGTGGCTCTCTTCCAACCAGTTCCATGGGCTGAGCCACACGCAAGTGGCGTTTGGCGTAAGCGGTGAGCGCAAGCAAGCTTGCGTTGCCGATGATGAACATCAGCAATGGCAACCACCAGGTGAGCTCTCCCTCTTTCTCATCACCCACGAGGAAGAACAGGAACGACGAAATCACGTTGTTCGCGCAGTGCGCAGCCATGGCCGGCCAAATCGAGCCTGACTTCCACGCGAGTACACCGAATAAGACGCCGAGTTCAAATCGTGCGGCGAGGCCCACGGGGTCCAAGTGAAAGGCGCTGAAGAGAAAAGCACTGAGGACAATCGCCCGTGGTTCCCCCCAGTGCGCAGCCAAACCCCTTTGCAGAAAACCTCGAAAAAGAAATTCTTCCCCGAGCGGCGCCGCGATGCTGACCCCCAACACCACAATGCCAACTTCAAGGCTGCTGGCGCGGTCGAAAATATGCGAACTGTCGAAGCGTTCCACCATCGAGAGAGGGAAAAGCGAATGCGCCAAGGCCATCAAAGGAATCGCCCAAGCGAAGTAGTTGATGAGCCCAAACGCAAAACCCAACGCACTGCTGCTCGCATCGAATCGAAAAATGCCCATCGCGTGCCGAGGGTCGAGCTGCAGAATTCGAAAACCAGTGCTGGTCAACCCCACGAAGAGCACTATTTCCGAAAACCATACCCCCCAGGCCAGGTGCATCAACTGTGCGGTGCCGCCCACGAAGAGGAAGGCCATCAAGGCAAAAGCAGACCACGAGGCGATGAAGCCCAAGGGCAGACGAAGCGGATCCTCAGACGGGTTCTCGCTCACCGACTACTTTCGATAACTGGAAAGGAGCTGTGAATACCTGCGCCACGAGCGTTCAATAATCGCCAGCTCGTCTGCATTCACTTCTCGTATTCGTCGAGCAGGTGCCCCCATCACGAAGCTCCGCGCTTCGAATTTTTTTCCCGGCGTCAGCAACGACCCTGCGGCCACGAAGCAATCAGCACCGACCTCGACGCCATCGAGCAAGAGGCTGCCCATGCCTATCAAACAGTTGTCGCCCACCGCGCAACCGTGAAGCACAACCCGGTGCCCGATGGTGCACTGCGCGCCGATGGTCGTCTGACTCATTCCCGTGGTGGCATGCGCGATGGTGCCATCTTGAATGTTGGTCCTCGCTCCGACGACGATGCGGCCGCAGTCCCCGCGCAACACGCTGGTAGGCCATACCGAAACGTCTTCGCCAAGGTGAACATCGCCCAGTAGTTGGGCCGAATGGTGTACCCAGGCGGTGGGGTGAAGGTGCGGCAAGAATTTTTCAAAGGCTTCACTCGGCATAGTGGGGAGCTAGCGCAAGCGCGCTATGTTGCAAACACCATGCAGCGAATCTTCGTATTGGGACTGGTGCTGTCGGCGTCGATGGCCATTGCTCAAAATACGCCAGACATCCAGACAGAGAAGGTTGTGATCATACCCATGGGCGATGCGCCCGATGCGGGGTGGCCTGTCGCGGCGCCTGTGTATGAGACGCAACCTCCGCGTCCACCGCAGAATGAGCCCGATGCTCCAGTCAACCCGCCTGCGAGCCGAACTTTTGAAGCACTCCCTCCGCCACTGCCTACACCGCAGACTGCGGCTCCAGCGGCTCCGGTGAATCAAGGCCCGGGCGCGATGCTCGATGGTCACCCGCGCGAAGGTGCGTTTCTTTCAGGGCCAGGCAGTTTTACTTTTTTGATGCATCACACGCTACTGACGGGCCTGGGGGTATTGGCGACGCAGATGGTGCCGAGGGCCATTGATGCGTCGGCCTACCACCCGGCGGTGCTCGACAGTCGAGGTGAAGTCGACGTGCCTGAAGGAGGCTGCCCGCCCATTGCCCCTCGGTACGGAGACAAAGTGACGAACTGCCAAGACATCGTTACCGGAGAAGGCGCCCGTCTGGCCTACCTCACGGGCACTTTGCTCGGCGCCGGCATCGGGTTTACTGCAGCGGCGTTCTGGCAATTCAATCATTGGATAAGCCCTCGTTCGGCCAACTTTGGCATCATCAGCTCGCTCGTCGGAGGCATGTTCGCTGGGGGGCTCACGGATCTCGCCACCAAGCACAATGACGCCTACGCCACCGCGTGGATGACGTTGATCGGCAGCTCTGCGGGCGCGTGGTTGGCGGCCATCGTCGGAGGCGGCGATATTCCCCTCAACCAAGCGACGTTGATTTCTTCAGGAGCAGCCTGGGCCATGATTTACACCGCCCTTGTGGTCGCCATCATTTCTACCACCGGAGGAGGAATGACCCCTCGCACCGGCCTCGATGCAGTGCTGTTGACGCCGGCCTTCGGTGCCGGACTGATGGCGCTGGCGACGCTCAAGTTCAACCCGAGTACGACTCAAATCATGAGAGCGAATCTCTTCGGCGTCGCGGTGGGCGGAGTGGTGCTGGTGCTCTCAGGTTTATTACTCGGGCCTTCCACCGGGTTTACGCGTTCACCCGTGCCGTACATCATCTCTGGCATTGGAGCCATTGGCGCCAAGACCATCGTCAGCTTGCTGTGGGCTGATGC
>JAYUVR010000441.1:0-16965 GCA_043753955.1 Archangium sp. | reverse complement strand
CAGCTGGGCACCGCGATGGTGCGAACGGGGGTCGCGTCGACAGCGACGCGGTAGATCCGGGGCTGGCCCTGGAGACAGCCGGCAAGGCTGAGCAACGAGAGAGCGCCGAGTGCAGCGAGCTTCATGGAACGCATTTGTGTATCCCTTATGTTTGGTGAGACCGGCCTGAAGAGTCTGGCGCCGTTTGGCGTAGGGCCAGGGTGAAGTCAATCGCTTCGGCCTTGGAGACACAGGGCCCTCAGGGTGTGTGCAAGGAATCTGGGGACGCGGCTCAGCGCGCGCGAAGCACGAAGAACTTGAGGTACTTACCTTCGCGAAACTGCAGCCGAACCGGATGATCTGGAGGCTGGTAGCGCTCTTCGACCAGCGCCAGGTCGACGCCTGCGTTGTGCGCTCCGTCTTTGACCGCATCGAAGAACGCTTCCGGGCTGACACGCGCGGAGCAGCTGGCGGTGCACAACAACCCCCCAGGTTTGAGGATGGCGAGCGCCTGGCGATTGAGCGACGCGTAGCCATCGAGGGCGTTCTCCACCGCCTTCTGGCTCTTCGCGAAGGCGGGCGGGTCGAGAATGATCAGGTCGAACTTCCGGCCTTCTTTCTTGAACGACTCCAACAACTCGAACGCATCGGCGGCGAGGAAGTCGTGCTCGCTGGCGTTGATCCCGTTGAGCGTGAAGTTCTCGCGGGCCAGCGCGATCGCGTCGGCGTCTTGATCGACGGTGAACACGCTCCTGGCCCCACCCAGCGCAGCGTTGACGGAGAAGCCGCCGGTGAAGCCGAAGCAGTTGAGCACCTCGAGATCCTTCGAGATGCGGCGCACCATGTGCCGGTTCTCGCGCTGATCGAGGAAGAAGCCGGTCTTCTGCCCTGCGTAGACGTCGACCAGGAAACGCGCGCCGTGCTCGAGGATCTGCAGCGGCTGCGGCGCTTCGGCCCCTGCGAGCACCTTGCCGTTGCCCTTCTCAGTGTCGACGTCGGCGTCGTCGCGGCCCACCTCGTCGCGGCCCACCACGCCCTTGAGGCCGGGCACCATCTTCTCGAGCGCCTCGACGATCATCGGGCGGTGCGGGGTCAGGCCCGCCGAGTACAGCTTCATCACCGCGAAGCCGTCGTAGAGGTCGACGATCACGCCGGGCAGCCCATCACCTTCGCCGTGAATGAGCCGGTACGCGTTGGTGCCCTTGAAATCGATCAGCCGGTGCCGCGACTGGAGCGCCTGCTGCACCTTGCGCTCGAAGAAGTCGGCGTCGATGGTCTCGTGCGGGTTGGTGGTGAGCACGCGCACCGCGATGGCGGAGAGCGGATCCCAATACCCGCGGCCCGCGAAGCGCCCTTCGTCGACGACATCGACCACAGAACCCGCGGGCACCCGAGGGAGCACTTCAATGGCCTTCTTAAAAACCCAAGGGTGACCGGCACGAATATGTCGACCTAAACCCGGCTTGACCGGCACTTTTACCAAGTGACTCATCAGACGTTCCTCGTGCTGCGCAAAACTGCGGTGGCCACTTCGCAAAAGCCTTTGCCTTCTCGGGAACGCGTCACGAATCGAGGCCGTTGGTCCAACTGCTCAAGAACATCGCGCACATTGGCCACCCCTACCGACAGCGGGAAAGCGCCGAACATGGGCGCATCGTTAAAAGAGTCACCTACGTAAACGAAACGCCGCTCGTCAGGGTGCACTTTCTGTTTCCATTCATATTGAGCAAATCTGCGCACCGCAGACAACTTGTCGAAACGGCCCAGCCAGCAATTGACATGCACCGAGCTGCGAACCGCAGTCACTCCCCGATTTCGAAGGAATGCTTCGAGCGCCGTAGCTGCACCTGGCCCGACCTGAACGTCTTCTGCGTAGTCGATGGCGAGGTCGACTTCGGTGTAGACCGAGTCACTCGATAACTGCGTGCCTTTGACGTGCTTCAGTGCTGCTCGCACGTGGCGGTAAAGCTGTTTTCGGTCTCGCGTGCGTATGCTTTCAGGTTGGGCGTACGACTTGCGCAACTTCGCACCGCGCCAGGCCAAATGGAGCGCTCCATTTTCCATGATTGCGCCAGCGACAGGCCACTGACGCACCCAGGCCTCACCCCAACCCGCAGGGCGACCACTCACCAGCACGACTTTGATGCCACGAGCTTGCAGTTTTTCGATGGCCGCGAGCGTGGCGCTCTGCACCTTGCCGTCGGTGGTGAGCGTGCCATCGACGTCGGTAAAAACCGCTTCGACGGACGAGAGATCAGCTTCCACCAGTGGCGCGAGGGACATGGGTACGGGCTCAATACTGCGAGAGCCCGACGATCTGCATCAGGAACTGTTCGAGCTGTTCACCCAACGCATGGGGCGGAGGCAACCCTTTTCGCTGATTGCGAAGAAAGGCATCGAATTCAACCGAGCGCCCGTACAGCGTCTGACTTGCATCAACAGCTTCTTTAAAGGCTTCTACACGTTGGTCGTAATCTTCTGCATTGAGCGCTCGTTCGAGCACCACGCCTACCGAGGCGAGCACTTCTTGATCATGCTGCATCAGAATTTCGCGCCGACTGATGCTGCCAAAGGTGTCGACAAATTCTACAAACGGCTCGAGCAAACCGAGCAAGTCAATTTTCGAAGGCGTTGCTCCGGCCACGAGCTGAGCCAACTTGAACCGAAATTCAAGCAAGCCCTTCTTGTCTTGGGCTCTGAGCGCTCTCCACGCAGCGGTGCGACCGAAAGCATTGAGCTCTCTTTCCATCTGCTGGGCTTGCGTGAGCATTTCACTACCCGGAGCTTCACTCAGTTTGTGAATGCGTACGTGCATCAGCCGCCGCAAGTCGGCCGTCATCGAGCGAACCACCAACGTCGAGGCTAATGCATCGACGTACCCAGGCTCGACTTCTCGTCGCTTGCATTCGCCAAATACGCTCGCGATCGCCCAGACCATCTTCCCGATGCGGTCACGAAAACGAAAACGAAAGATTTGAAGTTCCGTGATGAGATTCCAACGGTCTCCCACCACCGAGGGGTCTCTCACGCGCATGCCAAAGCTCATCACTTCGTCTTTGAGCTCTGTCGCAGCCAGCTGAAAGACTTTGTCGACGGCCAACTGCTGCGGGTCAACAAGCAACGCACCGGGGGGAAAGCTGGTGGTGATTTGAGAGCACAGCGTGTTCACTTCAGCGATGGTGCTCCCAATGATGGGAGCGACCTTTTCCCACATCGCGAGGTCCGCACTGCCATCGACTTCAGGCTCTTCGTACTCAATGAGATCAAATTCACCCATGGCCGAGATGGCACGCCCCGCGGCTAAGCTCACGATTCGCGTACGAGCTCCGAAGTCGCGATCTCTCTCGCTGGCGATGAGTGCTTCAAGTCTGGGAGGTAACGACTCCACCGTGGGCGATATGATACCCCCAAAGTCGAATCCACCAGCCAGATCGTCGATTGCGTGCGTCGGTGTGCGACAATGACCGACTTTCCTCTCACTCTTTAGGCTTCTCGCCCATGCCCTCAATCACGATTTCGAAAAGATCCTATTTCTACCAAGACTGCGGTGAAGGCCTGCCGTTTCTTCTCTTTCACGGCTTTCCTTTCTCGAGCGAGAGTTTCTGGCCGCAGCTAGAAAAGCCACCCGTGGGCGTGCGTTTGTTGATGCCAGATCACCGAGGCTTTGGGCAAAGCAGCCTGGGGAATGACAGCACCACCACCATGGAAGACATGGCTGAAGATGGGCTCGCGCTCCTCGACGCATTGAGTTTGCCGACCGCCATTGTCGGAGGACTGTCGATGGGAGGCTACGTGGCCATCGCCCTCACCCGACTCAACCCCGGCCGAGTGCGAGGACTGTGCCTCATCGATACCCAATCACTGCCTGACAACGACGAAACGCGCCTGAAAAGAGAAACTGCGGCACAAGATGCCGAACAACACGGAGTCGATGGCCTGGTTGATTCCATGCTCCCGCGACTGATGTCGAAATCGGCGAGCCCTCAAGTCAAAGAACGAGTCAAGAAGATGATGCGCTCACAGCCCAAAGGCGCAGTAGCGGCAGCATCACGAGGAATGGCGACGCGCCTCGATGGCAAAGACATTTTGAGTCGCTTCTTCGGCCCTTGCACCATCGTGGTGGGCGAAGAAGACGCCATCACGCCCGTGGAAAAAGCCAAAGTGATGCACGAGCTGGTCAAGGGTTCAACCCTCGACGTCATCGCTCATGCAGGCCATCTCTCGAACTTGGAACAGCCCGAGGCATTCGGAAAAAGTGTGGAACGATTGATTACGGCGTGCAGGTGACGAAATCACCCATCACCGCGCAGCTTCGGCAGGTCATGGTTTTCACCAACTTGCCTGAGCGACACTCAAGGGCTGCCGTGCCGTCTTTCGCGCAGATGCCTTTGTTTTCCGCCGAAGTGGCACAGGCATCACCTTCAACATTGCCTGTCATGTCGCACTTCACCACGTCGCCTTCACGCTTACAGCCGTTTGGGCCTTTGCAGGGCAGCGATGTCCACAGATTGCTCTGACACTCGAGCGCAGAGCCGGCAGATTCACAGAGGAAACCAGTCGCTTTACACGAACTGCCTGCCGCTGAGCTTCCGCAACCGAAAGAGAAAAGAAGAAACGAAACGAATGTGACGAGCTGAATCAAAAGGCGCATGAGTGTAGTGGTGAAACGAGTGAGGGCCCGGGCGACAGACTATCTTCCCCACGCGCAGACGAGTCAAACGAAAGGTTGTCTTCGTGTAGGGTCAGGAAAATAAAAAGTATGCAGCTCGAACTCAACGGTCAGAAACGCGAATTCCCAGACGGCCTCACCGTGGCCACCCTTCTTTCGTTTCTCGAAATCAAGGCGCCCAGAGTCGCCGTCGAAGTCAATGCCGAGGTGGTGGTGAAGGCACGGCATGCGCAGACGACGCTGCAGCCCGGCGACCAGGTCGAAATCGTCACTTTTGTCGGAGGCGGGTAAATGAATCAGCTCTTCACCATCGCAAATAAGACATTTCAAAGCCGGCTCATCGTGGGCACGGGAAAGTACCCCAGCCACGCAGTGATGAAACAGTGCCACCAGGCTTCTGGAGCCCAGATGGTGACAGTGGCCGTGCGGCGCCTCGACCTCAAAGCCAAGGGCGAAGATTCATTGTTGCACTGGGTCGACCAAACGCAGATGCAGCTGCTGCCCAATACGGCAGGTTGTTACACCGCTGAAGAAGCGATCCGCACGTGTCGGTTGGGTGAAGAGTTAGGCCTCTCGAAATGGGTCAAACTCGAGGTATTGGGTGACGAAAAGACCCTCTACCCAGACGTCGAAGAGACCCTGAAGGCGGCGCGGGTGCTGGTCAAAGAAGGTTTTATCGTGCTCCCTTACACCAGTGACGACGTCATCACTGCGCGCAAACTGGCTGACATGGGTTGTGCCGCGGTGATGCCTTTAGCGGCGCCGATTGGCTCGGGGCTGGGCATTCGAAACCCACACAACATTCGACTGATTCTTGAAACGGTGAAAGTGCCGGTCATCGTCGATGCCGGAGTAGGTACGGCCAGTGACGCCGCCATCGCGATGGAATTGGGCATCGATGGCATCTTGATGAATACCGCCATTGCACAAGCCAAAGAACCGGTGCGCATGGCCAAAGCGATGAAGCTAGCCGTTGAAGCAGGGCGAGAAGCTTTCCTCGCGGGTCGTATTCCCATGAAGGCCTATGCGTCGGCATCGAGCCCGCTTACAGGACTAATTTCAGGGTGAATCGACCCGCACTTCCGTTTCGTTTGATGCTGATTACCGATTGGTCGATGTCTGACTGTTTGGAACGAGTGCAAGCTGCGCTGAGTGTGGGCCCAGGTATTGCTATTCAGCATCGGCACCCGGGCGCGACGGATCGACAGTTTTACCAAGAAGGTGTTCGCCTCAAGGCGCTGTGTGGAAATGCACCTCTCTTCATCAACAGCAGGCTCGACATCGCCTTGGCCCTCGACGCGCACCTGCACTTGACGGAGCACTCGCTCAAGGCAGCCGAAGTGAGGCCACACCTGGGGATGAAGTGGCTGAGCGCCTCGTGGCACCCCCCGGCGCCGGCAGATAAGGTCGACTTCTTATTGGTGAGCCCCGTTTTTCAGCCGGTCAGTAAACCAGCGGAGCTACCCCCGATGGGTGTCGACGCATTTCGCGCGTTTGCTGCTTCTACTGGAACGCCGTGCTTTGCCTTGGGAGGGATTACGGCTTCCACTATCTCTACTTTGGGTTCCATCGCCGGGGTCGCCGTACTCGGAGACATCATGCACGCCGACTCGCCCGCGCAGGCGGCGGCCCGTTTACTCGCGGCCCTTCATTGAGACGTCTTCGCCACGCTTCGTGAGTTCGTCTTTGGCTGACCTGAGTTCTTGAAGTGCTCCCAGTTCGAGTTCTTCTTCGTTCTCAATCTTCAGCTGCACATCACGCTTCTTGCGAGCGTATCTTCTGATTTCGAAGATGAGTACCGCGACACCGCAGGCACCAACGAGATGAGCGAGCAGTGGGAACTTCCGCGCAGGTGGTTCACCGGGGACGATCGCCCACAGCAGAGGGGACCCAGCCATGCCAAACGCGCGAGCAAGCCCTATTGGAGCCCCTTTTTCGGCATACCCTTCCAGCACCGTAAGTCTGGCGAGACGGCGGAAAGGGACCGGGTCAGCCCACAGCTGCTCTTTGAGCGCCTCGTCAGCACGCTCGATTTCGTTGACCCAATTGACGAGCTCATGACTGCTCAATCGATAGGCAGCGCGCACGGTCGCCCCAGGAAATTGTTCTTCTTGCACCGGGATCCAAACGGTCACCCAGACGGGGGGCTCCGTATACAGTTGGGCGGAGAGACCTTTTCGACGATTGGCCAGAGTCTCGAATTCCCCGTTGCGGCTTTCGACGACCGCTCGTTCAAAGTCGAGTTCGCACGCTGACAAACGCACCCAGTGTGGCTGGGGCCGAGAAAACCAGGCGGCGCACGCGACACTCTTATTTTCAGCTGAGGGCAAAGCCCAAGTGACCCAGGCAAAATATGCGTACAGACTCAACAGCCCCAGACTGAGGAGGGAACGAAACACAGACTTCGCAACCTACTGCACGAAGCGGTGCTCGACTCATTTAGAGAACATGGACTTTTAGATTTGCATCCAGCGCCAGGAGGTCGTCTGGGTCACCCGTAATCACCGGGCATCGATGCGCTCTTGCAGCAATCACGACTGACGCGTCCACCACGTCTTTGGTGCCCGCGAGTCCGCACAACACGCCAGACGCTCTTGCGTGAGCCTCCGACAGTGCCAGAACCTCTACCTCGGGAGCCTTCAAGAAGAGCGACAATCGAGCCTGACGAGCACCGTCGCGCCACGCCTGCGCCAGCACGTTGGCGGGAATCAAGAAATGGGTCGGCGTAGTGAGAGAGGCGTGAAGGAGCGCAGACATTCGTTCGTCTCCGCGCTCAATCGCGATCAGCGCGCCCGTGTCGAGAACTACTGTGCGAGGACTGCGCGTGCCCATTGCCTTGCCTTCGGTGAAGGACGGCCGTGCGTGCTGCGCAAATCCTCAACGAGCCGTGCGATGGCGTCGGATTCCAGGCGGGCATTCACTGCATCAGAAATGTAGGCACTGACCGACCGACCGCGGCGGGCGCGCACTTCGGCTCGCACCTGAGCCAGCGTAGAGACTTCAAGAGTGATAGCAATCTTCGCCTTAGACATACCTTTATCATACTTTTCTACACGTCGACGAGCAAGGCGCTGTCGCTGCCAATTCAGAGAGACGGCATATTCTGCAGTGCGGCCAAAGGACGGGTGGGCTCCGTGTGGCGCTCCCCGCATCGCCCGCACCGTGACCGCGCGAGCCTCCAGGGCTCGGGCCCACTTTCACCCTGACATGGAGCAAATCGAGCGTGAGCGACGCCTACTTTACTGGCTGGAAATACCCCAACTGTTCAGTGTGCCAGTGTCGTTGAATACATCTGTGCGCGAGGTAGCGGTCTGCGCACCAATGAGCCCGGCATAGTCACGAACCAACGACATCTTGCAAGAATTAAAGTTGGCCAGCGTCACGTTACAGGACGCTGGCGATGAGCTCGACGACCTCTTTTTCTTCGCCGAGGGAGTACATGGCGAGTGTGGGTACGTGCGATGCGAGGAATGCCTTGCCTCACGGTTGGTAGCCTTTAGCTGCAAAGGCAGGGAGTGGTGCAGAGGGAAGCCTCGACGAGGGCCACTGCACAGCGTAGACCGCTCCCCGCCTTGGTCTCTTCATCGCCTGCCATTCAAGTGAACGACGTCAGCAAGCGCTTTGGGCCGCGCTGGGCGGTGGCCCGTTTGACGTTCACCTTGGCCGAAGGTCGTTCGCTCTTGCTGACGGGCCACAACGGCTCGGGGAAAACCACGCTGCTTCGAATGCTTGCGACAGCCAGCTTTCCCACCGCTGGGAACATCACCATTGGGGGCCGTGAAACCAGAACGCAACGAGAGACATTGAGACACGATGTCGCCCTGCTCTCTCACGCTTCATTCCTGTATGAAGATCTCACCGCCGCTCAAAACCTCAGCCTGCTCACTCGCTTTCTGGGCCTTGACGAATCTGATTCAAAAGTCGAAAGTCTTCTTGAACGCATCGGGCTTTCCGAGCGCGCCGACAGCCCCGTGCGACAATTCTCAGCGGGTATGCGCAAGCGCCTTTCTATCGCTCGATTGCTGATGAAGGCGCCCAAGGTCGCGCTCTTCGACGAGCCCTTTGGTGAGCTCGACCCTGCTGGCATTGCGTTGATGGAAGGGCTGATCAGAGAGCTGCAGAATGCAAACACCACCATTGTTCTGGCGACACACTTGGTCGAGCAAGGGCAGAGCCTGACTCACGAGCGCCTTCATCTCGACCACGGAAGGCGAGTTGAGCCATGACGGCGCGGCAGCTTTCCCTGCTCCATGCCAGTTGGTTGGTGCTGCGCAAAGACTGGCAAATCGAATGGCGAACCCGCGCTCGACTGACGGCGCTCATTTTCTTTTCGCTCTCAACGCTGCTTCTTTTTTCGTTCGCGATGGGCCCCGATATTGAGGCGCTGCGAAGGCATGCTCCAGGCTATTTGTGGCTGGGGTTGTTGTTCGCCAGCGTGCTTTCGTTGGGTGAGTCGTTTCGAATCGAGAGCGAAAACCAAGCCCTCACCGGGCTGCTACTCACGCCGGTCGAACCGCGCGCAGTTTTTTTAGGCAAAGTCTTTGGTAACGCTTCGCTGCTCTTTGGTCTCTCGCTGGTCTTGCTGCCCGTCGCCGTCGCCCTTTACGACATTGAACTCTCGCGCGCTCCCGCGACTTTGATACTGGTGCTCTTCTTAGGGTGCGTCGGTATTAGCGCCCCTGGCACCGTGTATTCGGCGATTTCCGCGAACGCTCGAGCGCGCGACGTGATGTTGCCGCTTTTATTGTTTCCAGTGTTGGTACCGCTGCTCCTTGCGGCTGTCAGCGCGACTCGCTTTACCTTAAGCCCTGATGTGCAGGAACAGTTGCCCTCCTGGCTCAAGTTGCTGACTGCATTCGATCTCATTTATCTGTCTGTGGGGTTTCTCTTGTTCCCGAAAGTTGCTGAGGAAGACTGATGCCAGCTTGGGTTCCAATGGCCGCGTTTGCGGTGTTTGTGGTGTTGCTTATGGCGCACCTTTTCGTCCCTTCCACTCGAGGGTGGGTGTGGAAAGTATCTGCAGCGCTCGGCGTGGCTGAGTTGGCAGCGTTGCTTTATTTCGGGCTCTTCTGGGCGCCTCCGGAAGCATTTATGAGCGACGTGGGGCGCATTTTGTATGTGCACGTACCCCACGTGTGGATGTGTTTCATTGCTTTCACCATAAACGTGGGTTGCGCTATCGCGTACTTGATGAAGAAGTCATGGCGCACTGATGCTTTGGCTGAAGCATCGGCAGAAGTTGGCGTTTATTTCGGCTCGGTCGGCGTGTTGATGGGCAGCATTTGGGCGCGACCTACCTGGGGAGTCTGGTGGGACTGGGACCCACGGCTTATCTCAACCACGGTGATGTTATTGGCATACGTGGGTTACTTGGCCTTTCGCTCATTCACCGAAGACGCTGAACGCAGAGCAACCTGGAGCGCTGCTGCAGCCATCTTGGGCTACGTCTCTCTTCCCATCGTCTGGTACTCGGTGCGTTGGTGGAACTCGCTGCATCAGGTTCAATCAACCACCTCGACCATCGATAAGCCGATGAAGGCCGTGTTGTACTGGGGCAACGTCACCTTCTTGAGTTTCTTGCTCGCATTCATAATCAAACGATACGAATTGGCGCGGGCTCGACAGAGCGGTTTGACGGATCTCCCGCCGCTCCACGAGCCTCAAAAGCAGGTGACGGCATGAAGTCTTTCGCGTTGATGGTGTTGATTTTTTCGGGCGCAGCGTGGGCTGAGGAACAGAACCCTGCAGCTTCCCACCCAGTTGGCATAGAACAAGCACCGCCGATGGGTGTGATTCAGGGGGGTTGGGGTTATGTCTATGCGGCGTATGGGCTCGGCCTCTTGGGTCTGGTCACGTTCGCTGCCAGTCTCTTTTTGCGCCGCGCCGAAGGGCCGCCGCCCCCAGGAGCACCATGAGTCCTCAGAATCGAAATCGCCTCATCGCTATCAGCGCCATCGTCGTGGCCGGAGCGGCCCTCGCGTGGATCGCCTTCGGCAACATCGGAGAAAACCTGGTCTATTATTGGAAGCCTTCTGAAATGTTGGCCCAAGGCAACAAAGCCCACGGAGCCACGGTGCGACTGGGTGGCGTGGTCGTTCCCGGCAGCGTGGTGTGGAACCCCGACCATACGGCGCTGAGTTTTCAAGTCGCTGACTCGCATGCGCCGACGGCGGTCAAAGTGTTGGTCAAGAGCGAGCAAACTCCGCCGCAGATGTTTCGCGAAGGCATCGGGGTGGTGGTTGAAGGGTCGCTGCAGACAGACCAAGTCTTTAAGACCAATCGATTGATGGTCAATCACAGCAATGAGTACCGCGCGCCCACTGATGGGGGTATGCCCGACGAAGCGTGGAAGAAATCGTTGACGCAAGCAGAGCCCGAAAAAATCTGATTTCCACCAGAAGGTTCAAAAAGTGAATTCGATACTCGGCTACGGCCTCGTCCTCATCGGGTTGCTCTGTGCGGCCTTCGCCGCCATCGTTGGCATCGTCACTGGGCTGATGCGGAAAGAAAGTGCGCTCCCGTTGGTGCAGAAAGCCATCTACGGGTTTTCGGCCTCGATGCTGGCAAGCAACCTGGTGATGATTGCCGCACTTCTGCAACACGACTTCTCAGTGAAGTATGTGGCTCAAGTGGGCAGCCTGGCCACGCCCACCATTTTTACCATCGTCTCATTGTGGAGCGCCCTGGAAGGTTCGATTCTCTTTTGGGGTGCCATCATGGGCGGCTACTTGTTTGCCTTTGCGTGGACGTATCGCAAAGAGCACGGCCGCTACATGCAGCTTTCATTGGGCGTCATGGCTGCGGTCGCGACGTTCTTCGCTTTTCTCATCGCGGGCCCCGCCAACCCGTGGACTCACATTCCAAACCCTTTAAGCGATGGGCCCGGGCCGAACCCGCTTTTACAAAATCACCCGTTGATGATCATCCATCCACCCATGCTGTACTTAGGCTACGTGGGCATGACCATTCCCTTCGGCATCGCCGCTGGAGCGCTCTTGCGCGGTGAATTGGGTGACGCTTGGTTGGTGCCGCTGCGCAAGTGGACCCTTGTGCCGTGGATATTTCTTTCCATCGGAATCATCTTGGGCAGCTGGTGGGCTTACGCAGTGCTCGGCTGGGGCGGCTACTGGGCCTGGGACCCGGTGGAAAACGCATCGTTTATGCCTTGGCTCACAGCGACGGCCTTCGTGCACTCGACGATGGTTTTGGAAAAGAAGAAGTCGCTCAAGTTGTGGACCATCGCGTTGGCGTTGGCGAGCTTCATTCTCACCATCGTGGGCACCTTCATGACCCGCTCGGGCATCTTCAATTCGGTGCACAGCTTTACGCAATCGGCCATCGGGCCCACCTTCTTGGTTTTCATCGGCGTGCTGCTGCTCTTCAGCGTGCTGTTGATCGCCGTGCGGGGTCACATGCTGGTCGCAGAGTCACCCTTGGGCAGCATCGTTTCGCGGGAAGGCAGCATCTATCTGAACAATCTCGTCTTCGCCGCGCTGACCTTCGTGGTGTTGCTCGGAACGTTGTACCCGCTCATCACCGAAAGTTTGTTTCACAAAAAAGTCACCGTCGGTGAGCCGTACTTCAATCAAATGGCGCTCCCTTTGGGTCTGGCCACGCTCTTCTTGATGGGCGTAGGTCCCATGCTGCCTTGGGGTCGAGCCGACCCGAAAGTTTTACAGCGACAAGCGCTCATTCCCGGTGCCGTTGCGCTCTTGGTGGCGGGCGCGTGTTTCGCAGCTGGCTACCGCGGGTGGATGCCGCTCACCGCCTTCGGGTTGGCAGGTTTCGTGGTGGTGGTGACGCTTCGAGAGCTCTTTTTGCCGGCGCAACAACGAATGACTGAGCAAAAAGAATCATTCTTCACTGCGATGGTGGTGAGTGCGACCCGGGCCCGTCGTCGTTTTGGCGGCTACGTGGTGCACTTGGGCATCGTGGCCATCATCGTGGCTGTGGCGGCTTCGAGTGCTTACAAAATACACACGACGGGTACCCTCAAGCCTGGTGAGACGCTGGACATCGGAGTCTACAAGGTTCGCTTTGACGGGCTTGATCGCGGGCAAGAGCCACATCGAAGTTGGGTCTCGGCCAACCTGACGCTCATTGACCCTAAGGGAGTCGAGACGCAGCGACACGGCACTTCGGCTCCTCGAATGAATTACTACGAGCGCTCGACAGACCCCGTGGGTTCTCCGAGCGTCAGCGAGATGGTGCTTCGTGACGTGTATGTCTCGTTGCTCGCCTTTGATGCAGGCAGAGGCACCGCGAGTTTCAATATGTGGATATTCCCCCTGGTCGGGTGGATTTGGTACGCCATACCTGTGCTGGTCCTGGGCACTTTGATTGCGCTGTGGCCTCAACGGCGTCGAAAACCGTCCGTTGCTAATGCTCCTGATGAAGCGGTGGCGAGCACGCCATGAAACGCACCATTGGCTTAATTGTCGCCTTCTCGCTCATTGCATTTGTGGTGTACGTGCTCGCTGCAGGCTTTGGGAATGATCCCCATTCGGTGCCTTTTATGTTGGCGGGCAAACCTGCTCCGGCGTTCACCATCAAGCGCCTTGATCGCGAGGGGCAAGTTTCGCTGTCAGATTTTGCAGGCAAACCGGTGGTGCTGAATTTTTGGGCCACCTGGTGCGCGCCCTGCAAAGTAGAACAACCGGTACTCGATTGGGCTGCAGAGAAGTACAAGGACAAAGCCATCTTCGTTGGAATTGTGTTTGAAGACACCGAGCAAAGCACCCGCCAATTTTTGCAACAAAACGGAGCGGTCTACACCCAACTGTATGATTCCAAATCGACCGTCGCGGTCGACTACGGCGTCTCTGGAGTGCCTGAGACCTACTTCATCAACAAGCAGGGGCTCATCGTAAAAAAGTACATTTACCCCTTTGGCAGCCCACAAGAATTCAGTGCGCAGATTAAGGAAATACTCGAGTGATGGCCTCCTCGGCTTTTCTCGGAATGGGGTTGTGTCTGTCATTGGTCCTTGGGCAGGGCTATGCCCCTCCTCGACAAGGGCAAGACCCGCTCGATGTGCAGCGTGAGGCTCGAGTACAAGCGGTGGGAAAAAAACTGCGATGCGCTGTATGCCAAGGCGTTTCAATCGCCGACTCACCGGCGTCAATGGCCAGAGCTCAACTCGACAAAGTGCGTGAACTGGTTACCCAAAACAAGACAGACCAAGAAATTTACGACTACTTCGTCGAACGGTATGGCGAATGGGCTTTGATGGAACCGAAGAAGTCAGGGGTTACTTTGGGGCTGTGGGTCGCTCCGATATTGCTCTTGGTGATTGGCATTTTTTTCATCATGTCTTCAACTCATAAATCGGCGGCGCAACCGCCAGTCACAGAATCGCCGGGAAAGTCTGACGACGAGTACTTGGCCAAGGTGCGAGCGGATCTCGAAAGATGAATTCAGAACATCTCACCGATTGGCTCCCTGGAATATTGGCGTTGGCAGCAAGCACCACCATCGCCGTGGTGTATCTATTTGGCTCAAGGCGATTGAAGAGCGAAGTGGCCAAGCCTGAATCGCTCGACGATTTCGACGCGCGTTACCAGTTGCTCTTAGCGCAGCTCAAAGAGCATCTCGCCAATAAGCATCTTCTCCCCGCGACACAGTTCGAAGCAGAGCGTCAGCGATTGGAACAGGCTGCAGCACAGACGCTGCGCACCCGAGACGGGAAGCGCCATGAAGAAGTAAAAAGACAAGCACGAGCCGAAAAACAGGCCGCTGCGCCTGCGACGTTCGGCTCGAAACACCCAGCGCTCGTGGGTGGCCTCATCGGAGGCGCTGTGGTCGCCTTCTTTGCCTTTCTCGGCTACCAACTCATGCAATCGGCGACCGAACGCAAAGGAGACATGCAAGCGACCGGCACCGTACCACCAGGAGCTCAAGGCCCGATGGGACAAGCGGCCCGAGACGAAAAACTCGAACAACTCGCCAATCGCGTGCAGTCAAACCCCGGTGACGTTGACGCGGTTGCGGCCTTGAGCATGCTTCTCATTCGCCGTCAGGCATTCGAAGAAGCGCAGCCTCTTATCGATCGCACCACGTTGTTAGACCCTTATCACCCCAAGGGCCGCGTCGGCCGCGCCGTGATGCGGGCTTTACAGGGTGATGTTTCAGGTTCGATTGACGAGCTTGAAACGTTGGGCAAACGCTACCCTGAGGCCTACGACGCTCACATGTTTGCGGGAATGCTGGCGCTGGAAACCAAAAACTACCGACGCGCGCTGGTCAATCTCGAAACCTATGTGGCGCTCGCTCCAGCGTCTGAACAAGCACCCATGATGACCATGGCGGTGACGCAGCTCAAACAACAATTGGCGGCCCAACCGCCGTGAGCGTCGCGTGGTTCAGTCATCTGTATCACCTCAATGAGGCGGGCCAGTTTGATGAGGCCATCGCCGAGTCGACTAAATTCATTCAGGCCCGCCCGAAGGACTATGCGCTGCATTTGCAGCGAGCAAAGGCACTGCTCTCGTTGGGTCGATTAGATGAAGCGCAGCAGCATTTGAAACTCGCCGTAAAGTGCTCAAAGGGTTTGGCTGCTTGGCCGTGGTTTTACCAAGCGGCGCTGCACGCCCGGCGCGGAGAGCGGCCTCAAATGCACCTCGCGATGACGGCGACTTTGCGGCTCGACCCGAAATTGAAGAACGAGTTTTTGCAAAGCCCCTTCTTCGCGGCGCACTGGGAATCTGTCGACTTCAAGCGGCTTACTGATTCGTAGATTTTGAAGTGATGCTTGCTCGTCAAAGGCAACAGCGGTACTGACATTTTCACCGCGTATGCCTGAGCAGCTCACCCCACTGCCGATCTCCCGATTCCGCGTGTACTCGGAAGACCCTTCATTTCAGGTGACTTGGCGTGGCGGTACGCGGTTCGCTCTTTCTGGCCAAGTGAACCTCGACCCATCAGCGGAATTAGATCTCTCAACCCCTGACGATACCGTCGAAATCTCGCTCGCCAGACGCAGCAGACCAGAGCACGCAGTAGCGGCACTGCGAAGAGCACTGCCCCGCAGCATCTCTATGCGCGATCGAGTGGTTGAAGATGGGGTTGAAATCATCTTCCACGAGGCGCTGGTGCCGGCAGCGAAGACACCCCGGTTGCGCATTTTTTCAACAGGCGGGCCGCTTCATCTCAAGCAGCTCGACGAGAATAAAGTGGAGTTCAAAGAACGGGTCAAAGAGAGCTGTCTCTTGACCGTGTTGTGCGATTCAAAACGGGCCCGAGTCAGCATTGAAAAGGGCTCATCTGCTTTGACTATTGCGGCGTTGGTCGGTGCACATATGCCACGTGGCTTTCGAGCGCTGGTTGATGGGCCGGTTGTCAGTGTCTGGAAAGACTCTGATTTCTTTTCTGCCGTCGCTTGAAGTGTCGACCTGTTGTTTGCGGACTCACCAAACAGACACTTGAGCTCTCCCTAAATCTGTGGGGCGATTTTGTGTTGCGAGGTAGGCGTTTGGAGACCAGCGCACTCGTGCGCATGTATTAGACAACAATAATAGTGAACTGACGCCCGGTTGATTTGAGTTAAAAACCAGGACCGTGTCTCTTGAACAGATGCCACCGGCCCGACGCAGACGTCCTGATCACCTGTTGTTGTCGCTCGCCCGGCCGGACACCGCTCAAACCGTGCGAGAAAAATATGGCCCATTCATCGCCGAGCGCGTGAACCCAGGTGCGCATGACCGAGACCGAACTGCGAGTCCATTTTCTCCAGAAATTCTCCGAGAAGCAGGCGACTTGGGGCTGATGGGTTACCTGCTCCCGACCTCAGTCGGAGGGCAAGCCGGCAGCTGGCATCACTGGGGGCTCATCCTGCACGAGATTTGTTACCTCTGTACAGACACTGCACTGCCGATGTTGCTTGCGTACTGCGGCACCGTCACCAAACTCTTATTCGAGACCAATCGCGACGACCTCATCAATCGCTACGTCAAGCCGATGGCACGAGGAACCTGCATCGGAGGCTTTGCCTGGAGTGAGGGACGAGACGTCTTTTCGTTTGAAACGAAAGTTCGCAAAGAAGGAACGGGGTACACACTCACTGGCAAAAAGGGCCCCATCGCCAATGGAATGATTGCCGACGTGGCCATGGTCTTCGCCAAAAGTGAAGAGACCCAAGACATCGTGGGCGTGTTGGTCGAACGAGCTGACCACGGAGTGCACGTGACGCCCGCTCCAGCGATGGGGCTGCGTGCCGCAGGTCTGGCGAATTGGCGTTTCGATGCAGTGCAACTTGGGCCAGAGCGCATTTTCGTCACGACCGACGGCGTCAGTTATGCACAGCGTTTCTTCAATGAGCG
>JAYUVR010000440.1:0-10431 GCA_043753955.1 Archangium sp. | reverse complement strand
AGAGTTGGGCCTTGTTTTTCGTAAATTTTGACGCCGGCTTCAATCATGTCGTCATAGAAGTACCGAGCGGCATCAGCGACAAACCCTGTGTCTATCGATGAGGCACTGTTGGTCATCACGTTCACATCGACGCCTCGTTTGGCGGCGGCAATAAGTGCCTGGCGAATCTCTAAGGGAGGCAAAAAATACGCGTTTTCGATGGTGATTGAATGCTGAGATTGCGCAATCGAGTGTTGATACAAATTGTCGGTATTGGCGTCGTATTCCCCATCATGCGGGTGATGGCGAACCACTCGCACCGAGGAGGCCTCTGCCTGCGGCTCAAGAGGGGGAAGAAGCATCTTGAGATCTGCCTCGGTGACTTCGCCGCCCAGATGCTTCCAATTCTTCAAAAAGTGTTCAGTGGCATCATTGACTGCCGGCCCCTCAAGTCTGATGTCGACGTCACGCCACGCTTGTTCGCCTGTTTTGCTACGAGAAAACACCATCTTTCCTGAACCGCCCAGGGCGTACTCATTGGCGATATTCATTCCACCTGAGATAGACACCCGGCCATCAACGATCAGGTCCTTCTCATGCCAACGCGCATTTAAGTTCCACGGCTCGTCGAAAGGCGCTGCGTGAACTCGAATTTCCACGCCTGCGTTTTTCATCATCTCAAACATCGCTTTGTCGGCCCGGCTGCTCCCCAAGCCGTCATAAATCACGCGAACTTTGACACCCTGTTTTGCTTTGGCAGCCAGACTGTTCGCCAGCGCCCAACCGGTATCATCTGAATCGAAAATAAATGTCTGTAGACAAATCGATTCTTTGGCGCCGGCGATAATTTTGTCGCGCTCTGCAAACGAATTGACACCATCGAACAGCAGGTCGACCTTATTGCCAGGGCGCGCAATTGAATTGGTGTCTTGATCCAAGAGGTGTTCGAAAGTGCTTGCCTCAAGAGGGGCATTTTGCGCGTTCTTCACAGACGGGTTCGGCACCAGGTTCAATTGTTCGGGCACCGCTTGAGGGCCAGAGAATTCGCTGAGCCCGGCTGTGCCGCTCGCCTCTTTAAAGTCCCAGCCAATCGATTTCGCGAGAGCGGGGAGTACACTCGGCTGCTGTGGCGCAATGACTGGCTTCTTCACCCCATCAGCCGGAGCGACTTCGAATTGCTCTTTTTCATTCCAGGCAATGACCGGTTGAGTCTTTCTCTCATTCCAACTCGGCCGCACCTCGGTCGACTTTTCCACCGCCTCTTGAGAGCCCTCCGAACCCGGCTGCTCTGTCCAGGGCGACGGAACAAATGTGGGCAAGCGTGAGATGGCCACGGAGACGCGACCGGTATTGCGTGAGGGGGCCCTGCTGTCAAGCCGCTACGCTCGAGCTTGAGCAGGCCCATGCCGCAGAAAAGCGTGAGGTGAAGACGCTATCATTCGGTGCCACGGTCGCGATTTGTGAGGGCAGACTCAAAGAAAAACCGCTGGGTCCTTTGCGCTGTCGAAGTCCAGGAGCAGGCTGAGAAGCGACGGCAACCAGCTCCATTGGGAAGTCGGCGTCGATCCGCGCGAACTTACGTCGTTTTCGACGTGTCGTGTAAGGCTCACCTTCCCGGCATAAAACCTACGCAATGAATGTGCAGGGGTGCTTGAGAGCCAATGGCCGCTCTGGTTTTACACGGTTCATTGCTACTCTTTACAGATGTCGGCTTGCAGAAGAACAGATTTAAGACATCTGTTTGTCATTGGGCTTTTGGTGTTTGTGAGTGCTTGTCAATGCGCTGTTCCCGATATTTTGGGTCAGCAATATTCCTGCATCACCTCAGACGACTGTCTCGAGGGCCGACTTTGCGTTGAGGGCATTTGCCAGGCCTCTGAACTCGGCGTCGGCGGAGGCGATGCTGGAGACGCAGGTGGGGGAGAGGCCCTTGGGGAAGGGGGAGGTACTGCAGCTGGGGGAGGTACTGCAGCTGGGGGAGGAACTGCGACGGGTGGAGGAATAGCGACGGGTGGAGGAATAGCGACAGGTGGAGGAATTGCGACCGGCGGAGGAACTGCGACTGGCGGAGGAACCGCAACTGGCGGAGGAACTGCAGCCGGCGGAGGAACTGCAACTGGTGGAGGAACTGCGACTGGCGGAGGAACTGCAACTGGCGGAGGAACTGCAACTGGGGGAGGAACTGCAACCGGCGGAGGAGCTGCAACTGGCGGAGGAATTGCGACCGGCGGAGGAACTGCAGCTGGTGGAGGAACTGCAGCTGGTGGAGGAACTGCGGCGGGTGGAGGAACTGCGGCGGGTGGAGGTGGCGGAGCAGGCGGTGGTGGAGCGGCGTGTGTGCCAGAGGCGGATGCCATCTTCTGCACCCGACTCAGTAAGAACTGTGATGCCTTTACTGGGACTGACAACTGCGGAGTCAGTCGAACGACTAACTGCGGTACTTGTTTGGCACCTCAGTCATGCGGTGGTTCAGTTTCGCCCAACGTGTGTGGCGGGGGCCCGATTTGTTCGGCAGATGACTGGTGTTGGAGCAACCCAATCATTCAAGGCAATACCTTGCGCTCAACCTGGAGCGAAAGCACCAGTGATGTCTGGGCTGTGGGTGATTTTGGTACGGCTCTTCATTGGAACGGCATCGCCTGGCAGGCTTCTCAAACCGGCATCACGGACCCTATTCTTTCTGTCTGGGGCGCTGGTACGAACAACATCTGGGCCGGTGCTGAAAATGGAAAGATTCTTCACTGGAATGGCGGCGTTTGGACAGTGACGAATTTGATGACGACCGCCGACATTCACGGCATCTGGGGTGCGAGCGGCTTGGTCTGGGCTGTGGGCACAAGCGGGTTCATTCGACGTTATGAAAATGGCGTGTGGGTCACCGTCAATGGCGGAACAACTAACGACTTAAGCTCTATCTGGGGCACGAGCACCACGAATATTTGGGTCGTCGGCCAACAGGGCACGATCATCCGCTGGAACGGCGTAGATTGGACATCGTCTGCAAGCAATTCAACGAACGCTCTCGAATTTATTTGGGGCACCAGCTCAACCAATATTTGGGCCGTCGGAGCGAACACGCCCACTGCTGGCCGCAATATTTTACGTTGGAATGGAAGCGTTTGGGCCACTTCTTCCAGTGGAGCGCCGGGCGCGACCTTCTACGGTGTATGGGGAAACAGTTCCACCGATGTCTGGGCTGTCGGCGACGGCGACACGGTTGTTCGTTGGAATGGAACCACGTGGGCCCCTGTGACCAGCGCGGGTACCAGCACCACTTGGCGTGGCGTCGATGGGGTCAATTCAAATGCCATCGCAGTAGGTCAAGGAGGAGCCATCATGCGTTGGTCTGGTTCGGCTTGGGTAACCCAGACCACCGGTTTGTCATTGCCGCTCAATGACGTGCATGGGTTTTCTGTGACCGATGTCTGGGCTGTGGGAAATCAAGGAAGAATATTGCGCTTCGATGGCACAACGTGGAACCTATTTGCAGGAAACACTCAGGCTGATTTGCATGCGGTGTGGGGCGTAGGCACTCTCAATGTGTGGGTCGCTGGAGTGAACACGCTCCAGCATTGGACGAACAATGCGTGGACGACAGGGTTTACCGCCGCCGGAACTATTTTGGATATGCGCGGCACTGTTGCAGCAGACATTTGGGCCTGCGGCACCGGAGGACTGATGATGCATTGGAATGGCTCAAGTTGGACAACCAGTTCAATTCCAACCACCCAAACACTTTCTGCGGTTTGGGCAATTTCTACGACTGATGCCTGGGCTGTAGGTGATCAAGGCACCATCCTCAGGTGGAATGGTTCTATTTGGACCGCGGTTTCTTCTCCCACGGTTAAGAATCTCACCTCTCTTTGGGGGACATCGACCAACAACATCTGGGCGGCGGGTGCCGGCGGTACCCTGATTCATTGGGATGGTTCGTCGTGGGCTTCGCTTCATTCCACAGGTGTCGATTGGAATGCGCTACATGGCCTGAACACGACCGACCTCTGGATGGCCGGACCGGCTGGTGTTTCGCATTGGAATGTGGGCCTTTCCCAGGAAGACACCCATTCCCTGCCGACCCCAAATGCGATTACCGCGCTGTGGGGCAAGAACGCGGGCACCACTCTCTTCGCCGTCGGGGCAGATGGCACCATTTTGCGCCGGCTATAGCGAGAGTGAGTTCGGCGCGGGCCCACAATTCCGCGAGCGACCTCTCATTTTTTCTTGTTAGAAGTCTCCTCTGTCAAAGGGGAGAACCATGGAAAAAAAATCAATCGCACTCGCGTGCCTCGGTGTTGTCTTGTTTTCTTGTTCCACAGAGCGCAATCGATCCAGCGAAGAGAGCGCGCTCAATGACGAGCCCACAAATGTGGCGGACGTCGAGGCTGCAATTACCAACGTCAATTTGATTGCCGAGGGGCGGCAAATTTTTCGTTACGACACTTTTGGAGACGAAGCATTCTGGGGCGAGCAATTGCATTTGCACGAGGCAGTGAACGCTCTGAGCCCCAAGACCGCGCTGAGTCTGGGTCTGAAGGTCGACTTGAGTGCGTTGCCCAAACCCTTGGTGAGGGCTTTGCGTCGAGGCGAGGTCAATCTGTATGACCCGTCTGTCACCATCGATTTGTTGAAGCTCAATGCCGTGGTGGGCTTAACGGGCCGATTCAATGACCAAGGTCAGTTGAACAGCATCGGTATTCAATGTGCCCTGTGTCACTCAACCGTCGATGATGCATTGGCTCCAGGTATTGGGCGCCGGCGCGACGGCTGGCCAAACCGCGACCTCAACATTGGGGCGATTATTTCTATCGCTCCCAATCTGACGCCCTTCACCGACTTACTCGGAGTGGATGCAGCCACAGTGAAGACGGTTCTCAATAGCTGGGGTCCTGGTCGATATGACGCGGCTCTGATTCTTGATGGAAAGGCATTTCGCCCTGATGGTCAAACGGCCGCAACCCTGATTCCTGCTGCCTTTGGTTTGGCAGGAACAAACCTCGCTACGTATACCGGTTGGGGTTCTGTCCCCCACTGGAATGCCTTCGTGGCCGTGTTGGAAATGCATGGCCAAGGCAATTTTTCCGATGCAAGGCTCAATTCAGACCGCTTCCCCGTGGCGAAGAAGGCTGGTTTTGCGCGCGTCACTGCAGCGGTTGATTTAGTGACTCCAAAATTAGCAGCACTGCAGGCGTATCAATTGTCGTTGAAAGTACCTGAGGCTCCGCGCACCGATTACAAGGGTACCGAAGCAAAATTCGGGCGCGAGCTCTTTGAAGGCGCAGCAAAATGTGTCGGTTGCCACGTGCCTCCATTGTTCACTGAGCCGGGGTGGAACATGCACACGCCTGAAGAAATGGGCATTGATTCGTTTCAGGCAGAGCGTTCGCCCACTCAGGCGTATCGCACCACTCCATTGGGAGGGCTGCACACGCGAAGCAAAGGTGGCTACTACCACGACGGCCGGTTTGCTTCTTTGAATGAGGTGGTCAGTCACTACGACACCCATTTCCAACTCAACCTCACCCCGAAACAGCAGAGCGACCTGGTTGAGTATCTGAAGTCACTCTAAGTGTGCCTTTGGCTGAAGAGAGCGGCGTGCTGTCGATTCTGGATGGCCAGTCAAGGCGCTGCTCTCGGTGCCGTGGTAGCATCGCGCGAATGTCTGGCACCGCCAAAGTACACAGTTACAGCTACCCCCAGTACGTGTCGCTGGAAGGCGACAGCCCCATTCGCCATGAATTCGTCGATGGTGAAATCTATGCAATGGCGGGGGGCTCTCATGAGCATGCGGCGCTCGCGTCAACCGTCACCGCCTTGGTCCGTGCCCAGTTGCCTCTCGGCTGTCGCACTTACAGTTCAGATCTCCGTGTTCGAATAAGCAGTGCCAAGGCTTCAGTGTACCCCGATGGGTCCGTCATCTGCGGGAAGCCCGTAATTGCAATCGATGACACCATGGCTGTCACCAATCCCACGCTCATCATCGAAGTGACCAGCCCCTCAACCGAACAGTGGGATAGAACAGGCAAGCTAGGGCTCTACCAACAACTCTCGTCGGTGAAAGAAATACTCATCGTCTCGCATCTTGAAAGGCGCCTTGAAGTTCATCGACGCAGCGATGCTGGCTGGGTCCATGAAATTGCCAACGAGGGAGGGTTGCTTCAGCTCGATTCTTTTGGCGGCCGTCTTGAGGTCGATAAGATTTACGCGGATCTCGCATAACCACGCCCTTCTGGCTTTCGGGTCGTTGGGTGCCGGCGGTGCCTTGATTTAGTCGGATGGTTCGCATCTTCTCCATTTGGGAACGCCAATTGGAAATTGAGTAGGTTCCACAGTCTGTGCGAGAGCGCACAACGGAAACCGAAACATGATTTCGGTGAAGGGTTTCGGCAGGTCAACGCGGCTGGAATGGATGATCCGGCCGCCTCGTGCTTTCACAATTTCATCGGCAATCGCAACCAGCGCGTTGATGACGGGAAAGCCGATTAACGCTGGGTCGGCCACAAACGCGAAATGTGCGCATCATTCTCCGCATCCGTGTAGCCGAGTAGTACCCCTTCTTGGCGTTCCTTTTCGCCGCTCCAACCTTCGCGCATCGAGTCCATCAGCGCGCAGTAGGCCTCGAATCGCCACTCCTCCCCAGGCACCGCGAACAGCAGGCGACGCATCGTTAACCCACGTAGCTGTATCTCCACTTCGAAACGAACGATGCGTCCGGCATCGACATGAATCTGGAACGGCTGCCCGCTCAGCGCTTGTTCCTCCGTCAGCCCGCCATCCAGCAGGAACGCGGCCAACGGCTTCGATCCCGCCAGCATGAGACTGAGTTCGCGATTGATGTGGGACCCCATCGGCTCACCCTAAAGTCTCTTTGACCCGGCTGACAGCCCTGCGGCCCCATTGCTTCACGCCGCATCACATGGAGTGCAAGAATTCAAAGCCAAGAGTGTACGCATGAAACGCAGGACAGAAGCGATACTGAAGGAGGCACCGGAATCGAGGTAAACGGATTCACATCGCACCACCAAAGCGGAAACGCCTCGGCGCCCAAGACTCCCCCGTTTGAGTGGCCACTCGTCTTCACCGTTGGTTGATCGCCTCGAGCCGCCTAGAGTACAGAACCCCTATGAAGAATCGCTTGCTCCCGAGCCTGGCGGTCGCTGTTGTCCTCACCCATTCTCCGGTTTTCGCCCAAGAAGTCGACGGCGCGCCCGTTCTGGGCAGCGAAGATGTAAATGGTCCCACTGTTCGCCGAAAGCCCATCACTCGAGATGACCGCGCTCAGGCACTCAAGGCCGAAGAAGAGCGCAAGAAGAAGGAAGAAGAAGACAGAATTCGCCTCGAAGCAGAAACGAAGCGCGCCGACGCGGCCGCCAAAGTGAAAGCCGCCGAAGAAGAAGCCGCGCGTGCGAAGGCCGACGCCATCGCTCAAGAAAAGGCCACGCTTGAGGCGAAGAAGGCCAAAGACGTGGCTGACTTGGCCAACAAGAAAAAAGCTCAGGAACTTGAAAGCAAGCGACTGGCCGAAGAAGAAAAGCAACTCGCTCAAGAGCGGAAAAAAATCGATGCCGAAGCCAAGAGGGCGCTCGCGCTCGAATCGAAGACGAAGAAGCTCGAGGGAAAAAAGTTAGCAGAAGAAAAAAAGCGCGAAGAAGCCCTCGAGAAACTCAAGCAAGCTGCGCAAGAGCGTGAACTCGCGCTCGCTCAGAAAAAAGAAGAACTCGCGCGGAAAAAGGCCGAACTTGAGAATCAAAAGCGCGGCGGCACGACGACAGACGCACAAAAGCTCGACGCAGCGGCTGAAAGAAAAAAACTTGAAGAAGAGATGAAAGCCGAACTGAGCGGGAAAACCACGCCAGAAAACACCGGTCGTCGCGTGGTGCGACCTAGCGAAACTGCCGCTTCTACAGAGCCCGAAGCGCCTGCGGGTCGACGAGTGCTCAAGCCCACTGAGCAAGTTGAACAACCCAGCGAGACCGTGGCCGTGGCACCTTCACCTCCTCCCGAAAAAAGTGCACCTACAGTCGCCGCGAATGCCTACCTAGGCGCTCAAGGTGGGGTGAGTGGTTCTCAATCTGCTTCGAGTATCAACGAGGCCCAAAAAGACCCGCGATTCGTGCCTGCCAGTCTCGTCGAAGATGCTCGAGTCAAAATCGGCTCGCTTGCCGACACCTTCACATTCTTCAGCATTCCCAAACATGGTTGTCTTGAAGGTCATAGCTTTGTGATGGGCAGTTTGGTCTCACCTTTCGATGGCCTCGCTGCTGGAAGCCCGGTGGTACTGCGTCTGGCAGACCCGAGCCTCGGGCCCGCAAAGGCGGGGAACTCGATGGCTTTCTCAGGCTTACGTCGCGCAGGCAAGGCGGCTGACGGCACTTTTGTGTACTGCGGTAAAGGTACCGCCTTTCCGGTTCGCCGTTGAGGGATAGAATCCGCAACGCGGACAAGGCGGTACTCTGTGTTCAATATTGGTTCCGGTGAAATTGCGTTAATCGCAGTCGTGGCGCTGCTGGTGCTGGGGCCAAGTCGGTTGCCCGAATTGGCTCGGGGCATCGGCAAATTCATGCGCGAGTTTCGCAAACAAACAGATGAAGTCCGTGGCGTGGTGGAACGTGAATTCTACAAGATGGATACTGAACTTGCTCTCAAGGAGCCAACTCCGTTGACCATCAGCGCGGCTCCCGATGCAGTGGCGATGAATGATGAACACGTGCCCTCGCAGTTGACGGCGGGCATGCCTGAAGAAGAGGTCAGCTCTGCGCCTTCGGTTGAGCCGCAGGCAATTCCTCCACCAGATCCACCGACCAAGAGCTAAGTCACAGTGGCCAGCCCAGCGTCTCAAGACGAATTTCGGATGAGCTTGATGGACCACCTCACAGAGCTGCGCAAGCGGCTCTTGCGAGTCACCATCGCCATTTTAGTGTTGGGTTCCGCCTCGCTCATCTTCGCCCGTGAGCTGTACGGCATCTTGATGCGGCCGGTGCTGCTCGCTTTGCCCAGCGACGCTTCGGCATTGGTGTACACCTCGGCCATCGAAGAGGTGAATGTGCTGATGAAGATTGGCCTCTACGCGGGGGTCTTTCTCAGCACTCCCGTGTTGCTGTGGCAGATTTGGGCCTTTGTGGCTCCGGGCCTCTATGCAGGTGAGCGCAAATTGGCTGCGCCTTTCGTGGTTTTTGGTTCACTCGCATTTCTGGCGGGCGCTTTATTTTGTTACTTCGTGCTCCTGCCGCAGATGTTCACTTTTTTACTTCAAAAAGAAGATGCCACCGCCATCGAAGCGCGCCTCTCAGCGGCAAAGCTTCATGAAGACGATGCGGTGCGCTACCTGCGTTTGGGTGACTATGAACGGGCCGGAGCTTGGGCGCGCACGGCTTCCGGTGATTTGAAAGCACCTGGTGAAGGGCAGACCGACGTCGGCGCTTTCGGGCTCACGCTGGTGCCTAAAATTGACGTCGATATTCATGTTCGTCTGCAGGGTTTGGGTCGGGTTATCGACGCGTTGTCAGCGGCAGGGGGCGCCAGCCTTTCGCCGGCGCTCATTGCAATCACTGACAAACGAGGCGAAGCCATCAAGGCCTATGCGGCTCATGATTCCACTCGAGCCTTTGCCGCGCTCGATGAAGCCGGTCAATTGCTAACGAAGGTGGTGCCCGAGCGCGCTGGCGACCTCGCTGCCATTTGGGAATTGGAAAAATTGATGGGCGTGGCGCAAGCTCGAACTGAGTCACTGAATTGGACGCGGCCCATGCTTTCCATGAGCGAGCAATTGACGCTGGTACTGGTGCTCGAACTCGCCTTCGGAGTCATCTTCGAATTGCCCTTGGTGATGGCTGTTTTGGGTTTGGTGGGTTTGGTGTCGTCAAAGTTTCTTTTCAAATACCAACGCCATGCGTTTGTGGTGTGTCTGATTGCGGCCGCCGTAATTACACCCACCGGCGATGCAGTGAATTTGGCGTTGATGGCTGGGCCCATGTTGCTGTGTTACGAGCTCGGCGTGGTGCTGGTGTGGCTGGTGGAAAAGCGCCGCAAGCAAGACCCGCTCGTGTCTGGTGAAACGCCGTAAGACGCGCCCAGCGCCTCCGTAGCCCAAGGCAGAGTTGACCCATGTTAGAAAGTCGCCGCCGTCTCTCGCCGCCTCGTCGTGCAATAGGTCTACGAACGCTTCGTAGAACAGGCCGACGACGGAACGTGCCCCGCACCGTGGGGCACCCCGATTCGACGAGCGCCATTGGGGCGCGACTTCAAGAGTGAAGGGAGCAGTCATGTTTGCCTATCAACGACGCGGTAACGCTGGGTTCGGGAGCATCGGCGCAGTGGCACTGGTGATGACGATGTGGCTCATGACCACAGGAGTGCTGGTGAAGGTCTATCGAGATGGCGGTGTGTCTCAGATTCCCGCTGACAGCACCTGCGAAGTCGGCTGCCAAAAACCACTCGTCAAAGTGAAGGGTTAAA
>JAYUVR010000439.1:0-2081 GCA_043753955.1 Archangium sp. | reverse complement strand
TGATGGGGCGAAGATCGGTTCAACAGACTTTGACAACGCGCTCTGGTTCGATTTCGCAGCCTGCGGCCTGTTTCAAGTTCTCGACCGGAAAAGTTATTTGGCCGATGCCAAAGACGGCATCACTGCAGGCACCATCCAGTTCAACCGATGGACTGACGTGGGTGCAGAATCTCTGGTGAAGACACAGCTCTCGACTGAAGGGGGAAACCTTCGAGGAGATCTCCGGCTCTTCTCGGTGACCGCCGGGCGGGAAGAACTCAAGGTCAGCGAATCAGTGCCCGCCAAAGACGCTCGCTTGCTGGCACACAAGTTGGCGAACGCCGTTTACAAGCACTTCACCCGCGAGACGGGGCCTTTTGAAACCCGCATCGCCTACGCGCGCAAATCAGGGGGCGGCCGTGACGTGTACACCGCCGATTGGGATGGCAGGAATGCTCAGCGAATCACCAACGGCGATGTCAACGTGCTGCCGGCCTTGAACCCTGCCGGCGGGGTGGCTTTCACTTCGTACCGAAACAAGAAGCCATTCCTCTTTACCTCTCAGGGTGGTGAGCCCACGCAACTCATCGCCAAAGGCAGCATGGTGACGGGGGCTGCCTATTCGCCCGATGGCAAGCGCTTGGCCGTCTCGATTTCCGAAAACGAAAACACAGAAATCTACGTCGCCAGCGCTGACGGCACGGGACTTACGAAGATCACCGATACCAAGTTTTTCCTCAACACCAGCCCGTCGTGGTCTCCGGACGGGAAACGCATCGCCTTTGTGTCGAATCGCGCTGGCAACCCGCAGATCTACGCCATGGGTGCTGACGGCTCGAACCCCAAGCGGCTCACCTTTCAAGGCAACTACAACACCACACCCTCATGGAGCCCTCGCGGAGATCTCATCGCATTCACCGCTCGCGACGAGCGCAATGCGTTCGATCTCTTCACGGTGAACGTGGACACAGGGAAGATCGCGCGGCTCACCCAAGATGCTTCGGGAAACGAGGAACCGGTGTTTTCCCCCAACGGCCGGCTCATTCTCTTCACCTCAACCCGCAGCGGTGGGCGAGGGCTCTACGTCATGACGTTTGATGGGAACAACCAGATGGCGTTGCCGATGGACAAAGGCGACGTCAACACCCCTGACTGGGCCAAGTAACCGGTCTCATCGTCATCGTTCGGGTCGCTGGTTTCCGAGCCACGCGTTGGGTAGCTGAGCAGACACGCGAGCAACGCTTGTTGCATCGAGCATGTTGTTCGAAAGGTCCAACCGCTCCAGATGTTGAAAGCGTTCAGCTCGGGCAAGGAGTGCATCGACGTTCTCGGCGCGCAAAACGCCGTGCGAGAGATCGAGCACTCGCAAACGAGGCGTCAACTCAGAGGTGCTGAGAATTTCAAGCAGTTCGGGTGTGTGCGTGGAATGGGTGAGGCCGAATTGGGTGAGGGCGGCGAGCCCATGCCCAAGCGCCCATGGCGTCAGATCATCAATCGTGACTGGGCCATCACCCTCGCCGTCGTACGAGCCCGCAGACAGCTCAAACTGCTCAAGCCGGGGTAAATTGATGGCTCTGAGGTTGCGCGCACCGGTGGATGACAGGCCGTTAAAACTCAGAACGAGTTCGCGCAAATTTTCGAATACCAGCGACGCAGGTCGCTTCAGCCAAGGGCCATCATCACCATGGAATTCGAGTCGCTCGAGCATCGGAACTGTCGCGTGAAGACGTACCAACGTCGGCCAGCCGAGTCTCGAATGGTGGATCGAGAGCGAGCGCAGCCCGTTGCGACGAATCGAACTCCCCAGCACATCCATCACCGCGTCGAAGCTGATGGCGTCGATAGGGTCGTAAGTAAGATGGTTGAGAAATCGAGCGATCGAGAGGTTCAGCAGTTTACGAGTTGTTGCCGCGGGGTCATCGGTACTGATTATCCCCCGAGAAACAAGTCCCCCAGCCATCTGCAATTCCAGCTTCGAAACTGCGATTTGAGGTTCGAGTTCGCCGACCAGTAACGGGCGAAGGCGCAGCCAGGCTTCGGCGAATGCTCCCGTGTTGTGCGCGACGACGAGTTCTCCACGTGCGTCTCCGTGTTCCAGAAGC
>JAYUVR010000438.1:0-4974 GCA_043753955.1 Archangium sp. | reverse complement strand
CAGCTGGGCGACGGTACGCTCATCGATCGCGTCGGCGCAGTGAAAGTGAAAACCGATGTCGATACTCCATTGGGGGGTGTCAGTCGTGTCGTTACCAGCGATGGCTTTTCGTGCGCGCTCAAAACCTCTCAGCTCATCCTGTGCTGGGGAAAGAATGACTATGGGCAACTCGGCAGTGGAACCACAGTCAATGCCCGTTATGCCGCAACAGTCAAAAGCAACGGTGTCGACGCCACCGGTTTTGTCGACTTTGGGGTTGGCAATGCCTTTACTTGCGCTCGAAAAGGGAATGGCGGAGGCATCAAATGCTGGGGCAAAGGCGCGTCAGGCCAGCTGGGGAACTTGAGCGCTAACAATTCATTGCAACCGGTAGACGTCAAGAATGCTGATGGAAGCATCTTGACGGGAACGCGGAACCTCACGGTGGGCGAAGGTTATGCCTGTGCGCGCAAAGATGGCCCGGTCGGCACAGGAACTTACAATGCCATTTGCTGGGGTAACAACCGTGATGGTCAGCTCGGCGACGGAGCACTGACAGATCGCAATGTGCCGGCGCTGGTCACAAAAAGTGACGGGAGCGCGCTTTCAAGTGTGATCGATATCGCGGCCTACAAAACACACACCTGCGCCATTTTAGCCGACCATACCCTGTGGTGTTGGGGCTCAAATAACTACGGCCAACTGGGCATCGGGGTGGTTGAAGTTGGGAAAGACTATGTGAACCCCCGCCAGGTGCGTGGGCCGCAAAATGCGGGCTTTGTCACCGACGCCTCGAGTCTCTCGTCAGGCGCTTCGAGCGATACCTCATGCGTCAGATTGAGTGATGGCACTCCGTACTGCTGGGGTCGCAACAGCTCTCAACAAATTGAAGGCACCACGTCAGTGAACGACCACGCCCCAAACCTGGTCAAACAACCGATTCTTTGTGGTCGCGGTGGGGCCGACGATCAATCGCCAAAAACCTCGCTGGAAATGGACTATTTCAACAGCGGCTCACTGACCAGTCGCTGGACCAGCGTGGGCATTGCCACCCCCGTCGTCAACAACCATCTCGAGTTCGGCGGTCCCGTTGACACCTGGCAAAGCATCATCTTGAAAAACGAAGAAGCTGGCGACCTCACCAATTCAACCTCGACCGTAGAACTCGTCAGCGTCGGCACCGCCGCAGGCTCATCAGCCCGATTTCGCCTCGGTGCCAATGGAGCCAATGCGCTCGAGTTCAAGGTCATCACCGGTGGATTGCTTACAGTGCAACGCAGGTTGAATGGCGTTGCTACCTATGGCCTGGCGCCCACCACGTACAATGCAACCGCGCATCGTTGGTTGCGTTTCCGCGAAGACAGCGGCACGACGTACATGGAATTCGCCGCCGCAAAAACAGGCCCCTGGACGGTGTTGTATAGCGAGCCCACGCCATTCGCTATTGATGAAGTCAAAGTCGAACTGGCAGGTTTAAATACAAATACAACCAACAGAATCGTGTTCGACAACTTCAACATTCCATAACAGCGCATCGAGCGGTACCTTGAGCCTCACTTGGCGAAACGTCGCCGGGTGGGGCTTTTTTTGTGCCAAAAGAGCGACTTATGGCCGGGCCCCCGAGCGCTGAGCTGCTCTCGTTTCGAAGAACCTTCACGCGCCTCATACTTTTGGTGGTGCTGCCCTCTGCAGGGCTTTCCGGGTTTGGCGTCGTCGCGATTGTGAATGAACGAGCCGCGGTGGAAAAACGACTCGAATTGGTATGGGCGGGGCGTTTGGCTACCGCCCAAACAGAATTCGCTTCAGCGCTTGCTTCGGCAAAAGTGAAGGCGACTTTTCCCCTCTTAATTCTCGAGCGAAAGAATCTTCAGCTCACCGAGGTGGGGTTCAGTGTGGTTCAAGGCCAGGTGGAATCAGCAGACAGCCGGCTCGCCGCAACCGTCAAAACGCTCGGCCCTGAGTTCGCATCACTGCCTGAGCGACCGGTATTCTTTTCAATGACGACCCCTCAAGAGACGTTTCTGTTGGCGGCCCTGCGTGAAGGTGAGCGAATCGTGGGAGCGAAATTGTCAGCCAAAGCCATTGAAAGTCTGCTGGCTGAAATCGGCGGCGGGTTGACGCCTCCGGGTGAAGAAGGCCAATTCTTACTGGTACCGGTGAAGCGCGAGGCACCGCCTGAAGGCGTCGTAGCCCGCCTGGTTTCCGGCGTCACCGAGGTACGAGAAGCAGCCTTAGGGCCCAGAGAACTGGCCGGTATTCCCATGGCAGCTCCATTTCAAGATTTCCGCCTGGTGGTGGTGGCCACCGGTGAAGACCCCGTCATCACGGCCTCCACACACAATCGTACGGTGTACAGTGTGTTGTTAGGGCTCTTCTACATTACCTTGGCAGCAGGGGTCATTTTCACCGGTCGAACGTTGTATCGCGAAGCACGTCTGTCCCGCCTGAAAACAGATTTTGTCTCATTGGTCAGCCATGAATTACGCACTCCATTGACGTCGATTCGCATGTTCATCGAAATGTTGGCATTGGGCCGAGTCAAAAACCCTGCCGAAATGCAAACAGTGCTCGACCTTTTGGTTCAAGAGACGTCACGGCTGTCGGGAATGATTGAGTCGGTGCTCGATTGGTCGAGCATCGAGAGTGGGAAAAAGCAGTATCGAAAAGAGAAACTGCCCGTCACCGAACTGGTTGATGCGGCTATTTCAGGCTTCAAGGTTCAGCATTTGAACTCGCCCCGAAATCTCGAGGTAATACTGGAACCTCAACTCGGAAACATCGAAGGAGACCGCGATGCACTCGCCGGGGCCCTGCTCAATTTGCTTCAAAATGCGCACAAGTATTCGAAAGAGCCCCTGCAGCGCATCGAGCTCCGCGGCCTATTAGAAGGTGACTATGTGGTGCTCGAAGTGAAAGATGAAGGGGTGGGTATCCCCCGCAAAGAGCACAAGCGTATTTTCGACCGGTTCTATCGGGTCGACACGTTGCTGACCCGTATCACTGAAGGGTCTGGTTTGGGTCTGCCCATCGCGCAACGCATCGTACAGGCCCACGACGGGTGGATTTCGGTCGACAGTACGCCTGGAAAAGGCAGTACCTTCCGCATACATCTCCCGCTCGCCACATGATTGCCGACCCTGATAAAAAGCTGCGTATTTTGGTGGTGGAAGACGACCTTTCCATTCTCACCGGCCTTTCGATGAGCCTTCGTTTCGAGGGTTTCGAAGTGCTCCAAGCGCAAGATGGAAGGACGGGTCTGCAGAAGGCGCTCGACGAAGAGCCTGACTTGATGGTGCTCGATGTGATGTTGCCGCAGATGAATGGTTTTGAATTGCTTGAAGAACTCCGCACGCGGGGCAGTTCAATACCCGTGGTGGTGCTTTCGGCAAAAGGCGTCGAAAGCGATCGCGTGATGGGTCTCAACCTCGGGGCCGATGATTACTTGGCCAAACCCTTTGGTTTACAAGAGTTGCTGGCGCGTATTCGAGCGGTATTGCGCAGGCGCGCACGCGATGAGGCGGTGGTGTTTTTCTCAGACACCGCGGTCGACCTCAACGCCAAGACGGTGACTCGTAACGGCCTACCCGTCGAACTGACAGCGCAAGAATTTAAGTTACTCGGTCATTTCGTCACCCACCCCGGCCACACCTTCAGCCGAGAAGAATTGCTTTCTGGGGCTTGGGGCTATGGCTATGAGGGCACCGCACGAACTGTCGACAATTTCGTCAGTCAATTGCGTGCCAAATTCGAGCCCGACCCTGAGCGGCCCCAACATTTCAAAACGGTGCGCGGCCTCGGTTATCGTTTTGACCTTTGAACATGCCTTTTCGCAACTACACTGAGAGACTCCTCATGCATCGTCGATACACCATTCACCGCGACGGAGACCTTTTGGTCGAAGAATTGGGCCCAGACGGAAAGCCGTTAGAACCTGAGGCCGTGCCCGCAGAAGAGCGGCTGCCTGTCGAACTGGTGATTCTGTCGCCAGACGACACCGATTCTCGAGCACAACTCATCGATTTGCTCGAAATGGCGCTCGGTCTTGAAACCGAAGGGCCTGACTCTGTTGGGCTGCGAAAAAAGGAAGGCGTCAAGCTCGATGTGCTGAGCTGAACGTTCGCACGTTGTATACAGCCGGTTCGTCGACCGCGTTTTTTCAAGATGTATTGGGTATTTCAGGAAGGTGCTTCGATGAAGATTCGAGGGAAGCGGCTGCCCGTCGTCCTCAATCCCACTGTCTTAGTGCTCGCAATCTTCTTGATCGTTTCGGTGAGCGTCATCGTGATGCAAGCTTCCTCTCGCATTCAATCAAACGCACGCTCGCTTGCGCTTCACGAAGTTGAACTCAGTAGCCTCTTTCTTCAAGAATTTAGGTCAGCCTATACCTCTGAAGTGGTTGACCGGGTGCGCCCGATGGGCATCACAGTGACCGAGGCGTATCACGACATTCCAGGCGCCATTCCGCTCCCCGTGACATTGACCATGAGCTTGGGTGACGCTGTCGGGAAGATGCGCGGCGGGGCCTCGGCAAGACTCTACAGCGCCTTTCCTTTCCCTCGGCGAAGCGAAACAGGAGGTCTGCGCGATGCCTTCGCCCGAGAAGCGTGGGACTTTCTTCGCCTCAACCCAGACAAGCCTTTTTTTCGTTTTGAAAACGTCAACGGCGTGCCGTCTCTTCGCTACGCCCGGGCTGATGTGATGCGGGAAAAATGCGTCGAATGTCACAACACCCACCCCAACAGCCCGCGCCACGACTGGAAAGTGGGTGACGTTCGCGGCGTGTTAGAAATTGTTCGCCCCACTGAAGACATACAAAAGTTGTCAACGACAGGAACCTTCGAAACGCTGTTGCTGGTAATGCTGGTCTTACTGCCTGGCTTACTTGGTATTGCGGTGGTGGCACGTCGGCACGAGGCACAACGCGACCAACTTGAAGATGACGCCAGTCGCTTGAGCATCGCCAATGAAAAAATTGGTCTTCGCGCTGCCATCGCC
>JAYUVR010000437.1:0-4325 GCA_043753955.1 Archangium sp. | reverse complement strand
CATCACCCCCGTCGCTCACCTCAAACCCGTCTTTGTCGGAGGCGTCACCGTCAGCCGAGCGACACTGCACAACGAGCAAGAACTCCGGCGCAAAGACGTGCGTAAAGGAGACTGGGTTTTCGTTCGTCGCGCAGGTGACGTCATTCCCGAAATCGTCAAAGTCATCACCAGCAAACGAACGGGCGAGGAAGCTGAGTTCGTCTTTCCTACCGAGTGTCCCATCTGCCAGTCGCCCGTGCGACGCGAAGAAGATGGCGTCATCGCTCGGTGCACTGGCAAACATTGCCCTGCGAAATTGGCCGGTCGGCTCCGGCATTTTGCAACGCGTACCGCGATGGACATCGAAGGCGTGGGGGAAAAATTGTGCGAAGCGATGGTGGAAACCGGCCTGGTGAAATCAGTGGTGGGTCTGTACTCGCTGACCGTGGAACAGCTCTCGACGCTTGAGCGCATGGGCGAAAAAAGTGCTGGGAATTTGGTCGCAGCCATCGAGCGCAGCAAGAAGACCACCCTTCGCCGTTTCATCTACGCGTTAGGCATACCTGAAGTCGGTGAAGCCACCGCGAAAGCGTTGGCGGAACACTTTCGTGATGTGCCCAATTTGATGGCGGCCAGCCTCGAAGCCTTGCAAGTGGTCAAAGATGTAGGGCCAGAAATGGCCCGAGCGATTCACGGGTATTTTGAAGACCCTGATCACCTCGCATTGGTCGAAGGGCTCTTGGCCTGCGGCATCACGCCCGAGCCGCCAGAAATCATCACCACCGCAGCGCCGTTTATGGGCAAAACCGTGGTCCTCACCGGCACCTTGAGTTCGCTTTCTCGAGAAGAAGCGAAGGAACACATTGAACGGCAAGGCGGCAAAGTGTCAGGCAGCGTCTCTAAAAAAACAGACTTTGTAATTGCGGGTGAAGATGCGGGCTCGAAGCTCAAAAAGGCGCAAGAACTCGGAGTCAAAATGATGAGCGAGACCGAGTTTCGTGCCCTTCTCTCGCTTCCCTAACGTTTGGGGGTCATTCGATGTTTGATGAAGTCCGCTTTGTCTGGAAGCTGCAAATAAGGGTTGCGCTCCCGCTCGCGGCCTAGACTCGACACTTTGACATCGCCGTAATCATGGCCGGGAAAAAGCGCTGTGTTTGCGTCGAGCTGGCCCAAGACCTGAAACAAAGAATGATGCATGGCCTGCGGGTCGCTGCCTGGAAAATCACAACGGCCACACGCATTGACGAACAAGGTATCGCCTGAAAACAGCGCTCCCGCGCAGTGAAGACACTGGGCACCTGGCGTGTGCCCGGGAGTGTGAAGACATTCGATTTCCACCCCGGCCAAATCGACGCGTTCTCCAGGGCCAACAGCGCGCAGTGCTTCTGCAAACGGCTTCAATGTGTCTGCAAATTCGATTTCTATTTTCTGCGCAAAGACCGGTACATCAACCGACTTGAGCAAATCGGGAACTCCGTTGATGTGATCGTGATGATGATGGGTCAAAAAAATACCCGCGAGCCGACGCCCATCACTTTCCACTTGAGCCAAAATTGCCGGTACGTCCCAAGCCGGGTCGACCACTACCGCTTCTGAACCTTGAGGCGCGCCGAACAGGTATACAAAATTCTTCATCGGCCCCAGCGGCAGCTGGCGAATATAGGGCGTCTCTGATTTCGTCTGTCTCATGTCTGTGTTCTCCACCATGGCCTGGTGCTTCATCGCTACGGCTGCCTTTGCTCAAAAGCCCACCATCACCTATCGCGCTCCCCCGTCAGGCGAAGAAGATCGACCCGTGTTGACGTCTATCTCGATACGCCCTCAAGGCAACGACTACGCCATTTCGCTGCAGTTCAACAAGCTGCCCTGGGGAGAAGCCTGCAAAACGCGCTGTGCGAACGCCACGGTGTTTCTCGACATCGACAACAAGAAGCTGACGGGCTTACAACTCCCCGAGCGCAATGCGGCAGAAACGGGTTCCGACCTCGCCATCACCATTCAAGGCACTCGGAAATTGAAGGAAGGCATTGCTACCCCAGTGCTGCTCGTCAAAGTCGATGAATACACACAGGCCGCCACGACGGTAGAACAGGGAAACCGGTTGGTAGAACTCGAAGCCGGGCCGAATGTGGATCAAGTGCGCACTTCCGGTACCACGGTTTTACTCAATCTCGACAGCACCCTGAGCCATCAACTTGCGAGTCAAATCATGAGGGTGGTCTATCGCCCGCCCGCATCGAAGGCCCTCATTGGCACTGCCCCTGGGTTCGCCTCACCTGTTCCGAGAAAGAAACACCCGCACTAAGTGATGACGACGAGGTGACAAAGCTGTGCCAGGGTGACATTTTGAAAAGTGAAGAGAGGAGAAGCCGATGAGCCAGCTCAAGATTGAACAGCAAGATGCAAAAGCGCTCGCCGCTGGGTACTCAAAATCATTTCGCTTGGTTGAGATCCTTTCCATCATTTCGTTCTGGAGTCTCACGCTCGCCATCATCGTCAAAGTCGCCCCCTTCCGTCACACGCACCCGTGGGTCGTATTTGTCGCTGCAGTGACGGGCTTCATCTTGGCTGATTTCGTTTCGGGTTTTGTGCACTGGCTGGGTGACACCTGGGGCTCGACGGAAATGCCGATTTTGGGCAAGGCGCTCATTCGCCCCTTCCGCGAACATCATGTCGATGCCAAGGCCATCACCAGACACGACTACGTTGAGACCAATGGGGCCAACTGTTTGGTGGCGGTACCAGTCGCCGCTGGAGCCCTGTTCATACCTTTGACCATCGAAGGTTGGGTGAGCCCGGCACTGTTTGCATTGATCAGCATCGGCTCGATGATTTTTTGGGTGATGATGACCAATCAGATTCACAAGTGGGCACATCTCGACGAAGAGCAAACACCCAAGGTGCTTCAAGTGCTTCAGAACATGCACATTATTTTACCGCCCAAGCATCATCAGATTCATCACACGGCGCCCTTCGACACCTACTATTCCATCACCACCGGTTGGTTGAATTGGCCCTTGGCGAAACTGGGTTTCTATCGGCACGCTGAGCGATTTTGGACTGCGCTCACCGGCCTGGTCCCTCGCAAAGATGACATTGGCCTTCAGGCAGCGGTGCAGATTGCGCCTTTGATTGTGCAGAAGACTTTTCCGACACACTTGCCTTAGCAGCGACTGCTTACAAAGTGAGGTCGACTTGCCGCGCTCCTTCGAGTGGCTGGCCTAAGAAGCGCGCTCCCACTTCGATGAAACGCACTGGAGTGTCAGTCACCAAATAGTGCCGCTCTACTTTCGCACCCTCGACTTGCGATAAGCCGCGTTCCTCAAGAACCTGTGCTAACCGCTCGACTGTTGCCTTGGCCGAGTCAATCAGTTGCACGTGACTTCCTGCGACTTGGGCGATGACCGACGCCAACAACGGATAGTGGGTGCAGCCGAGAACCAAGGTATCGATTCCATCCTCGAGCAGGCCATCGCGAAGATATTTTTGAGCCACCAGCGTCGGCACGTCGCCCTCTGTCCACCCTTCCTCAGCCAACGGCACGAAGAGCGGGCAGGCGCGAACCTGTACCTCGAGAGCCGGCGATGCGGCACGAAGCGCGGCTTGGTACGCGCCCGAAGCAATGGTGCCCGGCGTCCCAATCACGGCTACTCGCCCCGTTTTTGTCGCTTTGGCAGCCGCATTCGCACCGGGAATAATCACACCGATGACTGGAATGCTCAGCTGTGCTTCCAGCGCCGGCAAGGCCACTGCCGACGCCGTGTTGCAAGCCACGACCAACGCTTTGATGTCGTATTCGAGAAGTGCACGTGCACAAGCCAGGGAATAGCGGGTCACCACTTCACCCGACTTGGTGCCGTAAGGCACCCGCGCCGTGTCACCCAAATACACCGTCGATTCAGCGGGGAGGCGCTGCATGAGTGCCTTGAGCACCGTCAACCCGCCGACTCCAGAATCGAAAACGCCAATGGCTGCGTGTCTGCCTTGCCGCATAGTCATTGGGAGGTAGCACAACGCGCGCCACCTCCGGCACTGCCTGATTACGGAGTCATGAGAAGCACATCGACACCCGGCGTGTTGAGGTCGGGGAATGAACCCGGCAGGACCGTGTAACTGACCACGTTCGACTGGTAAGTCATCGGGCCAGCGTACGCGGTGAGAAACACTTGGTAGGTCCCGTAGTAGGGGTAGGGAATGGTGTAACCCTGAATGCCCTGGCTCAGGCAAGCGACGGTGAGCACTTCATCAGGGTTTTGTCCGTCACGAAGTGTAATCAAGACCTCATTCACTCCCGCTTCCGAGCAACTGAGTTGGCGAACCCCGTTTGAAAAAGACCATTTCAACGG
>JAYUVR010000436.1:0-2716 GCA_043753955.1 Archangium sp. | reverse complement strand
GGCCCGCGACAACTGCGCCAGCGTCGCGTGTTTTGCCGGGTCTTCGACTCGAAGGGTCAATTCACATTCGCGTTGATCAAGAAACAGCGTCCCCACTTGAAAAATAGCGGGGCGCCTGCGCTCGTAAAAATCTTTAAAGTTGACGAAGTTATTCGCCAAACGAAAAAGGTCTCTGGTGTAGCGCACGAGTTTTTCAACCGAATCGATAGAATTGGCTGTCGACTCTTGAGCCTTTTCTTCAATAAACAATTCATCGAGCGAAGTGCGTGCAGATTCTTGGTGAAGCGTCTTCAATCGCTCGACACCCAGCTTTTCGACCACCACGCCCACTTTGCTGAGCTGCCAAGTCTCGAAAGGAGCGAGTTTGCGTGTCACCTCTTCCCAATCACTTTGTGTCAGTACCGCCCTTTCACCCAAGAGCGGCCTGAGGGTGTGCAGATTGAATGCTGTCAATGCTTCAGCCCAGGCGGGGTTTACCGAGCCAGACAATGACAACGGCTTGTTTGCTTCGATGCGAGCAAGAGGGAAAACCTTAATTTCTTCAGCAGTGATGGTCAGGTCTTTGGCAGCCAACGCTAAGTATTCTTTTTCTTCGCGATTGAGCGCTAATGCGGCCCGGCCATCAAATGCAACCAATTGACACCGGGCAAAATAGTCATCAATTTTGATGCGAACAGCCTTCATCTTTTCGAAAGCAAGAACGGTATCGCCTTTGAGTGGCATCAACGTGAAGTCGGCCTCACTTCGGGTGAGCCAGGTCACGTATTGATAGACCGCGTCGAAAAACGCTTTGACCTGCTCTGCGGTGACGCCCAGTTTCCCACTTTTGTCGATGCTTCCGCCCACTGTATCGAGCACGTCGAGCAGCACCTGTCGTTGCGCCGGCGTATGGGCCGACTCAGGGGAAATGATGCCATCGCCGTTAAAGGCCATGCCCTGAAAGGCTTTGACCGCCGCTTCGCTGTCCGCGACTGAAATAGAAGAAGCATCTGGTTTCCCCAGCCCGGCAAGCACGGTTTTCGCGGCGTCATGAACGCGCTTGCCTTCTTCCACGCTCACATTGATTGCTGAGAGCGGAAGCTCAACCAAACCTTTCAGAAAATCGTCTGGGTCATTCAGCAAAGCCGCGGCCCACTTCACTGCGGCAATGAGGTCGGGCGCCCGAATGCGACCGTCATGGTCGTGGTCGATGAATTCCAACGTGCGATGGTCGAAATGCAGGCCTTTGGTGGGGCACGCCAACGCCACCCAGAGCTTCCAATCGAGTTGGTCTAAATTGACGAAGTGCTGCCCTGTTTCGAAACGAACCTGGTCGAAACCACCAGCGCGAAAAAAACTGAAAGCTCGAGTCGAAGACACGGGGATTTCTCCAATTGCGCGATTGCACCCAGGACCGGTAACTGAAGAACTTTAGTGCTTCACCAACTGGCCCTTCAGCGCCACGCCCGTCACGATACCTCCCGCGTGACATTCATAGTGCTGAGGGTCTTTGTATTCTGTTTTCTTGTAATAACTGACGATGTTGTTCACCGTGTTTGCGCCGGCGTTTTTAGCCGCCTGCTGCAGCGAAATTAACGCAGACATCAGTGCCCAATCACAGGCCTCGTCATCGGCCTTGCCGACTCCATTTGTCTTCTTGTTCACAACCACTTCATTATCCAGCACCGTGCCCCCGGCTGGGCCCTTGCCGTGGAGAAAAAACTTGATGCTGCCGTCAAGCTTGCCGCTGGCAACGCCGCGAGCGACCACCTGCTCAAACGGCAAATGGAGAACTGTATCTCGCGCATGAGCCGTGACGCCAACCAATGCCACCGCCAACCCAAACAAAGTGTCAATTCGTTTCATGAGGTGTCCCTTTCCAGGCGTTGATGTTCGCTGCCTATCGCGAACGCCGCCTGCAGACACCCTCATTCTTCATGCAGCAGCGGCAGTACGAACGCTGGCTTCATCGATGCTCGGGCCGAGCCACTTGAGTGCGTCATCGAGACTCATGCCTTTGCGCTGCGCATAGTCTTCCACTTGATCTCTCCCAATCTTGCCCAGCCCAAAATATTTGGCATCTGGATGATTCAAATAGAAGCCGCTGACACTTGAAGCCGGGGTCATCGCAAAACTCTCGGTCAGTTCGATACCAGCCGCTCGCGTGGCATCGAGGAGCTTGAACAAGGTGCCCTTCTCTGTGTGCTCTGGGCAAGCCGGGTACCCCGGAGCCGGGCGAATACCTCGATACTTCTCAGCAATGAGTTGCTCGTTTGTGAGATCTTCGGTTTTCCCAAACCCACACAATTCTCGAGCTTGTTTGTGCATGTATTCAGCAAATGCTTCGGCCAGTCGGTCGCCCAAGGCCTGCACCATGATGGCTGAATAGTCGTCATGTTTTTTGCGGAAGCTGTCAGCAAACTCTTCGACCCCGATGCCTGCGGTGACTGCAAAGCCACCGCAATAGTCGATTCGACCGCTGTCATGAGGGGCCACGAAGTCAGCCAGTGACAAATTAAATTGTTCAGGCTGCTTCTCAGCTTGCTGCCGCAACATGTGAAAACGCCCCAGCACACTCGAACGGCCTTCGTCGCCGTACAATTCGACATCGTCGCCAATGGCATTGCAGGGCCAGAAGCCCATCACCCCATTCGCGCGGAATCGCTTTTCTTCAACGATGCGAGAGAGCAACAGCCGAGCATCGGCGTACAGTTTTTTGGCTTCCGTCCCCACTTTG
>JAYUVR010000435.1:0-10043 GCA_043753955.1 Archangium sp. | reverse complement strand
GTCCGGTGGTCGTATATTCCGGTCTTGCGGTGATCGTGCTTGCCGGCGACAAGATTCCACTTTACCGGCAACGTTTGCTCAGCATGGCGTGGGTCGGCTACCTGGGACCCCCGCCGTGTGAAGGCGATGCTCTACCGCTGAGCTATGTGCCCAGAAGCGGCGCGCTAAGTGCCACGCAGCCCTCAGCCAGTCAAGGACGAAGCATGCTCAACATTCGCCTTCGAGTTTATCGTCGAGTGAACGCAGCCGCTTTTTCAAGCCCGAAAGCTGGCGGCCGAGATCTTTGAAGTCTTGTTTAGTGGTGAAATTGAGCTGATGCATCAAGACGCGCTGGGTAGAATCAATACTTTTCTTCGCCAGCTGCGCTTTCCCCAGCACTTCAACCATTCGTTGTGTTCGCCGTTCGTCAGCAAACAAGCGCTCAACCATCTTTTGAGAAAAATCAAGCGCACCCTCTCTCACTCTGCTCGCAATGCTCATGTCAGGCCCCCCGTCTGATGTGCTCAAGCCAGCGCTGTGCCAGCCCGCGATACTGAAGTCGAACAATGACCGGTGTCAAATCGCCACGAACGACAAGTCGCTTTTGCACGATTGCGGCCACAGGGTCCAGCTCTCCTGCAATCAGTGCCCACCAATCGCGCTGTGATGAGCGCGCGAAATAACGTGGGGCATCTTGCTCGACGGTTTCGGCTGTCACGAACCGAGGTTCCGGGAGTTGCCCATCGACAGGCGCTCCGATGCGGATACCGATGGGTTCTCCCTCTGTGTCGATGATGAGCCCGAAGTCGCCCTCCCAACCCTGTGCAGCTCCTGCAGCTTCAGGATCTGCGTTCAACAGTCGAACTGCGTTGCGGCACCAAGCCTCTGAGGGGAATGCGGACATCGTGGTTTGAGCTGTGTCAGAAAACTGGTCTTTTCGCCCACCTGCCGTGGGATGCACAAGGTGAACTGGATATTTGTTGCCCTTATTGTGATCTCGGTGCTGACCGCGGCCCTCACCGGCACCATGCCGCAAGTGACGATGGCCAGCCTCAATTCGGCAAAAGCAGCCGTGGAGCTCGCCATTGGGCTGGTCGGTCAAATGACCTTGTGGCTGGGGTTGGTTGGCATCTTGAAGGAGGCAGGTCTGCTCCGCTCCCTGGCCGCGGGGTTGAAACCAGTGATGACTCGGCTCTTTCCTGAAGTACCAGCTGAACACCCAGCGATGGGCGCGATGATCATGAATTTGGCGGCGAATATTTTGGGGTTGGGAAACGCCGCTACCCCTTTTGGCCTCAAAGCCATGCAGGAACTCGACACGCTCAACCCAAACAAAGGCATCGCGACCAATTCGATGGCACTTTTTCTCGCCATCAACACCTCAGCCATCGCCCTGCCCCTCAATGCCATCGCGGTGCGCGCCGCGATGGGGTCAAAAGACCCCGCAGGCATCATTGTGCCGACATTGATCGCCGCTTCTTGCAGCACCGTATTTGCGGTGGCCGCAGCAAAACTATTTCAGCGTCTTCCTTTCTTTTCCGCCGCTGTGTACCGCCCGCTTGAGGTCGACATGAGTGAGCGAAAAACCCTCGACCTCGAGGCGTTGGGGAAAGCCCAAGCGTTAGCAGGGGTCTCTGCCAAGATGCCCCCGTGGCGCCGTCTGGTGGTGGCGAGCATTGGAGCCATCGTGCTGTTTGCCATCGCCAGAGCCATCGTCACCGCTGACCCCACGCAGACGGCTTTCGACTTCACCCGAAGCTTTTTGTCTGACTGGCTTTTGCCGCTGTTGATTCTCGCAATGGTCAGCTTGGGCTTTGGTCGACAAGTCAAAGTGTACGAAGCCTTTGTCAGCGCGGCGAAAGAGAGCTTTCACACTGGAATTTCTCTCATTCCTTTTTTGGTAGGCATGTTGGTTTCAATCGGCATGTTCCGCGCTTCAGGAGCCATGAATGTGTTGGTGATGGCGCTTTCTCCATTGGTGTCGCCTTTTGGTTTTCCACCCGAAGCATTGCCCATGGCGCTCATTCGCCCGCTTTCAGGCAGTGGCGCGTTGGGCGTAATGACGGAAGGGCTCAAAACCTACGGCCCTGATTCATTTTTGGGCTACTTACTCAGTGTGCTCAACGGCAGTACCGAGACGACATTTTACGTGTTGGCGCTCTACTTCGGAGCGATACAGGTCAAAGTACTTCGGCACACCTTGGCTGCATGTTTAGTAGCCGACCTCGTTGGGCCTTTGAGTGCGTTTGGAGCGTGCAAGTTCTTCTTCGCTTCAGCGTGAGTCTTTGGCCGCCGCCCGAATCACCACAGAGGGATCGCGCTCGCGAAGCACTTCGAAAATCAGCGGCAAATTTCGAGGCTGTTTTTTCTTGAGCGCATTCAAGGCGGCGAGTTGCTGAGCCTCTCCTTGAGCCAAGCGGGTCGCCACTTCATTGTTCGCACATTGAGAAACGTGAGGATCTTCGGCGAGCATTTGCAGTTCGACATCACGCAATTTGGCTTCTGCAATTTTTCGCGTCGCGCGCGCGCGAAGAAGAAAGGTCGTTACGTCGTCTGGAAACTCGGTCTCTTTCTTCGAGACTTCTTCGATGATTCCTTCTGCAAAACGCGCCATCTCGTGGGCGCCACACAGTTCGCGACTGGCATAAAGACTTACTTCTGGCGCGGTTTCTGTGACGTTGTGAGCCCAGGCGGTGAGTTGCTTGGCCATCACCGCGGCAGAATAGTACTGACCTCGCTGTCGACGAATGTCGGCCCAACGGCGGAGCACGAGCGGATCTGGGCTCGAGGCATCCCACATGCGTTGATACTCAGCTGACGCCTTTTCATGCTGGCCACTGAGATCGAACAGCACCGCCAGAGTCAGAACCAGCTGTTGATCGCTCGCCTTGTCACTGAGCGCTTCGACTCGGCTTGCCACTTCATACTCAGCAATGGCGGCAGGCAGCGATTTCAGTACGCGCCCCAAACTTTCAAACGCGCGCTGGCGAACCAGAGCGGAACGGGCGACGCGAATTTGGTCAAGCAAAGGGTCGATGGCCAGCACGCTGACATAGGCCCCTAATTCTTCAGCTGCCTGCCAACGCGCCCATGAATCGCCCGTCGTCATTTCTTTGAGCAACACCTCAAAAGGTCGCAACCAAGCCTTGCGAAAAATCTGTGCGAGCTGAGCATCGTGTGAACCAAGCAAAGCCTCGATGTCTTCGGCCCGTTTGAGTTTGTCTCCCAGGTTGGCCACATTCTTCGCCAGCGGAGCCCTACCCGCGACATTGAGCGCTTCGCTCATCGCTCCTGACACCAGGAGACCTTCGATTCGAAGCTCGAGGAGTTTTGTCTTCGCTTCATCACGGTGAATGCCGGCTGGAAACGCTCGAAGGTAGGCAAACAACGCGTGGGCAGACTGGGCCTTGCTCCAAGCAGCTTCTTCGATTTTCTTGTTCGCCTGCTCGACTCGGGGATCTTCTGGGTGTTGCTTTGCCAAGACTGCCAATGTTTCCACATCGTCGGAAGTCGTGAGCGATTGTAATTCCAACGCCTCGAGTCGCTCTTCCGCTTGAGCACGATGAGCGCCGTCTGGGTGATCGCTCAAAAAATGCCACCATGCCGAGGGAGTATTTTTTTCCATTGCCGCATTGAAACGCAGCGATTCCAAAAGCTTTGTTGCCGAAAGCGCCTGTTCTCCTCGAGGGAATTCCTCAAGGTAGCGCTTGTAGGCCAGCACCGAGTGCGTCTTTTGTGCCTGCTCAAAGCTCAATTCATCGAGGCGATCCATCGCGAGCTCAACGCCTTCGTCTTGAGGGTTGCCAGAGACAAATCGTCGCCAACCGTCCAAAGAATCGACGCGCGACGCCGCTTGAAAGGCACTGTCGCGACAGCCCAATGCCAGTATCAAAAACAAACCGGTCACCTTCGAAGCACGCACTGCGAATGGCTCATACCAGACTGAAACGGCCGAAGGGCTGGAACGCTCGCGTGGACGTAAACGTAAGTTTTAGCAAACTCACGTAAGACCATTCAAAACGCTTGGATAATCGGCAGTAGTTCTTGCGGTCGCAGCCCTGCGCTCGCAACAAACGCGGAGCTGTGCCTCGGGGGGGTACCGTGTGTTGGTGACACTTAAACAAGTCCGCATCATGATGGAGCGGATTACGCATGGAGGTTACCCGTGAGTCTCTTGCAGCTTCCTCGTCAGGTGCCTACCCCATCTCCCTCAGAGGTTATGGGGTACCTTCGTCAAGGGGGTTGGAAGTTCGTTCGGAAGACGGAGCGTTGGAGCGTTTTCGGACGAACATCGAATTCAGAGGTGGTCGAACTGGATATTCCGCTCGTCGCCGAGGCGCGAGACTATTCGCGAGCCGTAGGTGTAACGCTTGAGGACCTCGAACGGCTCGAGCAGCGACCAGCCGGCAACATTCTTCGAGACATCTTGGCTTCCGCAAATGACTTGGTGCGCCTCTCGCTGAAGGGACCTGCGGTCGAAGACGGAAGGGTTGATATTGATGCTGGAGCCCAGTTGCATGCGTCAATTCGAGAGTTGGTGCTCGCTGCGGCGTGCGCAGCCATCGACACACGCCCTGTCTACGCTCGGAGGAAACCCGAAAAGGCGATGGAGCATCTCCGCCGGGCGAGGTTCGCTCCGAGTGAGATTGGCAGTTACGTACTCGTGGTTGAGACCCCAATTCCCCCGGTTCTACAGACGAATGCTCCTGCGAGTAGTGAGCCCGAACCCTTTGAGCGTCGAGTGGGTATTTTCCTATCTCGCGGGTTGTACGCTGCGCGTGAAGCGGCGAATGAGGCTGCGGTTTCAGGTTCTCTCGAGCCGTTTACCAGCCGCGTTTCCTCAGGCGTAAGCGCGAACCTCTGTGAGGCGATTTCCACTCTGGTCGAGGTTGGCCCGACGCACACGCTGTCGGTTGATTTTGGTTTTGCCAGCAGTCGCCCGGCTTCGAGCGAGGTTCAGCGTAGGGTCCAGTTTGCTCCGGATCACACCTCCATCTTGAGGGAAGCTGCCGCGAAGCTTCGCGCACAGACAACATTGCCAGATCTGGAAATGGAGGGGCCGATTCACAAACTGGAAAGTGCCAACCCCGACCAAGGTGGTGAGGCCATCGTACTCGCCAACGTTGATGGCAAGCATCACCGAGTCCGCGTTCGTCTCGGAGCGGCAGATTACCAGCTTGCCGTCGATGCTCATGGAGAGAGACAGTTAGTGAGAGGCACCGGCGAACTCGTCAAGGAAGGAGCAGGTTTCAGGCTCCAAAATCCCCGAGGTTTCGGTGTTGTGGCGGAGGATGAAGAATAAGAAAGGCGAATTCCACACCGCGTTCGCAAAGCGCGTTCAAGGGAGTTCCTTGATCTTTCCTGAAGGTACGGCAAGGTGACCCCATGCGCACACTTCTCCTGAGTGCTGCAGTTACGGTTACCGGCTGTGCGACCGGTGCACCGATTGGGGGTCGACACCTCTTTCCCGAGCATTTCGAAACGTTTTCGCCGCCCGCATACGCTCGAGAAATACCGCCACCCAGCCCTGAAGATGAAGCGGCCAGGCCCTTTCTGGCTGCGCCTCCGAGTGCGAGGAACGATGCGGTCGACATTGCTCGTTCGCTCGTGGGTAAAAACCATGTGGTGGTGGCAGGAAAACGGTACGGCGATGATTGCACCGGCTTCGTGCGTTCAATCTTCGAGCCCTTGGGGTTCAATCTCCTCACGGAAGGTCACGCGGGTGAAAATGGGGTGACTGCGATGTGGCGTTTTGCATCGCGCCACGGTCGCATTTTTGAAGGAGGCCGACCTCTACCCGGAGATCTCGTCTTCTTTAAAGAAACGTACGATCTCAATCGAGATGGTCGTTCCAATGACGGGCTGACTCACGTGGGCTTAGTCGAAGATGTCGAAGAAGACGGCACCGTGCTGATGATTCACCGAGTGCCTCGCGGGGTCGTTCGCTATCGCATGAATCTGGCCAGCCCTACGCGCCTGACCAACAGCGAAGGCAAACGGGTCAACGACTGGCTGCGTACCGAAGCCCCGGGTTCCCGCCCCCGGCTCACCGCTGAATTGTTTGCAGGCTATGCGACTTTGTTGCCTGTGGAATCGCGCCTAGCGCACCGCTAAGGGTTCGAGAGATCAGCCAGCAACGCCCGCGCAATTTCATGGCGATCATTCATGGTGACCACCTGTTCGAGTTCCTCACGAGCGCCTTGCCATTCACCCTTTTTGAGTTTGAGCCTGGCCAGCAACACATAAGGGCGCAAAAAGGTGCTGTTGGCTGCGCGCTTCTTGACCTCCCCCAGCTGAATGATGGCTTGGTCGACTGATGAACCCCCGTTGAGAGCGTATTCGGGCTCTATCAATTCAACCCAGTCGTCAGTCACTTTGGTCTGCTGTCGAAACGCTTCTGCCCGGGTCAACGCTTCGCTGTCTCCCAAAATGCCGCGAGCCAAACCTTCGGCCCGAAGCAACGCCAAATGAGCATCAGACCCCGCTTCGACATGCGCAATCGATGCATTGAGTTCACTCACCACTCCATTCAGTTCGGCCTTGAGTACTTCTGCAGTCTTTTCCCTTTCACGAATGAAGCGTTCGAGCTCCGGTATCCGTCCAGAAGTGCCATTTCTGGCTCTCAGTTCTCGAAGCGTTGCGCTCGCACGAGTGACTTCGCCTTGAACATCGTCAAAACGAATCGCCGAAGCGATCACCAAAGCCCCTTGCGTCTCGGGCAAGCCAGGGTGCTCAAACAAGACGGTCTTGAGCTGAACCAGGGCTTTATTTTGCGACGTTTGATCATCGAGCCGCAGCGCGGCCAATGCTTCATGGGTTGAACGCAACGCTTCAGTGGGACCAGCGCTGCCGAAGAAGTCTCGCCCGAGCAATCGATAGATGAGCATCCCAGCCAGAGCAACAGCCACGATGGCCAAGATAATGACGATGATTCGCCCTGCTCCATTAGACCGGGCTGCACGCAATGCAGCCGCATCTTCAAGCGAGGCCTGAGAAGTCAGTATTTCTTTGCTCGCGGGCTTGGCCGCTGGCTCTGGCGGCAATTCCACCGCCGCGCCCGGAGCAGCAAGCAATGCCGGACCCAAAGGAGGAAGGTCGACGACCGCAGCCGATTTGCTGGCTTCGCGAGCCATGGCCCTATGCGGCAAGGTGGCGTCGCCTGGAATAGGCGAACTGACCACTTCTGTCTTCCGCTTCGAGTCATCATCGGGAGCCACGACGGATCGCCCAAACATTATGGTCTGATTTTTAGACGCAGCCGCATCAGGCACCGCGCCCCCAGGCGTATTGCCAAAAGCCACTGTTCGCGACGGAGACTTCGTTCGGTCGAGAATGGTTTCGTCGGCGGGGGGAATCACGGTGTTCGACGCAGCGGTGCCAAACATCATGGTCTGTTTGCCCACCGACCCAGGCGCTTCAGCAGCGGGCGCCGAGGCATTCGATGCCATGGTGCCAAAAACCATCGTGCTGCGACCAACGGCAGGCGCGGGCGCAGTAACAGGTGGCCCTTCAACGGCGTTGGCGGCCGGGGTGCCGAACATCATCGTTTGGTTTTTTGCAGCGGCAGCGGGAACACCACCAAAGACCATGGTGGCTTTTGGCGAAGGCCCTGCGGCTTGCGGCACTGACGAGGCTGAAGCATTCGATGCTTGAGTCCCAAACACCATGGTGCTGTTGCCTGGCGCGCTCGCTCGCGAAATTGGAACGGGTACAGGCGCGGGAACGGGAGGTGTCGCCACCAAACGAGCGGTGAATACGTGACTACACCTCGTGCATTGAACTGGAGCACCGTCAGGTGGAATCAACGCATCATCAAGGACGTACGTCGTGGAACACTTCTCGCACGAAATGAGCACGCACTGACTTCTACCACACCCCAGCGTCACTGATGAGGATGTCGCACGCGGCTTGAAGCGCTTCCAGGCGTGCCGGGCCTACACCTTTGATTGCATCGACCTGGTCCCAGCTGACAAACCCGCCATCTCGGGCGGCCACCAGTTCAGCGGCCAGTTGCCCACCCACGCCTGGAATGAGGGCAAAGTCAGCTTGGGTCGCAGTATTGCAATCGAATTTCTGACCGAGCGTCATGGCTTGGCCTGCGGGAAGCTGTTGACCCGGTTCGCAGCTTGCGATGCCCTCGGAGCTCAACCACAACAGACCGCCGTCGGCACACCGGCGCCCGGGTGTTGGGCTCCGCGACGACCAGGTCAAGAGCAGCAGAAGCGTTCCTGCGCTGGCCAACACCAAGGCAATGGCACGCTGTCGGCCCACTGTTTTAAGTCTGCGAGTCGAGGCCAAATTCAGAATGAAGGGCGCGCACCGCGAGCTCGGCGTATTTCGCCGGCAACAGGCAGGAAACCCTGATTTCCGAAGTCGAGATGGCCAAAATATTGACGCCTTCTGCAGACAGCGACTTGAACATTCGCGCGGCCACACCCGAATGCGTGCGCATACCCACCCCCACGATTGACACCTTGGCCACTTGATCATCGACCTCAACGGGCCCCGCTTTCAGGCGCGCCGCAATCTTCTTCATCACCTCTTTGGTCTTGAGCAGGTCGGTCTTGTTCACCGTAAAAGTGAGATCTGTTTTGCCCCTCAAGGGCGAATTTTGAACGATCAAATCAACGCTGATGGCCTTCTCATCTAAAGCGCCGAAAATTTTTGCAGCCATGCCGGGGAGATCAGGTACCCCACGCACGGAAACCCGCGCCTCGTTTTGATCGAGTGCCACTCCACTGACCAGAATGTCTTCCATGGCCTTATCTTCCTCACAGACGAGCGTACCGGGATCGTCGCTGAAGGACGATTTGACCCACAAAGGCACTTTGTACTTCATGGCGATTTCTACCGAGCGAATTTGAAGCACCTTCGCGCCCAGCGAGGCCAGTTCCAACATTTCTTCATAGCTGATGCGCTCGAGTTTCTTGGCGCGTACACACACGTTTGGGTCGGTGGTGTAGACCCCATCGACGTCGGTGTAGATTTCACACGCATCGGCTTTGATGGCAGCGGCGATGGCGACGGCGGTGGTGTCGCTGCCTCCTCGGCCGAGGGTGGTAATATTGCCGCCTTCATCGACCCCCTGAAAGCCAGCGATGACGGCAATTTCACCCTTCTTTAAAGCAGCAAAAATATTCTCAGCATCGATGTGCTTGATGCGGGCTTTGCTAAACGTGCTGTCCGTCACAATGCGGCACTGATGCCCCATAAAACTACGGGCCTTGCCACCTTGGGCGTCGATGGCGATCGACGTCAACCCAATGCTGACCTGTTCGCCCGTCGCGACCACTACATCTTGTTCTCGCTCATTGGGGCTCTGGGTGATGCCTGCCACCAATTTGAGCAATCGGTTCGTCTCTCCACTCATGGCTGAGACCACCACCACCACTTGGTGGCCTGCTTTTTTCGCCGCAATCGCTCGCCGCGCTACGTTCTTTATTCGCTCGACATCGCCGACCGAGGTACCGCCATACTTCTGAACGATCAACGCCATGGAGCAAGCCTACTTAGCCAAGAAACATGGCTTTCGAAAAGCATTTTGTCGCGCTGCGTCACGCGAGATTCTTGCGGCAGCGGTGGCCTAGTGAAATAGCCCTTCGCTTCATGACGCCTCTTATGCTCGACGGCAACACGCTCACGCTTTCCAACATTCGCGAAGTGGCGGTACACGGTCGACCGGTATCGGTGAGTGACATCGCGATGGAACGCGTGAGTCACGCCCGAGCGCTGGTCGATAAGGTGGCTTCAGGCGACAAGGCTTCCTACGGCATCAACACTGGCTTTGGCACTTTGGCCGAAGTGCGAATCGATAAAAAAGATCTTCAAACGCTACAGCGCAACCTCATTCTCAGTCATGCCGCAGGGGTCGGGCAACCGCTCTCGATTCCCGAGGCGCGGGCCCTGCTGCTGCTGCGCTGTAACGTGCTGGCCAAGGGCTATTCCGGGGTGAGACCTTCGACTTTGAGCTTCGCCATTGAGTTATTGAATCGAGGAGTGACGCCGGTGGTTCCTGAGCGCGGCTCGGTGGGCGCGTCAGGAGACTTAGCGCCGTTGGCTCACCT
>JAYUVR010000434.1:0-12864 GCA_043753955.1 Archangium sp. | reverse complement strand
CTTTCGGGCCGTGCGCATCAAGTCATGACAGGCATCGCGGTGAAGAGCTCCACTGGGGTAGATGCATTGGTCGTGGTTTCAGAGGTGCACTTTCGTCGCCTTTCTGCGCCTGAAATTGAGTGGTATGTGGGCACTGAAGAAGGCGTCGACAAAGCCGGAGGCTACGCTCTGCAAGGTCGAGCTGGAACCTTCATCACTTCAGTCATTGGCAGCCCGAGCAACGTCATCGGGTTACCTTTGGCACAGACAGTTGATTTGCTTCGAGCCGCTGGGCTGAAACTTCCGATGGATGGGCCGTGATTGACAAAGCCACGCTTCAAGAGAACTTCGCAGCAGTCGAAGCGCGTATTGTCACCGCCTGTACGCGTGCGGGTCGACGACGTGAAGACGTCACACTGATTGCAGTCAGTAAACTCCACCCGGCCCCTCTCATTCGTCTCGCTTGGGAATTGGGTCAGCGGCACTTCGGCGAAAACTACGCCCAAGAGCTCCGCGACAAACACCAGGAGCTGGCTGTCTGCGAAGGTCTACAGTGGCACGCTATCGGCGCAGTGCAGCGCAAGAATGCCAAATATGTGGCCAGCGCAGCGAGCGTCTTTCATGCGCTCGATCGTCTCGAAGTGGCTCAAGCGCTTTCCACGAAAAGAATCGGGGCCCCGCTTGCCTGTCTGGTTGAAATTAACGTCGCAGGCGAAGCATCAAAAGCGGGCCTCAACCCCGCGGAGCTCCCTGCATTTTTGGCCGAAGCGCGATCGCTGCCACAGCTTGACCTCATCGGTCTCACCGCGATGCCGCCACCAGACGAAGACCCTGAGCGCTCTCGGTCGCATTTCTCAGCCTTGCGTCAGCTGGCACAACGCCATCATCTCAGCCAGCTCTCCATGGGCACCACCTTCGACTTTGAAGTGGCCATTGAAGAAGGTGCGACTTTCATCAGAGTGGGTACCGCCCTCTTCGGGCCGCGCGTCTAAATTTCGCGGAGTTTCAGTTTGCCCTCCTCACTGACACGCGCCTCAAAAGAGGTACCGCAATAGTGACAGTTGATTTCTTCGCCTCCCCCGAAGCCGTCTGGCCAGGGGTTGTTCGCGTTGCAGCTGGGGCAGTCGAATTCGAAATACTTCTTTTTCTTGGTGTCGAGTTTGTCGTCGTCGTCGTCATCATGCATGCGTTCACCTCACCACCGATTGAGAAAGTCACTCATCTCATCGAGCGCTTTTACTCGGGTGCGCTGCACGCCTTGAAGAAAAGCAGCCACATCAGCTGGCAGATGGCCATTGAGTAAGAGCGAAGACTTCGACAATTCCATCACATCGACTTGGCCTTGAGCGACGGCAGAACATCGCCGTACGCCTTTGGGTGTCAGCACTTCGCTTTCACCAAACACCTCACCGCAATGCACAACCCCCAACTCAGCCGAATCGGTGTCTCGTCTGGCAAAAATGCGAACCCCTCCTTCCAGCACCAAGAAGAGGGAATGACCCATGTCGCCTTGTTGCATGACCACACAGGTGTCTGGGTACCGTCGAATGACCGATTGAGACAAGATGCCCGCTCTTGCTTTGCCAAGGGCTTTGATGAACGGTGCCGACGCCAACTCAGAACGTGAGCCAATCATTTCTACCGGGTCAACGCGCTTGAGTTCCACCTTGACGATGGGAATGCGGTTGCCAGACCGAGGGCTCGCCATACCAACGGGGAGTGTACTCTTTTCAACTTGGGGAGACAGAATCACAAGGCCATGCATGAATAGCGTGAATGGGTGACAGTCGAGTCATGTGGGTCGCGACATGCATGTCGCCAGGAAGGTTGTGCAGACGTGCGAACATTCATGATGTGGGCAATGGTGATGGCAGCGGCGAGTGCTTCAGCTGAAACGCACCGACTCAAGGCCATCAGCGCCTTTAGCCCAGGAGAACAAACAACCTACACGGTGAGCTATTTGGGGCTGACTGCCGGCCGAGCCCGACTGACGGTAGGTTGGGAAAGGGAACAGTTTGGTGAGCAAGTGTGGCCTTTGGTGTGCGAAGGCGAGACAGCTTCAATTGCAGCCATCTGGCCCGTGAAAGATCGCTTCGTCACCTATTGGGACCCACTGCAACGCCGCACCATCGGAGCTGATTTTTTTGTCGACGAAGACAAGCATCACCGCAAGGAGCGATACACCTACGATTTGGCCAACCGCCAGGCGACCGTCATGCGTCAATCGCCTGGAAGACCGATGGTCGAGCGACGCTTCGACATTGAACCCAATACAGTCGATCTCGCAGCAGCCGGCTTCAGTCTTCGCAATCTCAAATTGGTGCCCGGGGCTGTGTTTGAGTTGCCTATTTTTACCGGCGTCAAAACGTACAAAATGCAGGCGACGGTCGTTGGCAAAGAGTTGTTGACGAGTGCGCTCGGCCAATTCGAAGTCTTTCGAGTGACCGTCAACGGCGACTTCAGCGGCAAACTTGAAACCCAGGGGTTGTTGACGGTTTTCTACACCGCCGATGAAAAACAGTTACCCATTCGCGCTGAAGGGCGTTTCCTCTTCGGCATGGTTCGCATTGAGGCCGTCGAATACCTCGCTGGGCGAACCTCACCAGAAGCGATTTCCCCATGAAAAGCGCTCTTGTTTTGGCTTTCGTCTCGGTAGTTGCCTTCGCGGTGCCTCCAGCGCTTTCCCCCTTTCCTTCTGATGCGCAATGTCTTCCCTTGGGCGCAGTCATGCGCCCTCTGCCATTCGGGCCTGGCGAAACCCTTGAATTCGACATCGATGCCATGGGTGCTCGCGCTGGCACGATGACCATGCACACCATGTCTCAACGCGATGGAATTCTCCCAGTGAAGGTGATGGTTGAGACCAATTCGTTCTTCAGCAAGGTGCGCAGCGTAAAAGGGGTTGCCCAAACGGAGCTCTCGTTAAAAACCTTAAGGCCCCTGCGCTACTCTGAAGATGCGAGAGAAAACGGCATTCAGCGTGGGGCCGAAGTCACCTTCAAAAAAAACAAAAGCGCCACGCTGCTCAATTCTTTCAACGGGAAGACCTTCGCAGAAGAGCTCCGCTGGGGAAACGACATCAGCGACGTCGCAGGAGCGATTCCCCTGTTGCGAGCCATACCCCTCAAAGCGGGCCAGCATCTGTGCTTTGACGTCTACGGAATTCGACGCATCTGGCGCGTATGGGGCACCGTTCTCCCTCGAGAGCACGTGTCGTTGCCAATGGGAGAATTCGAAGCGTGGCATATGGCCGGCGAAGCCGCCCGACTCGACCTCCCCCACCTGAGAAGGCAAGTGCACGTTTGGGTCAGTGATGATGAGAAGAGGTTGCCTCTGGCTGCGTTGGGGACCATCGACCTCGGCGCCGTACGAGCCACTCTTAAATCGGTCTTCAGGCGGGGAGAAAAACCCACTCGCACGGAGCCCAAAGGCGACATCAAGTGGTGACGTTATGAGCGAGCGCGCTCTCTCAATTGCCCAGCAGCTTGGCTCAGTCGGCGTCGAAGTTGAGCCACCACCACCATCAAGTAGTCGATGCGGTTGAGTACGCGGAAGTCTTCAGCGACGTTTAGCAATGCAATGGGCGTCACTTGCTCTGAACGCAGCGCATCAAGAATATCAGTGAAGTGCGATTCGACTTCAGAAACGGCATCGAGCCCTTCACGAATGTCGTCTTCGATAAAATCAACCACCACCGCCGCATCTTCACGATGTGGCAGTAAGCACTCGAGGCGCTCTACCGAATCGCGGATGGCATCGACAGATTTCGACAGGGGGAAAGAACTGACAGGCTCGAGCTTCGACATGCATCACAAGCTACAGGGGTGATCGAGCCGGTCAATTTCTTGAAAGCGCTTTCACATTATTTAGATGAGGCCACGAGCGCGACGAATTTGATCGACCAGTTTTTGGTATTCGATTTCAAACGCGCCAGTGCCTTCTTCGAGGTGCTTAAGACGACCTCGCGCTTCGCGGTCAATGTCGTCTTCAATATCAAGATGCTTCTTCATCACCTGAAGAATCTTCGGGCGCATCATTTGGTCGTCAGAGAACACTTCTTCAACGTTTCTCGAGACCAACAAGAATTCGAGCATCTGGTTGATGACGAACTCGATGCCGTCTTCGCCCAGTTGAAAGCCGCGCACATCGGCCATCTCGCGTTTCACTTGGGTGAATTTCGAAGCATCGTAGCCACGACGCTCGAGCGCCTCGCGCGTCGCTTGATTGACGCGTTCTTCATTGGCCAGATACTCACGCATGATCGCTGAGAGATCCATCTCGGCGTCAGAGGCCCTGATGGGCTCAACCTCGATGTCATGATCCTGCGTCAGGCGCTGAATGACCTCGCGGGCGATAATAGGAACGAGCTTAGGGTACAGCCTCATGGGTCTTCGCCTCTCTTCGAGTCGGACTGGAAGCAACTTACGTGTACGCCAGGCACCTGCGGGCCCGCAACGAAAAACCCAACAATGCCGCGATTTTTAGTTGTCGCGCTCCGCCAGTGGCGTGGTGGCGGCGTCTTCAAGCGAAGCACTTCGAACCTCGTCCTCGAGATCGTCAGCCTGGAGTTCCGGCTCAGCCGGAGAATGGAGAAATGCGTAAATTCGTTCAGCAACTGAGAGACCTATCGATTCCACCCGGGCAATTTCAGCGGCGGTGGCTTCCTTGATGCGCTTGAGGCTTCCGAAATGGGAAAGCAAAGCCTTGCGCCGAGTCTCCCCTACTCCAGGTACAGAGTCGAGCTGTGATTGCAGTCCGCGTCGACGCGAAAGTTTACGTTGAAAAGTGATTGCAAAACGATGCGCCTCATCTCGCAGGCGGGTCAGCGCAAATAATTCGGGTGAAGTCTGCGGGAGCACGATGGGATCTTTACGACCGACCAGAAACACCCGTTCCGGGCTCCGTTTCGAGCCTTCATCAGGCATCGGCACGTCGAGATCTCGACTTTTTGCCAAGGCGATGAGGTCGACCCCTTCAACCTTGAGATCTCTCATCGCGGCATACGCAGAAGCCAGCTGCCCTTTGCCTCCGTCGATGACGATGAGATCGGGCAAATCACCCTCTTCAAGGCCTCGCCGAAACCTTCTGGTCAAAATTTCATGCATCGAGGCGAAGTCGTCATTTGACGTCACCGTCTTGAGTTTGTAGCGCCGGTAGTTCGACGGGTCTGCTTCGGTTTCAAAACTCGCTACTTGAGACGCAACAATCGACGTTCCCTGCGAGTGCGAAATATCGAAGCACTCCATCCTCCGCGGCAGCTTCGAAAGGTCGAGGCGCACTTTGAGTCGTTCCAACACCTGTTCGATTTCTTCGCGCGTTCTGGTGCGTTCACTCATGGCCCGTTCGGCATTGCGTGAAGCCATGGTGATCAATTCAACCTTGTCACCTCGCTGCGGCACATAGACACGCACTCTTTCTCCTTTCTGCTCAGAGAGGAGTTCAGCGAGCGCTTCAGGCTCTTGCGGAGCTGCCGGAAGTAACACTTCTTTCGGCACAAAATTGTCGTCGCCGTAATACTGGTTCACCAACGACTCAATCAGCTCATCAGGGGGAAATTCAGAGGTGAAGTGAAGCGCGCGCCCGCCCGTGATGCGCCCACCACGCACGTAGAGAATGTAGATACAGATGCGATCTGCCTCGCGGTAGAGCCCGAAAACGTCTTGGTCGATTGAATCGGTGGTGGCAATCGTCTGTCGTTCGAGACTTCGCTCAAGGGCGATGATTTGATCTCTCAATCGAGCTGCATCTTCGAACTCGAGCTTGGTGGCGGAAACGCGCATGCGACCTCGCAACTGCTCGAGCAAAGGGCCGCTGCGGCCCTCAAGAAAAAGCACCACCGACTCGACATTGCGTCGATAGTCATCGACCGAAACAGGAAAGACGCACGGGGCTGGGCAACGCCCAATTTGATGGAGCAGACAGGGCCGTTTACGCGACTCGAGCACATTGTCAGTGCACGTTCGGAGCTGAAAAAAACGATTGATGACCCGCAACGTTTCCCGAATCGACGATGCGCTTGAATAGGGGCCGAAATACCGCGCTCCATCGCGACGAGGGCGCCGCACCGTTTCCAACCGCGGGTACTGGTGCGCACTGTCGAGTCGAAGACACAGGTACTGTTTGTCGTCTCGCAGTTGTACGTTGAAACGAGGGCGGTGCTTCTTGATGAGCTCGTTTTCAAGCAGCAGCGCTTCTTTTTCGGTGCGCACCACCACCGTTTCCAAATCGCCGAGTACGCGATCAAGCAACTGCACGAAGGCGCGTGAATCAGAGGTACCGCGGTTAAAATAACTGCGCACTCGATTGCGAAGATTGACCGCTTTGCCGACGTAGATGATGCGCCCCGCACGATCTTTCATCAGATACACGCCCGGCTGATTGGGCAATGCATCCAACTTGTCTTCGAGCACACTCACCTGATTCCCCTCAACGCTTTCGCCGGTATTTTCGGGGCTGCTTTTTTCGCTGCATTCCGCGCTCCACGTTTGCTTCTTGAGGCTCGTTTAAGAGCGATTTCAAAGCGGGCTTGAGGCCGAGATCCATCTCTTTGAGCAAGACCAGGCGATCTCTTTCCACTGCCGCTTTCTCAAATTCCATTTCATCGGCGTAGGCCATCATCGCCGACTCGCCCTTTTTAATGAGGTCTGCAATCTGTGCCTTCGAAAGCACCACTGCTCCCCCTTCGGCAGCGAGCGGTAAATCCATGGCGTCGCCGTCGTAGAGAAATTGCGAGAGGTCGGTGATGGCCTTTTTCACTTGGGTCGGCGTGATGCCGTTGACTCGATTGTGCTCGCGCTGAACCTCTCGGCGGCGATCCGTCTCGTCGATGGCCTTCTTCATCGAGGCGGTCATCGAATCGGCGTAAAGAATCACTCGCCCTTCAAGATGTCGCGCGGCTCGCCCCATCGTTTGAATGAGAGAGACGTGGGAGCGCAGAAACCCTTCCTTATCGGCGTCTAAAACCGCCACCAATGACGTCTCAGGAATATCGAGGCCCTCTCGCAACAAATTGATGCCCACCAACACGTCGAAGACACCCTTGCGGAGATCTCGAAGTATGGCGGTGCGCTCGATGGCATCGATGTCCGCGTGGAGATAGCGCACCTTGACCCCGACCTCGGCGTAGTACTCCGTTAAATCCTCCGCCATTCGTTTGGTGAGGGTGGTCACCAGCACCCGTTCACCTTTCTTGGCGCGAATTCGAATTTCTTCGAGCAAGTCGTCGACTTGATTGCCTGCCTTCCGAATTTCGATTTGAGGGTCCAACAGGCCGGTGGGCCGAATCACTTGTTCCACCAGCACGCCTCGCGCCTTTTGAATTTCGTATTCCGAAGGCGTGGCCGACACGTACACGAGTTGTTTGTGAAATTGCTCCCACTCGGTGAACTTGAGCGGCCGATTGTCCATGGCGCTGGGCAGACGAAAGCCAAAGTCGACCAACGTTTCTTTTCGACTTCTATCGCCGCGGTACATCGCGCCTATTTGAGGAATGGTCTGGTGCGATTCGTCGACGAAAACGAGAAAATTTTTGGGGAAATAGTCGAGCAAGCAGGGAGGCGGCTCGCCCGGCGCACGCCCGGACAAGTGGCGCGAATAGTTCTCAATGCCATTTGAAAACCCCAACTGTTCCATCATTTCCAAATCGAACATGGTGCGCTGTTCGAGCCGTTGGGCTTCCACCAGCTTATTCTGACTCTTGAGCTCGGTGAGTCGTCCGCGCAACTCCTCTCGAATATGGCCGATGGCCAGATGGCGTTGGTCGGGTTCAGTCACATAGTGGCTTCCCGGGAAAATGGTCATCTTCGGCACTTCGCCCAAAGTGACTCCGCGAAGGGGGTCGAACTCGGTGATTCGTTCAATGGTGTCACCGAAAAATTCAACGCGAACGGCGCGCTCTTCCTCGTAGATGGGAAAAACCTCAATGGTATCGCCGCGCACCCGAAAGGTGCCTCGGTGAAAGTCCATGTCATTGCGCTCATAGAGGCAGTCGACCAACTGCTTCATCAGCGCATCTCGCCCTTGCTCAGCCCCCGTCACCAACTTCACCGCCATGCCAACGTACGCTCGGGCCGTACCCAGGCCGTAAATGCAAGAGACGGAGGCAACAATGATGACGTCATCGCGGGTATGCAAAGAATGCGTGGCCGAGTGACGCATTCGCTCAATCTGCTCGTTGATCGACGAGTCTTTTTCGATGTACGTGTCTGACGACGGTACATACGCCTCAGGCTGGTAGTAGTCGTAATAGCTGACGAAGTACTCGACCGCATTGTGGGGGAAGAGTTGCTTAAATTCCCCGTACAGCTGAGCAGCCAGCGTCTTGTTGTGGGCGATCACCAATGCCGGTCGTTTGGCGTTGGCAATGACATTGGCCATGGTGAAGGTCTTGCCCGAGCCCGTGACGCCCAGCAGCACTTGGTGCTCGTCTCCACGGAGAACGCCGGTGCTCAATTCTTCAATCGCCTGGGGTTGGTCTCCTTGCGGTCGGTAGTCACTGACCAACTGAAATTCAGCCATAGGCCCTTCTAACCTGGGCTGTGACAACAGGCTGTCAGTGAACCACTACGGCCTGCCCGATTTCTCGAGGCTCGACTTTCTAATGGCCTCGAATTCGTCACCCTTGTTCCAGGTGGGCGCCTGCGGTTCATTGGCCACCAAGAGACCCAGCTCTAAAAACAGTCTCACGTCTTCAAGAGCGCCAGAGAGATCCCACGAGTCTCGAATCTCGTCAGAAGGTTGATGATAGTGGCTGCCTTCCCACTTTTCACGCTGCTCTCGGCCCCACGATTCAGGGCGCCCGATGAAGTCTTGCCCACTTGAAAAGTAGGCCGACGGCACCCCTCGTTTGGCGAAATTGAATTGATCAGATCGATAAAAAAAACCGCGATCAGAAAGAGCGTCAGGCTTCACCACTCGGCCCTGTGCTTTCGCCAATTGAACGATGATGGTATCAAGAGACGATTTCCCCAAGCCGATGACGCTCAAATCACGGGTACGGCCCCAAATGTTCAACCCATCGATGTTCACATTCGCCGCCATCAACGACGGTGAAACCGGAGGGTGCTCCATCAAATACTGAGACCCCAATAGACCTTGTTCTTCTGCCGCCACGGCCGCGAAGAGAATGCTGCGCTTGGGCGTTTGAGAAGAGGCAGTCATGGACCGAGCGATGGTCAACATGGCAGCCACGCCCGACGCGTTGTCAACCGCCCCGTTGTAAATGAGATCTTCCCCTGGGCGACCGCGTTCCTTCTTTCCCAGATGGTCATGATGTGCGGTGTAAATCACCACTTCTTTTTTGAGCGTCGGGTCTGAACCACGCAAAAGACCCAAGACGTTGCCACTCACCGTGTGCGTCACCACGCTCGAGAATCGGGTCGTCAGTTTGGCTTTGAGCGGCACCGGACGAAAATGTCGAGTGTTGGCCGTCGCGCGAAGCACATCGAGATCATGACCCGCGCGGCTGAAGAGCTTCCGAGCGGCACCCTCTGTCAGCCACCCTTTCATTTGCAATTCATGCCCTCCATTTGAAGGGAGATCGAATTGTTCTCCTGCCCAAGAAGTCTGCACGACTTGCCAGGGGTAACCGGCGGAAGCGGTGGTGTGAATGATGAGACAGCCGATAGCGCCCCGCTTTTTGGCTTGCTCGTATTTGTAGTCCCAACGGCCGTACCAAAGACGAGCACGACCTGCGAAGAGCTCAGGGTCGTCTTCGGGATCATTGTTCATCAGCACCAACACCTTCCCCTTCACATCGACGTCTTTGAAATCGTCCCACTGAAATTCAGGGGCAGTGATGCCGTACCCTAAGAAGATTAATTCAGCCGCGTTCACGTTGGACTTCGGGCCTTGGTGCCCAGACACCGCGATGAAGTCGTCATGAAAATTGAAACTCAAGGGCCCTTGAGCAGTTTGAATGCTGAGCGTCGCGGGGTGCCCATTGACGCCCACCAAGTCGACAGGCTGAATCCAACCACCATCGGGAGCCCCTGGCTCGAGCCCCATCATCTCGAATTGCGTCGCGATGTACTGCTGAGCGAGTTGATCTCCGCGAGTGCCAGGGCCTCGGCCCTCGAGGAGATCTGAAGCCAAAAAGCGAATGTGCCCTTTCAATTCAGCACCTTCGAGGGGCTTCGCAGCAGGAGCAGCGGCGAGAATACACGCCACCCACAAGTTCATGAGGGGCGCTCCGCAGCAGTGGGGACGACCGACACTTTCCAGGTCGTGCCTGATGGGTTATCCATGATTTCGATTCCGATGCCTTTGAGCTCATCGCGCAGGCGATCCGATTCCGCAAAATTCTTCGCGGCTCGGGCCTCATTGCGCGCCGCGATCATCGATTCAATTTTCGTGGTATCGAGCGCCCTGAGGGCGACTTGCCGGTCTCGAAGGCGCAACAGCCACGACGACGGTTCTGACTCGAACAAACCAAGCGCGCCTGCAATTTTTCGAACGACGTCGCGCAGCGCCACCAAGGTGCGCCCCACCATCGCTTTATCCTTTATCTTCGGTTTGTCCGTCAGGGCGTTGAGCTCGGCGAAAAGGCCGGACAACACGCCCAAACCTCCGGGGAAGTTAAAGTCGTCGCTGACCTGCTGATCGAATTCCGACAAGAAACGATTGGGCTCCCCATTCAGCGCACCGGGCTCGAATTCTTTCCCCGAGATTCGCTCGTCGACTTTTCTGAGCGTCTCATAAAAATATTCCATGCGCGTTTCTGCATCGGCCAACGCTTTCTCTCCGAAGGCCAACTGCTGCCGATAGTGCGTCGATAAAAAGAAATAGCGAAGACCCTCCGGGTCAACCTGCTGCAGCGCATCGCGAAGTCGAACCACGTTGCCTAAGGACTTCGACATCTTTGCGCCTTCGAGGTCGAGAAACCCCCCGTGCATCCAGCAATTGCAAAGCGTCTTTCCGCTGGCGGCTTCTGATTGAGCAATCTCGTTTTCGTGATGAGGGAAAATCAAATCGAGCCCACCACCATGGAGATCGAAACTTTCCCCCAAATACTTAGCGCTCATCGCCGAACATTCGATGTGCCACCCGGGCCTCCCTTGACCCCACGGTGATGGCCACGAGGGCTCGCCGGGCTTGGCGGCTTTCCACAGCGCAAAATCGAGCGGGTCTCGCTTCTTTTCACCATGCAGCTCTCGTTCTCCAGCCCCAGCAATGAGGTCGTCGAGGTTGCGTTTTGAAAGCTTCAAATAGTCGGAGTATCCGCGGACCTCGAAATACACGTCGCCCTCAGAGACATAAGCCACTCCACGCGCGACCAACTTTTCGACGATGGCCACAATTTCAGGCATCGTATCCGACACTTTGGGCGAGGCATCAGGAGGCAACAATCTGAGTGCCTCTGCATCAGCCTCAAATTCCTTCACAAAGCGACTCGCCAAAGCGATGGCATCTTCCCCAGTCTCTTTGGCAGCAGTGATGATCCTGTCGTCAACGTCGGTGTAGTTCCGTACGTACCGCACCTCAAACCCTCGGTAGCGGAGGTAGCGAACCACCGTGTCGAAAGAGGTGAAGGTTCGGGCGTTCCCGATATGAATGAAGCTGTACACAGTGGGCCCGCATACGTAGAGCCCTACTTTTCCAGGGGTTAAAGGTTTGAAAGCCACCTTTTGCTGTTCCATCGTGTTGTAAATTCGAATTTCAGGGCCGTGCATAGAGAGTGGTACCTTACCCAGAAGCAACCTCTGGAGTAGATGTGCGATGATGTAGCTAACAGAGTTTGCATCAAAAGGACTTCACCTATGGCTCCCAACCCCAAGCGACCCAGCCCCCAGGAAACGCACCCTGATGAGAAAAGGGCTCGATCTGAGCGTCCTCAATCGCGCGATATGGTGAAGACCCAAGAGCGTGTTCCTCCCACAACTTCTTCCGCAGATCGAGAAATGCAGGTCAAATACAGTGCTTCGCATGGCGAGCACCAGCCCGCTTTTTTGTATGTGGAACGTGGCCCTGGGCTTGGCCAACTGCTCGAAGTGACCGAGGGCATGTTGATCGTCGGGCGCGCATCGGTGAGCGACCTGCGCCTGCAGCACCCTTCGATTTCTCGAAGACATTCACAAATCAGACGAGTCGGTGAGCAATTTTTTGTCAAAGACTTGGGTTCTCAAAACGGCACCTTCGTCAACGGCGCGCGCGTCGGCACTGAGCTTGAAGTCAAAGCAGGCGATGCGATCGCTCTGGGCAATGCGCTGCTGCGCTTGCGCGGTCCGCTCACCAAAAGCGAAAAGCTCTCGCAGCGTTCCGTCACTCCAATGCCCAGGGCCAAGGAGCCGAAGGCCAACATCAGCACTGCATTGGTGATGAGACCTCCAGCCGCGATGTTTCAGTCGAAGCCAAGCGGGGTTTCGCGAAAGCAGCGCACGGCATTCAAGATTGGCACTGTCGCTGCGGCAGGTGGGTTTGCAGTCGCTGCATTGCTTTCATTCGCCATGGTGAAAATTGTGTCACCGGGTGCCTCGGACAAAGCTGCAGTGACCCAAGAAAAGATTGAACGGGCCACCATCATCGACGCCGCCATCAAACGTCAGCCCGAAGCGCCGACTCACGCTAAAGACTCAGACACGGTGCAAGAGCAAGTTCTCATCGAGCCCGAAGCGCCGATCATTCGAGCCAAAGAGCAACCCAAGCCGCCATCAGTCACGGTAGCGGCCGCCAGCCCTGTGAAGCCTTCTCCCAGCGCTCGCAAGCCTTCGGCTGCACCCAAGGAAAAAGAGGGTGACGAGGGTGAGACAAACCACAATCGCACTCAAATACTCGCTCCGTATGAGCGAGGGAATGCCGAGGCGTCGTTAGAGTTGGCGCACAAAGCGGGCGACAAAGAGCTGACGGACAAGCTCTCTCGTTTCATCACCACCTATGACGCGGCCAACG
>JAYUVR010000433.1:0-7406 GCA_043753955.1 Archangium sp. | reverse complement strand
CCCAGAAGCCGAGGCCAAAACAGCGCTTGACCGAGTGCAGTTGCCCGAAACATGGAAAGTGCAAGCAGGAGCCCTCTCGCACGGCATGCACAAGCGCGTCTCGATGGCGCAAGCGCTGATGGGTTCTCCGCCGGTCATTTTTCTCGATGAACCCACCGCAGGCCTTGACCCGAAAATTGCGGCCTCGGTGCGCGGCGTCATTCGCGAACTCAAAGGCAAACACACGGTAGTAGTCTCGAGCCACAATTTGGTCGAACTCGAAGAGCTCTGCGACGCGACAGCCATTTTAGACAAAGGCCGGTTGGTCAATGCCTCGAGCATGGCTGAATTGACTGGGCAGATGGCTGAGTTTCGCGTGCAAATCGCCCGAGGTCAGGTGCCCCTCGACGAAGTGAAAGCACTTCACGGAGTCAAAGACGCAAGCCTCGAAAGCAACAATGTGCTGCGAGTGGCTTTCGATAGCCAGGCGGTGCAGCCCGAAGAAATCATCACCCGCACTGTGGGTTTGCTCGCCCTGAAAAATGTGTTGTTTTTGACCGTCTGGCGAGGAAAGCGCCTCGAAGAGCGGGTTCTTCAGCTCACTTGACCTTCGCGGCCATCACTTGGCTCGTGCGCTTCAAAGAACAGTGGGTCACGCTGTGACAAGAAGTGATCGATGGCCATTTGGGCATTTTGAGACAACGTGACGAACTGCACCCCCATGCCGGGAAAGGTTTCGGGAATCTTGTCGTTGACTTCCCGCACCCAGCGCACCACGCCTTTGGCGTCGATGCGTTCTCCGTAAGGCAGTGAAAAAGACAAATCGACTTCAGTGCCCAAAGGCAACAGGTTGACCGTGGCGACGAAGAGCCCCCCGTCAGAAATGTTGGCTGAAAAGCCGTTGAAGAAATTGTCATCAGAATTGAGTTCGACGGCGGCCTGCATCTTCACTCGATTTGCCGCTCGACCGCTGAGGCTCTGCACCTCGGCTTTGGGCGCATTCGATTTGGCTACAGCAGCTTTCGGAACGCTCGGCTTTTCAACAGCAGCCGGTGGTGCCGCGGCGGCTGCTTTAGTTTCCTGCGCAGTCGCCAGGGCTTTTTCGTCGGCAAGAACTTGGGCGACCAGCTTCTGGAGCTGTGACTTGGCAACACCCAACTGTGCTCTGACGGTCGTGTTCGCTTCTCGCCTCGAGCGCAATGCAGCCTCTCGTGCCGCTCGCGCATGTTGAAGGGCTTCATCAGCATCGATGGTGGGCGGCACTGACTGTGCGCGGCTGGCGATGGCGGTTTCTCCTGCCTTTTGCGCGGCCCCAGCAAGCGTGGTCATTCGCTCAGAAAGTTCCACCCGAACCATCGCGAGCCGACTCAGTTCCATCTGCAGTGAGGTCTCTTCATTCTGCAAATCTGCTTCTGCTCGGCTCAGTTCGGCGTCCACGTCGAGCTCCTTGGTTTTGGCGCGAAGTTGACCCGTGCACTCGGCGTACCGGGAATTTGAGGTTCTTAAACTCCGTGGATGTCCTCAATTTCGTTGAGGGCGAAACGGGTCCTTCCAGGTCAAATTCGACTCAGAGGGGGTGAGATTTGTGACGAATGACGGCGCGAAGAAAGGCCGTTGCGGTCGACGCCATCATCAGCAAATGGCCGGTCGAAAGCACGAAAGCGTCGAGGTCAGCGCGCGCTGCGGGATCATCTGCCCAGAGTTCTATTTCTAGGTGTAAACGAAGTGCCTTGGCCAACTCGATTATGGGAACTGGGCAAGGCCGACCTCGCTCGTCGAGCAGGTGAGCTGAAACTCGAAGTCTTTGTGAATCATTCATGTCGTTGATTGCGACGTTCTCCGCATTTGCTAAGTAGCCGCGGGATTACAACTCCAAGGGAGTAAAAACACTCATGAAACCCTCTGTCATCATCGCCCTCCTCGTCGGAGGCGTCGTCGGCTTTGCCGTCGGAAGCATGTTCCAACGTCCATCGGGCAGCCAAGCTCCCACTATTGCTGCGGCGCCTTCAGCGGGTGCACCTGCCCGGCCAGCCGCTGCCGGTGACTCTGCCGTATTCAAGGTTCCACTCGAAGACTCGCCCGTCAAAGGCCCCAACACCGCTCTGGTCACCGTCGTTGAATTCTCAGACTACCAATGCCCCTTCTGTTCTCGTGCGCACAACACCATTGTGGAACTTGAGAAAGAATACGAAGGCAAAATTCGAGTGGTGATGAAGCAACACCCGCTCGACTTTCACCCCCGTGCGAAGCCGGCTGCATTGGCCGCGATGGCCGCTGGTGAGCAGGGCAAATATTGGGAAATGCACAACAAGATTTTCGCCAATCAGCAACAACTCGAAGACGCCACTTTCGAAGGTTACGCGAAAGACTTGGGCCTGAATATCGACAAGTGGAAGGCTGATCAACAGCTGCCGAAATTCCAATCGCAAATCACCAAAGACACTGCACTGGCGATGCAATTGGGAGCGACGGGTACGCCTGCGTTCTTCATCAATGGCCGCAAGATTTCAGGTGCGCAGCCTAAGGACAATTTCAAGAAGATCATCGATGAGGAACACGTCAAGGCGCAAGACATGGTGAAGAACGGCACGCCTGCTGACCAAGTGTACGCCAAGGTGATTGCCAACGGAGCCACCGCTCCTGCACCTGCGGCCCCAACGCCGAACGCGCCTGCAGCAGCAGCTCCGGCACCGGCGGCCATTCGCAAGGTTGACGTGCCTGCCGATTCACCGTCGAAGGGTGGCAAGAAGGCATCGAAGGTGACCATCGTGTTGTGGTCTGACTTCCAATGCCCGTTCTGCTCGCGCGTGGTGCCAACCATGAAGCAGATTGAAGACGCGTACGGCGACAACGTGAAGATGGTCTTCCGTCATCAACCGCTGCCTTTCCACAACAATGCCAAGTTGGCGGCCGAGGCGTCGATGGCAGCCAATGAGCAGGGCAAGTTCTGGCCCATGCACGACAAGATGTTTGCCAATCAGCAAGCGCTCGATCGCCCTGCGTTAGAGGGTTACGCGAAAGAAATCGGGCTCGATGTGGGCAAATTTAAGGCGGCGCTTGATTCAGGGAAGTTCACCAAGCGGGTTGAAGAAGATTCAGCCGCAGGCATGGCCGTGGGCGCCAATGGCACTCCCAGCTTTTACATCAATGGTCGTGAGTTCGTAGGCGCTCAGCCGTTTGAGTCGTTCAAGAACATCATCGATGAAGAGATTAAGAAGGCCGATGCGATGTTGGCCAAAGGCATCAAGCCGAACGATCTCTACGCTGAGTTCCAAAAAGAAGCGGGCAAGGCGCCTCCTCCTGCCGCGGCGGGTGCTCCTGCTGAACCCGCGAAGGTGGTGACGGATCTCAACATCACTGGAGCTCCGGTGAAGGGCCCCAAGAATGCGCCGGTCACCATCGTTGCGTTCTCTGACTTTCAGTGCCCGTTCTGCTCGCGCGTGGTGCCGACGTTGCACGATCTCGAGAAGCAGTACGATGGGAAGATTAAAGTCGTCTTCAAGCACCAGCCTCTGCCCTTCCACAACAACGCCAAGATTGCCGCTGCTGCTTCGATGGCCGCAAATGATCAAGGCAAGTTCTGGGAAATGCACGACAAGCTGTTCGCGAACCAACAGGCGCTCGATCGCCCGTCTCTTGAACGGTATGCGTCGGAACTCGGCCTCGACATGGGCAAGTTCAAGGCGGCACTTGATTCGAACAAGTTCGATGCCTACATCACTGCTGACTCCGCTGAAGGTACTCGGGTCGGTGCGAATGGTACGCCGACCTTTTTCATCAATGGCCGCCAGGTGGTTGGAGCGCAGCCTATTGATGCGTTCAAGTCAGTCATTGATGAAGAATTGAAGAAGAAGAAGTAAGCGGTGCGACTGTTTTGAAGGAATTGGCCGTCGCTCCTTGACTGGAGCGGCGGCTTTTTACTTTCGGTGAATCTCTTGAAGTCGACGAAGCTTGGAGACAGTCAGAGATATCGCGCGAAGTGCAGCGCACCGTAAACGTAACTCAAGGTAGACACCACACCGGCCGCCACAAACCAGCGCAGCTTCCAACGTCGAAGCCCCATCGCGGTCAGCATCAGCAGTGGCACGGTAAAGTCGAGCGTGTAGCGAGGCCCCCACTGGACAAAACCGGTACCCATCAACAACAAGATGGGCACCGCAGTGATGGCCAGTGAAGCGACCAAGGCCCAGACAGACCATCGAGGCGCTTTCCAATTGGCACCAAAGGCTGCCAGGAAAAAAGGGCTCATCAAAAACAGACTGCCGCCCAGGTAACTGCCCTCACGAATGGGCAACGGGTAATACAGGTATTGGTAATAAATATTGGTGAGTAAAAAATGGGGGTGAAAGACCCCGTAGCGAGCGAAGTCTTCAGCGAATTCGAACCCCACTTCGTGAAAGCGGTAACCGTTGTCCATCATGTTTCCGAATCGCAACCAATTGTACCCTGCCAACATGATGAACCCCACCAACACCGGCAACAGGGCCGCGACGAGATAGCGAAGAGGCACTCGGGTGGGCGACCTCGAATCCCAGTGGGTGTAGAGCAAATACAGTGCGGGCCATATTCCCGTGGCGAGCATGTGATTTTTTGTCAGCAGCGCCCCGGTCATCGCCAGGCCGGCGACTGCAAATGCAGGCAGTCCTCGCAGGGCAATCGCCGCCCAGTAGGCCAAAACAACACAACCAAACCCTACCACCTGAGCGGTGAACCACACCCTCCCGAAAGGGGCGAGGGTGAAGTGCACCGTTCCAAACGCAAAGAAAAACACCAGCAGCGCACGGCGAATGCGCGAGAGTTTGATGAGACGTCGACGGGTTGCCGCACGAAGAAGCGCGGCCAACATTCCAATATTGAGTGCCCCCAGCACATCGGTAAAGACGACGTCGCTGAACTTCACACCCCAAATGGCCACAAAAGGCATCATCAGAACGGCAGGAAATGGCGACCAATAGAGAAAGAGCTTCCCGTCGAAGTGACTCAAGTCATGGGTCGACGGAGGAGGAAGCCGCAGGTGCGTTTGCCCGTGGAGAAAGGCATCGGCCAGATATTGGAAATAGGGGACCGAGGAAGCAGCGAAGCCTCCCTGGTGGTGGGCTGAAAAGAGCCCGTACACCAGGAGACCGAACAGCGTCGCCACCCAAGGTGAATCTATCTGGACAACAACCTTACGAAGGGGCGCAAGGAGACGCTGCATGACTGCAGCCCCTAGCACGCAGGCGATCGCATTCCAGCCGAGATAACTTCTTTCTTATTCTTGAAAAAAAACGACTTAAGGGAGAAACCTTTTGATCCACGTCGCGATAACCCTCCCGATGCACTTCTAGCCATCCCAAACGAGACCCACATGACAATCCCTGCTCAGCCCAATATGAATCTTGCAGCAAATTTCATCCGCCGCGCCAACGAGATTGCGAAAGCGCAGTCTCCGAGCAACAAGCCGATTGAACTCAACGGCAAGATTCACAAGGTGCTGGCTGAAGACCTGAAACTCCGGTCGGATGAGTGGAACCCTCAGGTGGGAGACGGGGAAGCCAGCTTTTTAGCAACCACGCTCAGAGAAAGTGGCTTCGAAGGTGCAGGAAAAGCGCTGGTCAGTCTGCTGACCGACCCTCAAGCAGTAGCATCGCTCAAATCAAACGTTGAGGTCTCGCCAGACGCGAAAGCACTGCTTACTGCGTACAGCAATGACCGAGTTGTTCTGCCCAAAGCGCTCTATTCAGCGGAAGAGTTCAAGGAGATTCGCAATCAAATCGACTGGGAAAACCCAAAGGCTACTTCTGGCGAGAAGGACTCAGAAATGAAGTTGGCCAGAGGCAAGACTGAGAAGCTCCATTATGAATCGGGCCAGCAGTACAACGCGGTGTTTATTTACGAAAAGCTTCCAAATGGAGACATGAAGCAAGTCGGTGAACTCACCGCAGACGAAAGAAAAGCATTGGGGGACTCAAAGGGTCTAGAAGTCACCCTTTCTCCTGAGCGCCTCGAGAAATTTTCAGGGTCTGAGTTGTTTTTCGTCGCCAATGCTCAAACGTCATACTCGGTCGCTTGGGATCACATCACAAACTGGGGTGAACATCCGACTACTCCGGATAGAGATGTTCTCAACCCAAGCCTCAAGGCCTTTCAAGCTCGCGGCAAAATCGTTCTCGATTAAGCAAAACTGCTCTCAAAGCGTCGTTCTACGAAAGAGACGAAACCAAGCGCTTTTCAGTCTTTGTAGAAATTGGCCGTCGCTCCTTCGCCTGGAGCGGCGGCCTTTTACTTTCGATGAGTTTTCTGCCGAGGTAAGAGATCAATCGCTCTGAAAAATGCAGCTATTGGGCCTCTTTGAGGTCGGTCGAGACAATGAGTGAATTCATCCACTCGGTCCAGCCTTCCCGACTGATTCGGCGAGCTACGAAACTGAGCGCGGCCACGTGAGAAAGCCGCGCCGGCAAAGAGAGTACCGTCGCGCCAGGCACCTTCACCCGAGGGTCATTGGGGCTGATGCCGTCTTTGCCCGGTTTCATCACTTTGTCGGCGGGGTATTGAGTGCTCAGGTGCCAGACGCTGACTCCTCGACCCGGCTGTGGGTAATTCGAAATTCGGGTACCCAAATCGAAGAGGAAAAATAACTGCGCCTCGCCTGAATCGTGGGGCTTTCGGTCAAGTGTTCCAGCGAGCGGTGATGCAATGGTTACCACGTCAACCTGCCCGCTTTCTGGCACGCTGATGAGGCTGGCCGCATACGACGCCAGCACGCCGCCAGCGCTATGAGCGAGCATCACCACTCGGCGGCCCGTGCATTGGACCAGCTGTGTAACGCCTGCAGCCAGGTTCTGTACCATCTCATCGCGACTGTGCATTGAATCCCACCGGAACATGAAGACGGCTGCAGGCTGCGAACGCACCAACAGACTCAGCGAGTTCTCCCATTCCGGGCCGTCGCCGCCGATTCCGTGAACCACCACCAGAATAGGAGCGGCGGTGTTCGCATTCACTCGAGCCGATAGGGCGAGGCAAACCGGAAACTCAAGTCGCAATTGCAGCGCCTCGAAGCGGTCCATGTAGAGCGCGTCGGGTCGAGCTGTCCTGGTGACGTCGAACTGGCTCCACCCGCCGTCGTCATCAATTGGCTGAGCAGCTCTTGTGGGCACAGTGGCGCAGGAAGTACATACCGCCACCCCCAGGCCGACCACCCAACTCTTTCGATTCACGACGGCAGCTCGACTCATGCTCACTTCACTTTTTCCCATTTGTCTGAGCCTCGCAATTGGCGCAGCCTCCGCAGAACGTGAAGAGAGCGCCCCGCCGGTGTTGCCTGAGCCTCTGTCTCTGACCATTCAAGCCGAAAAACTTCGGCTGAGTGTGCTGACAGCGCGCGATGTCATCATTACCGAACGAAGACTGCGGGGTTTCGTGGCCGTCCTTTTGGGCGCAGCGGT
>JAYUVR010000432.1:0-11041 GCA_043753955.1 Archangium sp. | reverse complement strand
CACGCGAAGACCCGGCCCGTCGCGCCCACGGCATCGGCGAGAACGAGTGTTTTGCCACCCGCTCCAGCGCAATAGTCGACAACCGTTTGACCAGGTTCCGCTTTGCAAAATGCGGCCAGCAACTGACTCCCTAAGTCCATCACCTGCAGACGACCTTCCTTCATCCACCTCGACTCAAAGATGGCTCGGCTGCCATCAGACACTCTGAGCGCATCAGGCAACTCAGCGCAGGTTTCAACTTCTAATTTCTTGCCGCCGAGCTCAGCGACCAGCGCATCACGCGTTCCTGAAGGCCTCACTCGAAAAGTCAACGTTGGCTCGCGGTTCAGCGCTTCAAGAATAAGATGCAATTCACCGACTGGAGCAACGGCTTCAATCTGTTCAACCAACCACGTGGGAAATGAATACCGGTTGGCCGCTTGGTCAAGCGCAGTCGCACCGAAATTGATTTCCACCCTTCTCTCAATTTCCGCACGAATGCGTTGATCAGGAATGCCTCGAGGGCGAAGAGGCCCGGGCAGAGCCACTTCAGTCATAATTTTCTCAACTCCCGCTTCACAGATGTCTTTGCGCCACAGCGCATACAGAAAAATGGCTTGGTCTTCCGGCAAGCTGAGCTTCGAGATGGGAAAACCACGAGCGCTGGCACCCAAATGGAGTCGACGCAAGTGCCGCGACAATTCCCGCGTCGCAAAAGCGATGAATCGGCGTTCCTTCCCGCCCAGATTCCCTCCGTTGGCGAGCGCTTCTCCGATGGCGCGACGCATCGGTGTGCCTTTGAGTACAGCGACGTGAGCATTGAGCACCGCCGTCGCTGCTTTGCGCGAAGCGATACCCACAATGTGACCCGAAAACGTGGGGCCTTGAGCAGTCTCCATTGGGGTCGCTCTAGCAGGCTTTCTTCAGCGAATGAGCGCTGCCGGCTCGGGCAAAGGAAGGGCACCAGCGCTCACCTTGACTGTATTGCTCTTAAAAAGAGTTCCTTCGCTCACCACCACCCATTGATCTCTCGCCACTGGAGAGGGAGCAGCCGACACAGCGAGTTGGGAACCGTCTTGAATCGAAAGCGCAACTTCATTGCCGACAAATGAACCTCCATGCACTCGGGCTGACCCACCAGAACAAATCAAACCTCCTCCTTTGGAGGAATGGACGGAGGTATCGACAATTTCAAGTAGCGAATCACCGACCGTAATGATGCCATCGCCGTAGCGACCAAAGGCCGTAAGATTCCCATTTCGAATCACGCTGTGAAGCACTTTCACGTCGCTCTCGAATATGGCGAGGCCAACCTCTGGGCTATCTTTGATGTAACTCGAGTCGAGAATCACCTGAGCGCCGGAGTGAAACGCCATACCATCGCCACCGCTAAACCCGAATGCAGGCTGCGTATTTACGACAACACAATCTGAAATGGTGGCTCGGCCTCCAGCAACGAGAAAGCCGGTGCCGCTGTTGTTCTCACTGGTCGAGCCTTGCATCACGAAGTCTGAGTATTCCGCATTCAGACCTCGACCATCTGTTTGCGAAGAGGACAGTGTGTCAGAAAAAAGACTGTCATTAATTTCGACGTTGGTACTGGAAACCAAGTGCACGCCAACGCCCACATTGCCAAGAAACGCAGAACGACGAACGGCCAATTGACCATCGATGGCCTGAAGACCCAACCCCAAACCCACTGGCGGCAAGGTTGAATCCATCACATTGCTGTCTTCGACAGTCGCTTTCGCTGACTCGACCGAAATGCCGACGCCCTGTATTTGAAAGACACCAACGCGTTGGAATGCTGCGATGCTTTGCATGTTGATGGTGATACCCGAAGCCACCCCACCACCTGTATTTCCTTGAAATTGCGCCTGAGATGGCGATTGACGGACCGCAGTGTCGGTCATCTTGAGCGAACCTCCGCGAATAAGAACCAATGTTCCTCGGCCATTCGAAATGTCGCACTTCTCGATTTCGACCCTTCCGCCTCGTTCTGCATGAATGAGCCGTGCAATGCCGCTGCGCCCGGGCCGCGTATCGTGCACACTCGACCTCACCATTTTCAGGTGACCGCGAGCGTCGCCCACCACAATGCCCACTTCGGTATTGGATGCGATTTCACTGTCTGAAATGTCAACTTCAGACATCTCAACACTGATGCCAATACCAAATTGTTCCTGAAATGGCTGTGTGCCCCGCACGACGCTGTTCGAAAGATGCATCGTGCTCTCTTCGACATGAATTCCAGTGTTTTTGTTGCCATCAAATACCATCTGCTCAAGTGTGAGTTGGCTGTTGTTATGCGCTACGGCCCCCCAGGAAAACCCACTCACTGTCATACCTTGAATCGATACATTCGAAGTCTCAGAGAGAAGGATGCCAGGCCCTGTCCCTGGACCGGCAAGCTTAACCGCTGCTGGGCATCGACCGATGAGCGTCACCGGGCGTTCAATCAACAGTGACTCAGCATAGGTGCCGTGCTCGATGGCGATGACACTCCCACCCTCAGCATTCTTCAAGGCATTACCGATGGTTTGGAAATGAGTTCCATCGAGTTGAGCAGAAGTGAAGCTGTCATCGACAAACACCGTGGCTGTCTCGGGAGGGAATGGTACTGAGCAATCGCCTACCGGAAGACACGTCGTCGAACCCAGAGTCTGCTTGGTGGCGCCCACGCAAGGCTCGAGCGGAAGCTCACCCACGCAGCCCCAGCCTGGCGAATAGGGCTTAAAGCCCTGAGGACAACTGGTCCACCCCACTGGCACGCAGTCGGTGCGACCAAGCTGCACCATCGTGCCTTCTCGGCATGGAACGGCGGGCAAAACAGGCTCACAACTGTCGTTCGCGATATCGAGAGAAAACCCTGATTCACACTCGCGAGGGCCAAGCGTGACTGCGCCCAACCCCACTAAGCTCAGAGTTTCACTGTTTGAATCACAACCACAAATAAATGTTAGCCACAAAACAAACATCACTCTTACGATAGTCATTTTATCGGACCGAGAATTGCGTGGTGGAAGCCCCAGCAAATCGCCCACTGCTCCAGTCATAAAAAGGAGCCTGCTGTGCAGCAAAGAGGCCGCCCTTCACATCGAACTGAATCACGGTGATGATGTATGTTTTGCGAGAATGCAGAATATACGGCGGCACACGCACTTCATTGCCCAACGCTGAATCGACAACAATTCGACCAATCACACGACTGCTGGTGGTGTTGGTGTCATCGACAAACAACTCAAACAGGCTCACTTGAAAATGCGATGGTCGATCAAAAGTCGCTGACCAACTGACAAGAGGCGTCGTGCTTTCCACCACAATCGTGTCACCCTGAGCATCTCGATCATCAAGTCGAAGCAAAGCAGGAGGCTTCATTGCCGGCATCAGCGGCTCGGAAAACAACTTCGCGGGCGTGTCGAGAGAATGCGCAGCGAGCCGGTGCTGACCCTCGTGCGCATCAGGCAACCGAATGGGTACCTCGTAGAAAGCATTTACGGCCCCAAGTTCAGCCCATGAAGAGCTTGGGTTGGCATATTTTAAGACATACGTGCCATCGGGCTTATCGAACAAGATTGCATAAAAAAGCGTGCTCAAATGACCGACCCAACCGCGATCTAAAGTTCCACCTGCGACGGCAACAATTTCTGCTGCGCCTTCGGTGTATTTAGCCTTCGGGTGAACAAGCGGTGCCATCTCCGCCCACTTCGAACCGCGCCACGTCAAGGCGATTGGGCTCGGAGAAAGCGGTGTCAGAGCCACATTGAGAACAGCGCTTTTCCCAGAAGAGAGATCAATTGGCCCGGTGCGACCCGATGAAGCAAGCCATGAAAAGAAGCCTTCGCTTCTGAGTTGGCTGACGACCGCGGTGTCGCCCTTGGCGGCTTCAAGTGTCGCCATTCCAGCGATGGAAAAATAATCAAAGATAACATTTGAAAGAGACGTGCTGCCCAAACTGATTGGCGTCGACGTCGATGTATACCCCAGTTCCAAGACAGACTCAGAAGCCAACTGCAGTGCATCAAACTCTTCAAAAGGTAACAACCCGGTGGCATTGACCCTCAGTTTCGCTAGGCCGTTACCAGCCCGAGGAATGACGTCAGGGCGCCCCTGCGCACTCAACCCGAGATCAAGCGCGGCAGCGCTACTCACTACATAACTCCCATTTTGATTCACATAATAAGGAGACGAAGAGGCAGTGAAACGAAAGCCACCATCGAGATCAGAAGTGACAAGCGAAGGCGTAAAAGTGGAACCGTGAAGAGACAACACGACAAGTGCCTCTTTCCGGTAATCAAAGGGAACATCAACCAGTCCGGAAGGCGTGACATGGTGAGTACTGCGAGTACCAGTCACCGTGACTTTGACTTCACCTCCATCAGTCAGAGGGGTCTTGCATTGATTTTCGGCGCATACTTCTGCCGCCATGCAGGCGTCACATCGAGCGCCCTTCGCACCGCAGGCATCGAGAGTGGTTCCGCTTTGGCAAACGCCAACTGAATCACAACAACCATTTGCACAAGTGCTCACATCACAAACAGAAATCGCTGGCGAACTGCAACCAAGGCAAAAGAATGCCAATAGAAGATTCGTAATCAAACCATGTTTTGTTGTGAACAAAATGCCCTCTCGCAATCCGCTGCGGGCGGGCTAGCTCATTCAAGAACAAAAGTGCAACAGGCCTTTGGTCAATCGACCCAGTCCACTGTACGCAGCTGTCGAACCTGATTAAGTTCGCAAACATTGTTCGTAATCAACGTGGCATCACAGGCCAGAGCATGCCCTGCGATAAGTGTGTCGAACGCGCCAATAGATTTCCCGCTTATTCAAGCTCGGCTCGAAGAGTGGCGGCAGCCTCAACTGCAGCACCATCGAAGGATACAATCTCAATCTGCCGCGAAAACAGGCGAAAGTCGTTGTTCGACCTCAGCGCAGTCGGTGCGACAACTTCGAAACTGGGCATGTTCGACCTCCTCAGTCGGCTTATCGGAACGCGCTCGACTGAGAAAACCGAAGCACGCATGAGCACTTAAGCAGGCGTGCTAAGGCCCTGCGCAATGTTCTGGCTTTGGGCGCTCTTCTCGCTTGCACTTCAATGGCCGTGGCTGACGCTGATCGTCTTGGCCTCCGTAGTCGTGTTTCTGAATCGAACCTCGATCGGTGTGTTCGACGACCCAATTCGCCGCTGGGGCAGACGCCGCCGCGAAGGTCAGCTTCGACGACTGGTTTTGGAGAATACTCACAACGACAACGCGCGACTTGAGCTAGCGCAACTGCTCAACGACCGCGGCGCCTTCGAGGACGCGATGTTGATGCTGCGTCCGGCGCTTGACCGAGGCGAAACTCGGGTCGAGGCAGTTTTCACTATGGGCGCTGCCTGTCTTGGTGCGGGTTATGGGTCGCAGGGTTACCAGCTACTCGCCCAGGTGCCTGCCACGTTTCGCATGGGTGAAGTGGACCTGGTACTCGGTCGCTCACAGCTAGCGCAGAAATCTTTCGCCGAGGCGAAATCCAGTTTCGAACGATTTGTGCAGCAACGCAGAGGATCAGTGCAAGGTCGGGTCTTGCTTGCCCAAGCCTGTGATGGTTTGGGTCAACGCTCCGAAGCCGCAAATCACAGGGCTGCTGCATGGCACGAGTACGAGACTTCGCCACGCTACGTGCAGAGGGTCGAACGCCGCTGGGCCTGGCGGATCAAACCGCACCGACCTGCGTTCTTTGCAGTGCTGGCCGCGAGCGCGATGGCAGGTCTGGTCTGGCTCGCCGCGCAGACTCCTACTACCAGCTATGCACCGAGCGTCAGCACCATGCCAGATCAACCCGGAGGCTGGACTCGCTACCAAATACCGCCGCTCGACGACGCAACGCTCGATCGATTCTTCGCGTTGTCAGAGCAGCGACAACAAGCTGCACAGGTGTTGTTTGAAAAGGGCCTCGCAGCACTTCCCGAAGTGCAACACGAACAAGCTGAGCTCGCCAAAGGGAATGGGTTCATCCCGAAAGAAGCTGAGAACCTCTCCATGGTCTTGATTTCGTATTACCTCGTGCGAAGGGTCGACGCCGAACGAGCCGATCGTGATTTCGAGAATGCGTACGGTCGTGAATCACTCGAAGTTGCTCGTCGACACGAGAAACAGTTCGAGCCTGTACTTGTTTCGGCGGACAAGACGAGAGATCGCATTTTCAAATGAAAGTAACGCAGTTGAAGAACGTGAATGCTGCAAGACCCAGTGTGTCGTCAGCCGCCTGCCGACGACCTCGTGCTGCCGCTCCCGCCTGAAGCAAAAGCGAAGCGAGGGCCCTGGTGAGCGAAGGCTTCCACTTACGACCGGTTCGTCGGCGACCTGAAGACGCTCGGCCTTCGCCGCACGACGATCTCGCTCGCCCGCGGCAACGGCGCGCCCAAAGACATCCTTCGCTACGCCAGGCACCGACCGCCGAAAGAGGTCATCGAGGGCTACACCTTCGAATGGGAGGTGAGCCGCGAGGTCGCGAAGCTGTCCATCGTGCGAACGAAGGTCGGCAAGCTGATTGAGATTTCGGGAGCTTTGGCTGCAAGTGGTGATGGGCTTGCTACCGCGTTTACTACCAGCTCGCCTGGACGCGCGAACTCACAAGCGAACTTCAGTGGCCCTCCCCGGACTCGAACCGGGACGCCGGTGAAGGCGGCGGATTTTGAGTCCGCTACGTCTACCAATTCCGTCAGAAGGCCTATTCGTCTTTCACGGACGCGCTTCATAGCAGAACCGGGCGTCGACGGAAGCGTCATGAACGGTTAGAGGGTCGATTGTCATGATCAACCTGATTCTTTCCTTCGCGGCTGGGCTGGTGGTGGTGGTCCTCGTCAAGTTGCTCGGCTTTAGCCTCTTGGCAGGCATCATTCCCGGCACCGTGGCCTTCTTGGCGCTCTTCGTCGTGCTCGGCCGGCGCTCTTTTATGCAACTTCAAGCGGTGATTCAGGCGGTTCAAGCCGAACTGTCCAGCATGAACGCGAACAAGAAAGAACAGCAGGCCAAGGCCGACAAGGCCATCAAGATGTTGGAAGCCGCGCTCCCCTTAGGGAAATGGCAGTTTCTTCTCACCGGAGAAATTCACGGCCAAATTGGAATGATTAAGCACCTCTTCAAAGACTACGAAGGCGCCTTGGCCTCGTTTCAGCACGCCAGTGGTCGAAACTATTTCGCCAAGGCCATGCAAGCGGCCATCTACTTTCAGAAGAAAGACTTTGGTTCGATGCAGAAGTCTTTTGAAGACGCCGTGAAGCACGGCAACAAAGAAGGCTTGATGTGGGCGGCCTATGCCTGGTGTCTCATTCAGAACAAACAAGATGATCAAGCGTTGCGCGTGCTCGCTCGGGGCGTCGCGGCGAACCCCAATGACGAAAAGCTCAAGAAAGCCATGAGCGCCTTGCAAAACGACAAGCGCCTGAAAATGGCGCCGTGGGAACCGATGTGGTGGCAACTCGGCCTCGAAAACCCGCCCATGCAACAGCCGCAATTTGCCGGAGGAGGACGCCGGCGCGGCCTCATGCGTCGCTGAGCACCTTCATCAACGCAGATTCAGGCGCCACATGCAGGGCGCCTTTTTCTTTTCTAAACCACGTCAACTGCCGTTTGGCGTAGTGCCGAGTCGCTTGGGCCGTGAGCCCCATTGCCCTAGCCTCACGAAGGCGGCCATCGATGACATCGAGGGCCTGACTGTAGCCGACGGCCCTCATCGGAGCCGCCTCCCGATAGCCTGCTGCCACGAGCTGCCGAGTTTCATCGATGAGTCCTGCCGCGAACATCTTGTCTGTACGTGCATTGATGGCCGCGTAGAGCTGCTCCCGAGGCGGGTTGAGCACGTACAGGCGGTACGCATAACGATCACTCGCAAATGCATGTTCTTCTCGAAGAGAACTGGCGGGTTTCCCGGTGAGCGCGTGTATTTCAAGCGCTCGAATCACCCGCACCCTATCTGCAAAAGGGTGCTGCGCCGCCGTCACCGGGTCAACCTGAGCCAGACGCGCATGGAGTGCTTCGTCTCCTTCACGGTCAGCGATATTTTCGAGCTCTTGGCGCAGCGCTTCATCGCGCGGTGGAGCAGGCATCACGCCATGGAGCAACACGCGCAGATACAACCCGGTGCCTCCCACCACGATTGCTCTTTTCCCTCGAGCAGCAATGTCGGCAATGGCCGCGTCGGCTTCCAGACCAAAGCGTGCGGCTGAAAAAGCATCATTGGGTTCGACGAACGAAATCAAGTGATGGGGAACCGCTGCCAACTCACCTGCCGACGGCTTCGCCGTGCCGATGTCAAAGTGCCGATAGACCTGTTGCGAATCAGCGCTAACGAGCTCGGCATTGAGGCGCACTGCGAGCTCTAACGCGAGGGCACTTTTGCCCGAGGCCGTTGGCCCGGCGATAACGATGAGCGGGTTCACTGTGGCAGTTGCAGCGCAGCTTTGACTTCTTGATTCAACAGCGCCACTCCGTCTTGCGAATAGCCACGATGCACCACTTTGATGGTTCCATCACTGCGAACCACAAACAGCGAAGGCAGCACACTTTTTGCGCCTAACCAACGCCTCGCCACGATGTTGAATCTGTCTTTCGCCACCGGGAAAGTCACCTGGTGCTCGGCAATCAATGCCTCCACTGACTTCTGCCCTTCGGGTTCGGTATCGATGGACACCATCAGCACCCGCAAACCATCAGCCCGATGCTTTTCGTAGAGCTTTTGCAGGTGAGGCATTTCTTTTTTACAAGGCCCACAAAAGCTGGCCATGAAGGACACCAACAGCACTTTGGTTTGGGCATCTGACGGCGCCGTACCCACATAGGTATTGAGTGCCACCGACGACTCACCAAACGCCTTGGCGTTGTAAACCGGCAAGCGGAACGCAGGAGCTGCTTTGCCTTCGACCGCTAAATCTTCTGCGAAGACCGCAGATGCCGTGACAAGCCCCAGCCACAACCCCATTCGCTGAAGCGCCAATGCAGTGCTCACGCGCGCTGCACCTTTAACCATTCGGCAAGACCGTCACACCGTACTTCAACTGTCTCTTTCGGAGCGTCTTTGGGCAATTGCATGTTGTCGATCTTCAAGCTCTGGCGCTGATGTTCTTCGCTCCCGTAGGCCGCGAAGAATTTGGCGCCGACCTTGCTGGCTCGTTCCTTCTGTTTGGCCAGCTTTCCTCCCCGAGGATCAAAGTCGACCACAAACCCTTGGTTTCGAAGCGCCATCACCAGTGAAAGAGCGCCTTCCCGCTCGGGGCCCTCGAAAGTACCGATGAACAATGCAGGCCCTGTTCTCTCATGCCCTTTGACGGCCTCAAGCAACAGCACCAGTCGGTCTAACCCCATCGCAAAACCGACGGCAGGTTTCTGCGGCCCACCCAAGTCATGAAGCAAACCGTCGTACCGACCTCCACCACACACGGTGCCCGCGGTCCCCAAAGCGTTGTCGCCAGTCTTCGGTTGGTAGATGAATTCGAAAGTAGTGCGCGTGTAGTAGTCGAGCCCGCGCACCAATCTGCGGTCGAGTTCGAAGGGAATGCCCAAAGTGTTCAACAACCGCTGCACCTGAGCGAAGTGTTGTTTCGATGCATCATCAATGAAGTCGACGATGGAAGGTGCGCTGGCGATTGCTTCTTGCAACGCCGCTTCTTTCGAATCGAGCAGACGCATGGTGTTGCGCTCGTAAGCCACCTTCGCCTCAGCACTCATCAGCTCGAGATGCGGCGCAAAATGCTTTTGCAGCTCAGCTAAATAAGCGGGCCGAGTTGAACCATCGCCCAATGAATTGAGATGCAGCACGACATCGGGCACGCCGATGCGCCGAAAAAACTCAGCGCACAAGGCGATGACTTCGACGTCTTGAGCGGGGTCTAACGCACCGTAGGCCTCGGCTCCCAATTGGTAGAATTGCCGATATCGACCCGTCTTCATCCGCTCGTAGCGGAACATCGGGCCCATGTAATACCAACGCGTCAGGGCCTCGTTGTTGGCGATGCCATGTTCAATGTACGCACGCGCCGCGGGAGCAGTACCCTCAGGCCGCATCGACAACGAGCGACCGCCCTTGTCTTCAAAGGTGTACATCTCTTTGCCGACGATTTCCGTCACCTCGCCCACGCTGCGAACAAACAGCGCCGTGTCTTCCACAACCGGAGTCCGTATTTCCGCAAAGCCATAACAAGCGAAGACCTCGCGTGCGACGGCTTCGACTCGCTGCCAAATTTCAATCTGAGGCGGGAGGAGATCATTCATCCCCTTCACGCCGGCAAACTTTTGACTCAAGTGAACACTCCGATGCGCTGGCCCAGCACCACCGGTGATTCGGCGACAAGGCCGGGTTCCCACTTCACGCGATTTTTCTGAAACAACATGATGATGGTTGAACCCATTTCGAACATGCCAATTTCAGCGCCCTTTTCGATGGCGATGGGCCTCGGGTAGCGCACTGATTTCGCTTCGGCTCGTTGATGTGTGAGCACTTCATCGTAGGCCGCGTGAATGCGAGCAACGCAGGTCGCGCCCACGGCCACATAGGCGCATGTTCCTGCAGGCGTATCGAGGTAGGTGACCAACCGCTCGTTGAGTGCGAAGAGCGCATCTTTGGTGCGCACGGAGGCCTGATTAACGGGCCAGAATTCACCCGGAAGATATTGGTAGCCCGTGATGAAGCCGGTCAGCGGGGAATGAAAGCGGTGGTAATCGCGCGGTGCCAAGTAGAGCGTGACGAAAGAACCGCCTTCAAAATCGAGCGCCCTTCGAGCATCGCCCAAGAGCTTGTCGACGGGGAAATTGATGCCCTTCGCTTGCAGGCAGGCACCCTGTTCAATCTGGCCAATCTGCGACACGTGCGCATCGACGGGGCTTGCCACCACGTCTTTCCCCAAGTCGATGGTGCGACGGCCGGGTTTCAACTTTCGAGTGAAGAAAGCGCCGAAGGTTGGGTAGTCCTCCAAAGTGCCTTCGGCTTCTTCGAGATTGACCTGGTAGCGCTTTGCAAAAAGCCGCATCGCCGCTTGGTGCACGGCTGGGGGAACTGGCAAACGGGTGGCTCTACCGACGACCGA
>JAYUVR010000431.1:0-5843 GCA_043753955.1 Archangium sp. | reverse complement strand
TAGCCCCGAAATGAAACCTCGAAGCGTTTCTGTCGAATGTCGAGTGGGGTCATCTTCATGAAAAATGTCCTTTTTGAAGAAGTGCTCGGAAAGAGTGAGACTCTATGGCTTTTGCAGAAAAGCTTCGCCCAATTCGCGCGCTCGATTAGTCGCGGCTTCCACCGCATCCATCAACGTGGTGCGGAGCCCGCCAGCCTCGAGTGTATGGAGACCCGCGATGGCTGTGCCTCCGGGGCTGGTCACTTGATCTTTGAGTTGGCCCGGGTGCTGATTGGTTTCCAAAAGCAACTTGGCGCTGCCGAGTACGGTTTGTGCGGCCAGTTTGAGTGCTTGATGCCGAGACAGCCCGACTTTGACTCCTGCATCGGACAGCGCTTCGATGATGAGAAAGATGTATGCCGGGCCGCTTCCTGAGAGGCCCGTGACAGCGTCTAACAAATACTCATCGACAACCGTGGTGAGGCCCACCGAATCAAACATGGCGGTGGCGAGGAGGAGATCGTCAGGCGTCGCGTGTTCACCTGATGAAAGCGCGGTAGCCCCAGCACCGACCAAGCAGGGTGTATTGGGCATGGTTCGCACGATGCGTGCTCCCGAGCCCAAGCGGCGTTCAATGGCGGCGATGGGTACACCAGCGGCCACTGAGACGATCAACTTCGAGCGGTCGATGGCCGGAGCGATTTGGGTCAGCACCTTGTCGAGTGCCTGGGGTTTGACACAGAGCACCACCACGTCAGCCGTTTGGGCTGCAGCGAGATTGTCCATGCCCACCCGAATGCCGTAGGTCGATTCGAGCTCTCGTTTCTTTTCATCGCGACGAACGGTGGCTGAAATTTTCTCAGCTGCCATACCTGCCCGAAGCAGCCCACGAAGAATGGCGTTGGCCATGTTGCCTGCGCCCAAAAAGGTGATGTGTCGATCGATCACTTGAGAAGTCACCCACGAAAAGAGGCGTCTGAGAAGGACGGTGGCCATGATGCCTCAAGAGAAAATTTGGCCAATTTTTTGCGTCGACGCCCCAGGAGCGTACAACTCGACACAAGGTTGTAGCACCGCAAAGGAGAACCCATCGACATGCCCAGAGCCGCTCCCACATGTACCCGCGAAGACGTCGCTGTCGAATGTACACATTGTGGCTTGCGCATGAGCAGTCACCTGGGGAGCAGTCAGCAGGTGCGGTACTTTCATTGCCCATCGTGCTCCCGCTGGACCAGCACCATGTATAAAGAGGTGCTGCGGGCCGACACGAAAATGCGCAGTCGTGCGGTGACTGACGTCGAAGCGCGCGGTCCTTTGGATTCAGTCAAAGAGCGCCTTGAGTCGTGGTTAGCCGCGCTTTCGGTAAACGACCCGTACCAGACGTTGGGGCTTTCGCCGTCAGTGACAGACGGTGAGCTTCGCGAGCGCTACTTGGCCTTGGCGCACATGCATCACCCCGACAAAGGCGGCTCGGCGGATGAAATGCGAAGAATCAATGATGCTTACGAAAAGGCGCTCGCTCACCGTGAGCAACGCCGCGGTCCACATCGACACACGGCGCTCCCTGTGGGCGCACGGTAACGGCAGAGTAAGACTGCGCAAAAGACGATTAAGTCTTCTATGCTGGCCCGTGTGAGTGCTCCCGAGACTGTGCCGGCGGTGTCATTCGTTCGTATCAACGGGACTTCCGTGAAGCTCTCTGAGCTCATCGGACAGAAGGTTCTCGTTCTCTTTTTTTACCCGAAAGACGACACCCTCGGCTGCACCGCAGAAGCGTGTTCATTTCGAGAGCAATACGGTGATTTCAAGCGCGCCGGGGCAGAAGTCTTCGGCGTGTCGGCTGATGATGGGGCTTCGCATCAGGCCTTTGAAGAAAAATATCACCTGCCCTTTACGCTGCTGTCTGACCCCGGTGGCGTGGCAGCGAAGGCGCTCGGGGTTAAAAAGTCGCTCGGGCTTTTTGCGGGCCGCGTCACTTTCGTCATCGACAAAGAAGGCGTCATTCGTCATCGATTTGATTCGCAAGTGCAGGTGCATCAGCACGTGAGCCGAGCGCTTGAAGTGGTGCGCTCGTTGTCGGGCACTTAGGTTTTACGCGTAAGCACCGCTCCAAAAAAGCCATCAGTGCCGTGACGATGTGGGTAGAGCCTCAGCATGCCATCGCGGGTCGTCTGCTCTGCGAGCGCTTCACCCAACCAAGGTGTGACGGGCACGAGCGAAAAATCAGCGTGTGTCGACAAGAAGTGTTCGACGATCTGCTCATTCTCTTCGCGAAGAAGGCTGCACGTGCCGTAGATGAGTCGGCCGCCGGGCTTGACCAGCTTTGAAAACCGGTCGGTCAGTACGCGCTGTTTTTCTACATGTTCTGCCAACAGGCTTTCAGTGAGGCGATAGCGAGCATCAGGTTTCCGACGATAGGTTCCTGAGCCACTGCAGGGTGCGTCGACCAGTACGCGTTCTGCCTGGCCGTGTAACGCAGTCAGTTGTTCGAGCGATTCTGGGCCTTGGGCGATGGTTTGAATGCGAACGTTGTGTATGCCCGCGCGACGCGCGCGTTGCTTGAGATCTTCCAGTCGCCGCGCGTCGACGTCGAGAGCATAGATTTCGCCTCGGTTTTTCATCTGTGCTGCCAATTGCAGCGCTTTCCCGCCGGCACCCGCACACGCATCAACCACCTTGCGCGGAGGCGCGTCGACCAACATGCCCAGCAGCTGGCTGCCCTCATCTTGCACTTCGAAGAAACCGTCTTTGAATGTCTTGAGTGAATAGACATTGGTGCGCGTCTCGAGAATCAGCCCGAACGGAGAAAGCGGAGTGGGTGAGACGGTAACCTCTTCTGCTTCAAGCAACCGGGTGACTTCTTCGCGCGTTCCTTTCAAAGGGTTGATGCGGGCCGTCAAAGGGCCGCGCACATTCATGGCTTCGCCCAAGGCATGAGCCTCAGTGCCCATTTCAGTGAGGAGCTTTTGGGCCAGAAAATCGGGGACAGACGCTTCGATGGCTAAGCGTTCGAGGGCGGTCTTTTCAGCCAATTTTGCCCGAGCATGGTTCAAGGTGCGTAGCCAAGTGCCTTCGCTCCCCGGCATTGACTGGGCTTGAAGCACGGCTGAGACCTCTTCCCCGTCGAGCACTCGCGAAATGGCGAAACGAATCAGGTCTTTTCGGCTTGAAACCAGTGCTTCAAAGCCTTTCACCTTGGCCTCTGCGAGAAAATCGACCAATCGCTGTCGCCGCAAAAGGGAATACACCCGTTCCGCCACGGCCCTTCGCTCTTGTGAATACAGATGTTTTTCTCGACGCAAGGTGTAGTCGAGCGCCCGGTCTGCAAGGCGGCCGTCATGGCGAACTGCACCGTAGGCCTCAAGACAGGCCAACATGACGAGATCTTCGCGAACTGCTTTACTCTTCAGGGAACTCAAGGCGCGGCGTACTCCAGGTAAGTGCTGAGGAACATTGTGGTTTCCTCTGGGCTTCTTTAGGCTGCCTTCGCTTTAGTCCGGTAATGCGATGTCGAACCACTCTTTCGGTAACTATCAGCTCATCAAACGAATCGCGTTGGGCGGGATGGCTGAGGTGTGGTTGGCGAAGCAGACGGGTATCGAAGGGTTCAATCGCCACGTGGTGGTGAAGAGAATTTTGCCGCATCTGGCCGAAGACCCAGAATTTGTTCAGATGTTTCTCAATGAAGCGAAGATTGCTTCACGGTTCAACCACACCAACATCGCGCAGATTTTCGACTTAGGAGAAACCAACGGTCAGTACTTCATCGCGATGGAATTTATCCACGGTGAAGATCTCGGCCGAGTGATGCGGCGCGCCTGGACGACGCGCCAATGGTTTGCTCGGCACATCGCTCTGCGAATCATCGCCGAAGCGTGCCAGGGGTTGCACTACGCGCACACGCGCAATGATGATCAAGGGCGGCCGCTGAGGGTGGTGCACCGCGACGTTTCACCGCAAAATATTCTCATCAGTTTTGAGGGAGCCGTGAAGTTGGTCGACTTTGGCATCGCTAAAGCGAGCGACCAGGTTTCGAACACCCGCTCTGGAGCCATCAAAGGCAAATTCGCTTACATGCCTCCTGAGCAAGCGGCAGGCAAACCGCTCGACGCACGCACCGATGTTTTTGCTTTAGGCCTGGTGCTGTACGAGCTGGTGACCGGCGTCAGGCCGCTGAAGCGAGACACTGAGATTGCGACCCTACAGGCGGCTTTGGAATGTCGCATCGAGGCGCCTTCGCAGGTGGCTGAAGTGCCCGTCGAGCTCGATGATGTGGTGATGCGGGCGCTCGCGAAGAGACCCGATGAGCGTTATGTCGATGCGCGCGAATTTCAACGCGCGCTCGAAAAAGTTCTGCTCGATTCGAAAGAGTTGGCGACCAGCGCTGAGTTGTCAGAATTGATGACGACGCTGTTTTCAGAACGGCTGGTGGAAGAGGCGCATTTGGGCGTGCCGGTTGCCTTGTTGGAGTCAGGTTCGGCAACAGTTGATGGCCGTAAAGAAAGCGTTCCTGAGGTACCGATAGAAAGCCCGGCGGATACGCTCGACGACGAAAATACTTTTGAGGAGAAAGGCCCGGAGCAGATTTCGCCTCCGCGAGTATCTCGGGCCGAGGTGACGCGAATTGCGCCTCAGGAAGAAGTGTCTCAGATATCTGGGGGCCCTCAAAAACGGGTCATTAAGAGGCCGAGCGTTTCGAATTTGCCCAGTCAGGTCTCCAACCCCAGCGAACGTCGGAGCAACACCAATACCGGGACCAAGACCGAAATGGCTGAGGAAGGTGCTGGTGGAGTGATGGCCTCCAACCCAACCAGACGCTGGGAACTCAAAGCTGTTCTTGCCGGCGCGGTACTCGTCAGTACTTTGGGTCTTCTCTTTCTGTTCCGAGACCCGCTCTTGGGTGTTGTCGGAATCAGTCAAAAACAAACGGCCGTTCGCCTGTCGGTCACTTGCAATGAGACTGTGGAGGTGACCGTAAAGCCACCAGAGGGAGCAAGAGCGCGCCAGCTGTTGGAACTGGGCTTTACACCCCTCACTGAGCAAGGTGGCGCATTCGTAGGTGACACGGTGATTCTCACGAATGACACCCTGGGCATTCACTATGAGGAAGTGGTGGGTGAACTGGTCGAAGCGCAGTCGCTCAAGCACATCAATAAGATTTTCAAAGAGAGACAGGTGAGGGTGACGACAGTCCCTCCGCTTCGAGAGGCGACCATTTGGCGAGGGACTTCAGAGCTGGGTCAAGCCGGGCGAAACTCAAATTTGTCGCTGATGGGGCCCGGTTCTCACCTGTTAGAAGTTCATTCTGATCAACTGGTTCGCCAGCTCCCGTTCATTTTGAAGATTCCAGAGAGTGGAAAAAGTGTCGTTGATGTCGAAGTCGACGTCAGTTCAGACCTGGCCAAAACCACACCCTAGTCCCTCAACCCACCTGGGTGGCTTGGCCTTGTTGAGCAGGACGGTTATATGAACGCTATGGAATCTTCTGTTGCCGTCACGAGCCCCGAGTCGACCTCTGCCAATGTGAGCGAGCCCAAGCCGATGGTGTTGACCGAGCGGGCCGTTTTGCAGGTTAAAGAGGTCATCGAACAGCAAAAGTTGGCGGACCATTTTCTCATCGTTCGCGTGGTACCTGCCGGCTGCAGCGGGCTTGGGTATGACTTGAACTTGGTCAAAGAGACGAAAGAGGGCGACCTGGTTTGGGAACAAGACGGGGTGATGCTCGCTACCGATGTGATGTCGACGCAGTACTTGAAGGGCACGCAGGTCGACTACGTGAAGAGCGAGACTTCAGCTGGGTTTAAGTTTGAGAACCCCAACGCCAAATCGTCGTGTGGCTGCGGTTCGTCGTTTTCGGCTTAAGC
>JAYUVR010000430.1:0-4578 GCA_043753955.1 Archangium sp. | reverse complement strand
TCTAACAGTGATGCCATTTCAGTAAACGCTGGCGTGGAAGCCCAGCGCTCCTTGCAAAACGGAACTTGTGCAATTGAGCATTTGGCACCTGGAAGTACTTTTAGCCCAGGCGCTTTGCCAAGCGAAGAACTTCGAAACCCGGAGCAACTCCTGCCGTCAAAGACTTGGAGCATTCCCAAAAAGAGCTCTCAGTCAGAAGATGCCTGTGCGATGTAGGGCAACCGTTTTGAGATTTGCCCGAGTTCCAAACCATGAAAAATTCATTTCGAAGCTCAAGAGTTGGGTTCTTGTTGTTGTCGATGATGGCGTCGCAAGTGGCGTCGGCCGCTGAGGGCCCGCCGAGTTCGCTGGCCGCGTGGCAGGCCGTGTTGGCTACGGGCGGCACGTCGGTCACCGAGGTGACTCGAGAGCGCCTTGTGAACAACATCTTCCACTATGGCTTTACCGTCCGCGTTGGAATCACAGCCAATGCCACCATTCGTCTGCACCGCATCGTCCGCGAGTGTGGCCCCTGGCAGCCGTGTGAAACAGAAGCAGGGACAATGTTGTTGCACGGTGACTTCTCGAGTTTCGCTACCAATTTTGCCCCCATTGTCCGGCGCCCAGGCGCAGACCCGGGCATGGCCGTTTTTCTCGCTCAGCACGCAATAGATGTGTGGGGGGTCGATCGTCGCTGGGCATTGGTCGAACAGAAGGCGACTGACCTGAGTGACTTTGCCACCATGGGCCTGAAGCAGGAATTGGCGGACATTAGCCATGCAGTCACCATCGCCCGTTTGGTCCGAATGGCGACGGGCTCTGGGGGAGAGCGGCTGCATCTCGTCGGCTTCTCTCGCGGAGGTTATTTGGCGTACGTCGCTGCCGCGGTTGATGCGATTCGACCTCCGGCTCAGCGTCAGGTGAAGGGTCTGGTGCCGCTCGACATTTGGGCGGTAGTCGACCCTGCTGACACCACGACTCGAGAGTTGATTTGTGAATACGCCGCTTATGACCGCTTCGTTCAGGAGCAAGGCTTCATCGATTCTCCCAACGATTTCTTGATGAAAGTCGGGCAGCTTGCACTGCGCAAACCCAATGACGTCTCGCCGCTGAACCCGCCTTTCACCAACAGAGAGGTGATGCTGGGAACAGCAGCGCAGACCTGGCAATTTTACAGCCCGGCGCCTCGTTATCATCTCGCTGCCGGAGTGATTGTCGATGGAGCTCCAACTGGGTTACGCGAATCAGCTGAGTCAGACATTTCACGTTGGTTCGCTGACGCCTCACCGCACCAATCAAACCTGGAAGTGACCGAGAGTGACGAGGCTTGGTGCGGCACATCTACGCCAGCCATCTCTTATGACTTGGGTCGCATCACCGTGCCGCTCTTCTTCATCGGCGCCGCTGGCGGTTTCGGTGAGAAGGGGTTGTACACCACCACGCTGGTCGGTTCGCGCGACGTGACCACACGTATCATTCACCGCTTTGGTACTGACCGCGTCGAACAAGATTTTGGGCATGGAGATCTCCTCTTTGCGCGTGATGCGCCTGCGTTGGTCTGGCGTCCACTGGCTCACTGGCTTGCTCGGCATTGAGGGTGCGCTCGGGCCGAGGGCACGATTCAACTGGCGAAAGAGGGTCACTCGCTGTCGATAGTGCTCTTCGAAAAATTCGATGAGGCCGATGCGGACCCCAATGAGCGAAAGAAGGCAAGCACGCCCCGATGGCTGTGCCACCTGGTGTGCCAATCGCGGCGCCTTGAAAGGGTCGCGTTCATGGCGACTTCAACTTCAGCTTTCCGTTGAACAGTTCCATGAAGAAACGGCCGCTGAGACGAAGGGGGACCTCGAGGTAGCGACGATGGCGGATTCCTTCGTCTCCATCGAGGACAGACGGGTCGAGGATTTCGAAGTCTTCCATCAGCCAGGCATGAGGGTACGCACGAGCATTTTCGATGACCAGGCCTACCGCGAGCCGCGCGCCAGGGCGCAGTGAAAGTTCTTCTCGGGCCAGGGTAAGACAACGTGTTTTTCCGACGCGTTCGGCATTTCCCACGCCTCGGGCCGAGCGAGGGAGCCACTTCGCTTCTGGAAAGTGAGGTGACAGCACCAGCTTTCCCGAAGGCACTTGAAGACCGCGGACGAAAGGGTTCTCGCCAAGAAGAGGAGCGGCGGCTGTCGTCGCCACCCAATGGGCAGATCCAATGGAGAAATCACGCAGCATATCTGCCGCATCGTAGTGGGCGATGAAGGGCTCGTTGTTCAACAGGCCCTTGATGGTTCCGTCTGCGGACGCAGCTTCGACACACAGTGTTTCAGGGGTCTGGGTGCTTTCTTCAAGCACGGTGCGGCAGCCGGGCTTCGGGCGTCGAAGCAACGCCAACACTTCAGGTTGAGGCGTATTCGAGCTTAAGACCAGCTCGATGGGCTGCTCTTGCGGTGACTCTTCAAAAAAATGAATCGCGCGGTACGTGTATTGAGTGCCCTGTGCACTCACGTGCAACTGCGCGATGGGGAGCGCGTTGAGCTCGAGCACGAAATGGCCCTCGAGGGGAGCGGTGGCAAGGGCCAGTGAAGTGATGAATTCGAAGATGAGCGGTTCCCCCTAAAAGCAGGGGAATCATTTGGCGAAATCGACTGTCAGGTCAAATGCGTCAGGTCAGGCCGGGTGGCAAAGCGCCCTTGGAAAGCAGCGGGTCACCCCAGCTGTTCACGGTGTCGAAGCCGAAGTACTTAAAGAGATGCAATTGCAGGTCGGTGAAGCTGTTCGACGATTTGCCTGCCAAGCTGACGTAGCGCCCGGTGCGGAAATATTTCTTCGCTCCGCCGCCACCGAACATGACCAGATTGTTTGAATTGCTGTGGGTGTTGCCTTGAGCCAACTCGCTCCAGTGCATGATGACGGTGTTGTCGTACACGGTGCCGCCATCTTCGGGCACTGCTTTCAGCGCGGCGTAAAGGTCAGTCACTGAGGCCTGGTGCAAGGCCTGATAGATGGTGCGAATTTTAGTGAAGGCATCGGCGCCCGACGAGTGCGAGATGGAGTGATGGCCTTCAGTGATGCCCAATTCTTTGTACACCCGGTCTGAAGTGCCACCGGACCAGCTGAAATTAATCACTCGGGTCAAGTCGCACGCGAAAGCCATGGCTGAGATGCGGAAGAACAGCCGCCCCGCCGCCGCCCAATTCACTTGAGCCAGTGCGTCGAAGGTAGCGCCCAACGTGAGCGTGGTGCACGCGGGCAATTGCGATGCCACCGAGGAAAGACCTTGTTCGATTTCTCGTACGCTGTTCTCGTGTTGTTCGAGGCGGAATTTGTCGTCGGCAGACAATTTGACCTTCAGGCTCGACAATTCACCCTTCACCACATCAAGCGCTGATTGCCGCATCGACAGGCGTTTGAGGGCTGCGTCGCGGGCTGCGGGGTCAAGGTCTGCGAAAATGCGCGTGTACGCAGAGAAAGGGTTCGTCTCGGGGGCGATGGGGCTCTGCGTGCCTTCAGGGCCCGCGTGCGCGTTTTGGTTCCAAATGTTGTTGCCCTTGTCGCCTACTCGGTAGACGAGATGCGCGTGCCGCATGTTGTCGCGGGCCTTCAGGAGGTCTCCCAGTCGCTTGTCGAGGCTGGGCCCTTTGACGTAGCCGATGGTTTCCCCCGGGCGATCTCCGAGAGGGAAGCTGCCCGTGCCTGAGCGCCAAGGCGCTAAAGAACTGGTGCCTTGTTGGTGTTCGTCGGCGCGCTCTAGGGTCGGGAGTTTGTAAAGGTACTTGTCGACCCCTTCGACGAAGAGCATGTCGGCACGGTGGGCTTCATAGGGTTGAAGAAAGCTGCCCAATACGAAACCTGTCTCTGTCTTGCTGGTGAAGCGTTGAGCGATTTCGTCTCCATTAGCCGTGAAGACAAAAATGGCCCTTCGAGGCGGAGGCGCACTCTGCGCCCGAGCAGCTCGGGGGAGAAGGGACTGCAAAAGCGGTAAAGCGACGACAGCCCCGCCGGCCTTCAGAAGAAACCGACGGTTAAAATATTGAGCACTCATGGCGTCACCGCAGGCTTGTTGAGAAAGTCATCAGTTTGAGTGAGGGCCACAAAGAGTTCCTTCACGTTCCAGTTTGCATTTCTAAACGCCTCGAGCGTGCGTTGCCGGCTGCAGAGGTCAGCGGTTTCTTCTTGGCGCCCGTGGCTGAAGCGGAAGGCCTGCGTCACCACACACTCGCGCACTTCGTTCGACGTCGAGAGTTTCTGCATCAACTCAGCTCCGTTGCTGACGGGGCCGTCGAGAGCCGCATTGACGCCTTTGATTTCGCCCGAGGTCTTCACGGGGCGGCCGCCCTCATCGACACTGCGCTCGCGACCGACGGCGTCGAGATTTTCAAAGGGTTCTCCCAGGGGGTCCATCAACACGTGGCACCCAGAGCAGCTCGGGTTGGTTCGGTGTTCCGCTAGGCGATCAGCTTGAGTGAACGATGAATCGATAGGGCCCAGGTCTAAAGCCACGTCGTTGGGTGGCGAGGGGATATTTTGGCACAACATCAAAGTCCGTAACCGCAGCCCTCGGTGGACGATGGAAGTGCGGGTTTGTTTGTCATGGCTCACCAGCGACGC
>JAYUVR010000429.1:0-2084 GCA_043753955.1 Archangium sp. | reverse complement strand
CCACCGCTTTTCGAGCCCAGTTGGGCTCCACCACCACGGCTTTGCCGCCAAAAGAGAGCACCCAACGCGTCAACCACCGTTCAGAATCACCGGGCACGGTGACCACGACGCTTCCGTCAGGCTGGAGCACAGCAGCGTCTCCAAAGCGCTCTTGTTGGTAGAGGGCCAATTCTGGGTTGAATCGCACTTTGACTGGGCGCTCGATTTCACTCGTTCCCGGCAGCGTGTGGGTCTTGATGACCGCAGGAGGCTCAAAGCGGCTCTGGAGGAGCTCAAGAGTGCTGATGCGATCGACGCGGAACAGGCGTTCGCCTTGGCGATTGAGGCAAAAGGCCGACAAATACCACTGCCCTCGGTGACTGAAGAGCTCAAGCGGTTGAACCCGTCGCTGCTCGTGTTCTGCTCGGCCGATGCCGACGTAGTCGATGGACACCTCTCGTCGTTCCACGATGGCTTGGGAGAGGACGGCGATGCTGTCAGGTGCGAGGGTAGCTACGTCGAGTTGTTTGGCCATTTCGCGATAGCGTTTGACGGCTTGAGGGGGCAGAACTTTTTCTAAACGAACCAATGCAGTTGCGAGTGCGCCTCCGTCTGCTGGCTTGAGCAGAGCAGCTGCCGCAGCCAAAGCGACGCCTTCAGCAGCAGTCAGTCGCGGCGGAGCAGAAAGGCGCTGATTCAAGTCTAAGTAGACGCGCTGATTTTCAACGTAGATGTCGATGAAATCATCGGGCTGAAAAGGAGGTCGCCCGACCAAGGTGAGGAGGTCGAGTTCTTCGAGTAATTCTTCGGTAGAAACGCCGACCGCTTGGGCCACTTCTTCGACTTTGAGACCTTGGTGTTTCGAGACGAAAGGCACCAGAAAAAGCAATCGGCGCAGCCTTTCATACGCGAGCGTTCTTCCTCGTTCTGCTGGAGCGCTCATGAGGCGGCCTCCTGGTGCGCATGAAGAACATCTCGCACCAATTCACGCGCGCGTTGGGCAGCCTGCGGTGGGTGAATCACTCGGGCATCGGCTCCGAGAGAAAGGACGTAAGTGATGAGGCCATTGAGAGAGGTCACCGGCACAGTCATCTCGACGCTCAGCCCATCAGCGGTCGAACGTGCTTTCGCCGGGAAAAGCTGTTCGGCCAAGGGTAACAATTCACCCTTGAGCGCGACCGTGACTTCCATCGTCGGGTGAAAGCGGTGTTGCCAGGGCCAAGTGGCGACGTGCTCTTCGAGGACGAAATTAGCAGGGACTTCGAAATCAGGAGCCCGAGGTTTTAAAGTATTCATCTGCAGGCGGCGAATGCGATGCACGTAAAAGGTGCGGATGTCTTTTCGCAAGTGACAATACCCCACCACATTCCACACTCCGCGCCGAAGGGCCAAGCCCCAAGGGTCGATGCGTCGCGTTGAGACGCTTTGGCTGTGAGGGGAAAAATAGTCGATGGCGACGGACTTTTTGGCATTGATGGCGCTCCACAATGCTTCGAGCCGACCCGGGAGTTCGCTCACGTCAGCGACCGCACCAAGTTCTAAACGCACTCGCGGAGTAGGAAGCGGCCCGTCAGCGTAGAAGCCCACTTTTCGCAAGGCGTGCGCGAGATCTTGTCGCCCAGGAAAAGCGCCCGAAGCCAGTGCAGCAGAGCCAGCCGCATAAAGTACGGCCAGCTCTTCAGGCGTCAGCCCGACTTCAGGCAAGTAGTACTCATTTCGATCGAGCACGTAGCCGGCTTGGTGTTGATCATTCTCATTGGCCCAACTCAGCGGAATGCCCAGGTCAAGGAGCTCTGCTTTGTCTCGCTCAAACTTGCGCAGTGCGGTTTCAGTCGAACCTGAATACTCGTCGGGAAAACCGTCGCGAATTTCGTCCCACGTGACGGGCTTTTGAGAATCGAGGAAGAGGGCAACCAGGTCGAGCAGTCTTTCAGTGCGGTCCATAGTTATTCCGGCTTGATGCCCAAGTGTGCGAGCGCATGAATGAGGCGATCGATATCGCTTTCGTCATTGAAGACATGGGTTGAAATGCGTAGGCCTCCTCCGCGTGCGGTGGTGGCAACGTGGGTCTGGTTGAGCAAAGCACGTACCGCGTCGAGCGGGGG
>JAYUVR010000428.1:0-7276 GCA_043753955.1 Archangium sp. | reverse complement strand
AAGCAATGGCTACGCGCATTCACGCGCGTTTACCATGCAAGACTTTGCTGAACCTATTCGAATCAAACCTCACAATGCCGTGGTTTTGGAAGAGAATTGCCTTCGTTGTCATGCGGCCTTAATTGAAGACATCACTGCACATGGCACCTTAGGCGTCCCGTCTGACCCAAACCTAAAGGCTGACCTCTTCGGTTGTGTGCGGTGTCACCAAGAAGTGGGCCATGGACCACGTCGCTAAGTCGGAGCCTCTTCATGCATGAATCAAAGACTTCAAAGTCTCTATTGATTGTGGTGGGTGTTTTGGTCGCCGGTGCGACGATTGGCATTATGAGCCTCTATCGAAATGTCATGTTTCGTCAGGTCGAAGCCAAACAAAACAATTTTAACTTGGTACCAATAACCGAGACCACGGTTGACCCCGCAGAGTGGGGCAAGAATTTTCCCAGACAATACGACGCTTATCTCCGAACGGCTGATCGCTACTCGACCAAATACGGCGGCGCGGGCAGCGAGGGTATGCCCAAGAGCCGGCTTACTGAAGACCCACGGCTCAAAACAATCTTCGATGGCTATGCCTTCTCTATCGATTTTAACCAACGACAAGGCCACGCGTACATGCTCGATGACCAGCGCACCACCAAGCGGGTTACCGAACGCCCTCAACCCGGTGCATGTCTTCATTGTCATTCATCAAATACAGTCGCCTATCGTGAGGTGGGGTTGGGGCAAGGGGCGCCAGGCACGCTTGACGAGGCCTTCGACAGCCCGCATGCCAGAGAGCAGCTGTTCAAGGGTTTCGAACATCTGAGCAAATTGCCTTACGAAGAAGCAGCCAAGTCGGTGAAACACCCGGTGGCATGTATTGACTGTCATGAACCGCAGAGCATGAAGCTCAGAGTGACAAAGCCCGGCTTTCTTCGAGGTATTACCATGCTCGCCAAGAGCAGTGAGCCGGTGCCGCATCTGCCTTCCATCGAAAAGTGGAGGAAGTCGGGGGCGACTGAGCCTTACGAGCCCAATCGCGATGCTTCGCGGCAAGAGCTCCGTTCTATGGTGTGTGGGCAATGCCACGTCGAGTACTACTGCGGGCCCAAGATGACGCTCTTCTTCCCCTGGAATAAGGGTCTCAAGGTCGAGCAGATTGAAGAAACATACGCCGCCACTCAATTCCCTGATGGTCATCGATTTTTTGATTGGAAACACGGCAAGACGGGAACCGAAGTGTTGAAGGCGCAGCACCCAGAGTTTGAGATGTGGAGCCAAGGCATTCACGCCCGTTCAGGAGTCGCCTGCGCAGATTGTCACATGCCTTACGTGCGCGAAGGCGCTATCAAAATCAGCGACCATCACGTGCGCAGCCCGCTGCTCAATATTGCTCGCTCATGCCAGACCTGCCATCGCTTTCCTGAAGCAGAGCTGCAAGCCCGGGTGGCGCTCATTCAAGACAGAACCAAGGCGTTGATGGATCGCGCTGAAGACGCCCTCGTGCAGCTCATCACTGACATTGAGAATGCAAAAAAGACAGGCCTTCAAGAGGACAAACTGTCTGCCGTTCTTGAATTGCATCGCAAAGCGCAATGGCGCGTTGATTTCGTCAACGCCGAAAATTCGATGGGTTTTCATGCCCCCCAAGAAGCAGCACGCATCTTAGGTGAAGCGATTGACTACAGCCGGCAGGGGCAAATAGCGCTGCGAGACCTGCCTCATTGAACTTTTTTGCTTTCATGTTGAGTAGGCTCAATTCTTATGGCTGATAACGACGAGGCCCTTGCAAGAGAGCGGAGACGACAATGGGCGTCAGGCGTTATTCGAGCCCCACTCGACCACACAGCCAACCAAGACGCTCAGTTCCGCTTAGAGCGTGAGTTCTGGCAACACACCACCGCAGAAGAGCGATTTAATGCTGTATTGGAAATGGCCGTAGAGCAGCTCGTACTCGAGGGTTCCGATGAAACTCCCTACCGACTATGCAGAACTGTTGGCGGCCTTCGAAAAGGCCGGCGCTAAATACCTGGTCGTAGGTGGTTACGCGCTGGCCATCCATGGCGCGCCTCGTTTCACCAAAGACATTGATATTTTTATCGGCGATTCAGATGCCAACTTGACGGCTGTGGTCGCTGCGCTCACCAACTTCGGAGCCCCACCCAGCACTATCGAAGCAGTAAAGAACCTGTCTCATCTCGATGTGGCGTGGATGGGGAATCCCCCGCTTCGAATTGACATCATGAAAGAAATACCCGGGGTTCAATTTCAAGAAGCTTTTGCCTGTGCTCATGTATTTGAAATTGACGGTCAAAAAATTTGGGTCATTTCTAAAGAACTGCTTGTCATTGCCAAGCAAGCAAGCGGACGGCCCCAAGACCTGGTCGATATCGAAAAATTGACGTCGAAGTAGTCGAATCGCTACGAGTCTGGCGACGTTCCTCATTGGCTACTTGTCGCTTTGGCGAGCAACCCAGCAGACAATATCGAGCGCAGAAACAGTCCCCACCATCTGACGATTCTCGGTGACCACCGCGAGTTGATCGACATGGTGACGGCGCATCAAACTCGCGGCCTCGAAAATAGTCGTGGTTTCCTTCACGCTGACAACTTCAGTTGACATCGCATCTTCCACTTCTGCGAAAATATGATTTCCCTTCAACTGAACTAAAGAAGAAAGGGAAACCATGCCGACAAGAACATGGTTGTCATCAAGAATATGGGCAGACTCGAGCCCTGCCTGCTCAAGTATTTCTGCGGCAGATGACACATTCAGTTCGCTGTCGAGACACGTCGTCACTGAGCTCACGAGTTCGCCACACTGAGTGTCTTGAGGAAGTGACGGTTTGGGCACGCGGCACTGAAGATACCCCTCACCTTCAATCGAGAAATGCCGCTGCAAACGTGAACATTTCAGACAATTTTCAAGCGAACTTGCGCTTTCTAAAAGCGGACACTGCACGGTAGTCAATTCAGAAGCTGTGCCATCCGAGGCCACAATCACGCGTGTTCGCTTCCGTAACTGTATGGCTAAGTCTAAGTCGTCGTCGTGTTCACTCATGCTCTGTCTGGCATTCAACCCAGGTCTTGTAGAGTCCGTCACCCCCTACCAGATGAAAACACCTACCTTCATTCCTCGCTGCGGCTCGATGTGTCGAGAACTACACCAATGAAACGCTGGCGCTTATGTGTGCCGTGCAGGGAAAGATTGGTCAGCTTCAAAAAGTCGCCTCGGCTTTCAATTTCTTGCGCATTCGCCCATTGCGAAAACGCGGAACGATGTCCTGGCTGCGGAAGACGTCGGGCCGGAAAAGCTCAATCAAGCGCTTGAGTTTCCTCGTTTGCCTGAAAAGAAATGCTAGACGACGCGCATGTCTCGCATCGCCGTCATCATGGGCAGCGCGTCTGATTGGGAAACGCTGCAGCACGCCGCGACTACGCTCGCCGACTTCGACGTACCCTACGAAGCCCACGTCATCAGTGCGCATCGCACGCCCGAATTGATGTTTGAGTTCGCTGCATCAGCCGCAGACGAAGGCTTCGCGGCCATCATCGCCGGAGCAGGAGGTGCCGCCCACTTACCCGGCATGGTGGCCTCGCTCACCTCGCTCCCGGTGCTGGGTGTACCGGTGTTGTCGAAAGCGCTCTCAGGGCTCGATTCACTTCTCTCTATTGTTCAAATGCCTTCTGGAGTGCCCACCGCCACCTTCGCCATCGGCCCCGCCGGCGCCACCAATGCGGCCCTGTTTGCCATTCGAATGCTGGCGGTCAACGATGCTTCACTGCGCGTGAAACTCGCCGCCCATCGAGAAGCCCAAGCTCAAGTCGCTCGTGCTTCGACAGCCCAGCTCAAGCGCTCTGTGAAAACGCCAAAACCTGCGCGAAAGAAACGCTAAATGCCCACGGTAGGAATTCTGGGAGGCGGTCAATTGGGTTTGATGTTGGCCGAATCGCTCGACCGGCTGGGTCACGAAGTGATGGTGCTTGAAGCTGACGCTGACTCACCCTGCACTCAAAGACGCTCGAACGTAATCGCGGCTTCCCCGAGCGATACTAACGCGCTGGCTCACTTTTTCGCCCGCGTCGACATCGCTACTTTTGACTCAGAAAATATTCCTGCGGTTCCCCTCAAACCCCATGGCGCCAAATTGGTGCCTTCTTTGCGCGTGCTTGAAGTGACGCAAAATCGCGCCGCTGAAAAAGACTTCTTGGCGTCGCATGGCTTTCGCACCGTCACCTTTCAAGTGGTGCAACCGGCCGATGACATCAAAGTCGCCGCTCGCCGTTTCGGGTTGCCGTGCATCGCCAAGTCCGTACTTGGTGGATATGACGGCAAAGGCCAATACCGGTTGAACACCGCAGCCGACGTCGACGCGCTCCCAACAACTGCCCCTGGGGGTTGGGTGTTGGAAGAAGTCTTGGCTCTCGAAGCAGAAGTTTCGTGTGTGGTCGCCCGCGATGCGCGAAGCACCGTTTCTTTTCCCCTCTTCGAAAATCTGCACACGCAGCACATTTTAGACTTCACGGTTTTGCCAGCGCGAATTGAGCCTTCGCTCCAAGATGAAGCGCTCGAATTGGCCAATGGCATCGCGAACCGGTTAGAACTGGTGGGCCTGCTCACCGTTGAATTTTTTATCGGCGTGGGCCGCGATGGAAAACGACAGCTCTACGTCAACGAATTGGCCCCGCGCGTACACAATTCAGGGCACGTGACTCGCCAGGCCTGCAGTCTGAGCCAATTCGACGCGCTGGCGCGCATTCTCACCGGAGTTCCCGTCACCCAGCCTGAGGTACACCGCGGCGCTTGGTGTATGGGCCAGCTGTTGGGTGACGTCTGGTTGGCGCAAGGCCGTTCTGGAGGCGCACTCGACCTCACGGCCTGGCAGAACTTCCCCGACGTCGTCGACGTTTATGTGTACGGGAAACGCCAGGCTCGCGCCAATCGCAAAATGGGCCATTTCGTGGTGCATGCCGATACGCCAGAGCGCGCGTTAGAGAGGGCTCGTCTCTTCCGCCGTCGACTGATGGGCGCGAAACTTCCCCTCGATGAACGTACGAAACACACCCAACCAGACGGATCAATTCGACTCGAGCACCCAAAGAGGTAAAGTCGATTTCTAAGGCTCATGGTGGGAACCAATACTTTCATCGCATCGGGCCCGCCGCTCGATCGCCGCAGATTGGGGAAGTACGAGGTGCTCTGTCGCTTGTCGACAGGCGGCATGAGTGCGATTTATTTGGCGCATCAGACCGGTTTGGGGGGCTTTAACAAGCTCGTCGTACTCAAAACCATTCTTCCGGAAATCGGCAATGAAGAAGACTTCATCAGCATGTTTTTGGAAGAAGCGCGCATCACCGCGTCGTTCAACCACCCCAACATCGCCCAGGTCTTCGAGCTCGACACCGATGTAGGTCAACTCTTCATGGCCATCGAATTCGTCCAAGGGTGCACCTTGGTCGAAATGGCGCGGGCCTGTCGCCAAGCCAAAGAATCGATTCCCATTGGCTTTACCTTGTCGGCCACCCGCGACACCGCGCTGGCACTGCAATACGCGCACAACTTCATCGACCCCAGAGGTCGCCGCCAAATCGTGATTCACCGTGATGTCGCCGAAAAGAACATCATGATGACGTATGAAGGCATTACCAAGCTCCTCGACTTCGGCATCGCCAAAGCATTGGGTCGCTCGGGGCGCACTACTATCGGGACCGTCAAAGGCACCTCAGGGTACATGTCGCCCGAACAAATTCGCGGCGACCCCCTCGATGCACGCAGTGACATCTTTGCCCTCGGCGTGGTGATGCACGAGTGCCTTACAGGCCTGCGCCTCTTTCACGGAAAAACCCCCAAAGATGGAATGTTGGCGGCGCTAAAAGAAGAAGCCCAGCCCCCTTCAAAATGGAACCCGCTGGTTACCCCTGAGCTCGATGCCGTGGTCCTCAAGGCCCTGCAGCGCGAGCGCGATAAGCGCTATGGCACCGCGCTTGAATTTGCTCGAGCCATTGAAAAGGCAGCCCCCGGGCGCTTTTGGTACCCCGAGCAATGCGGTGAATTGGTCACCAAACATTTCAGCGAGCGCCGGCTGGAAACAGCGCGTTTGCTCGAAGAAGCAGAGCTCGGTTCAGAACTGGGCGAAGACCGAGTGCGCAGTGTCGTCGCCAGACTAAGAGCCGGAGCAAACCCCCCAACCGAACTCAAAATCGAGCCGCCTCCGCGACCCGTGCTCACCGCGCCGCCGATGGTGATGATTCCCCGCAAAGACGATGAATCGACTCGGCCCGTGGTGCTTCCGCACCATCTCAAAAACATTTTACCCCCTCAACTTCCTTTCAGTTCTCCTTCCCCGCTCCCCACACCGACTGACGCCAATGTTCTTCTAGAAGGCGAGCTCGAGCTGTTGCGCCTTCAAAATCAAAACATGAATACTGAAGAGGGCTCAGAGCGAACGGTGCCCATCAGACCAGATGAGCTGCGCAATCTGCGGGCTCAATTTGCAAAACAACAGAATGCAGCGTCAGGGCCGCCGCTGCTCGGCCCATCATCTAGCCCTCCGACCCGTCGCGAGGGAGCAGAGACGATTATGCCGCCGCCCATCATCGTGAGCCCTCCTCCCAACCCTCCCGTGCGGCCTGTGGTGAACAGTTCGAATTCGCGCAATGTACGCATGCCTGCGGGGACATTGCCGCCTCCTGTTGCGACCCCTGAGCGCGTGGCGTCAAAGCCGATAGTGACGATGTTCAAACCGAGCGAAACGTTTCGTCACACCGCATTGATTGTCGTCTTGTTGTTGCTGGCGACCGCGGTGGTAGGCATCGCTTTGGTCAACATGTTCCACTGGCTCCCTAAGTAGCTGATACGCCTGGGCGTCGCATCGGTTAGGTTTCCCTTCACTTCACCTCAAAGATGCTCCTCGACGCCGCCACCCTCTCTCGCATTACCGGCCTTAAGCTGCGTGCGCGCGCGGTGGTGGAAGGCGTGCTTTCGGGTTTACACAAGTCGCCTCTTCAAGGGCAGAGCGTCGAATTCGCGGAACATAAAGAATACGCGCCCGGTGATGAACTGCGGCACCTCGACTGGAAGGCGTACGGCAAACTCGACAAGTTCTACGTGAAGCGGTTCGAGCACGAAACCAACCTCAGGGCCATGATGGTGCTCGATGCGTCTGGCTCGATGGGCTTTGGCACTTCGGGGCTCTCGAAGCTCGACGTGGGGCGGGTGCTGGCGGCCACCTTGGCGCACCTGCTGATTCGTCAGCAAGATGCAGCAGGGGTAGTGCTTGTGGCCCAAAATCGT
>JAYUVR010000427.1:0-18570 GCA_043753955.1 Archangium sp. | reverse complement strand
GACCGTCGGCTACAAAGCCGGAGACCCTGCCATCTGCGCACTGCATAAGATTGGGCTGGCGTACGACCAACTTGGAGATCAACTCATCAATTTCCCAGTGCCCAAAGGGCTGCCTGATGAGCTGATAATGGAATTGCGGCCGCAGTTTGAACAACAAGCTGAACCGGTGAAGAAGAACGCGGCTGAAGCTTTTACGGCTGTTGTCACCAAGAGTCAGGAACTCGACGTCTTTAACCCGTGCACCATCGCTGCCCTCGAAATGCTTCGAAACAAATACAAGCCGGCCGCTTTCCCTAAAATGCCGGAAGACGTGATGGAAATGCATCAAAACGCTGACAAGGCGGTCTCGATTGGAGGCGAAGTCTTGACGTCCATTCAGCCCGTTCCTGTAATTTCTCCACAGAAGGCGCAGGAACTGCGGGACAACGCACGTGAAGTTGGTTCTCGCGAAGTGGTCGATACGGCACCAGAACTTGAATTGGCACCTGAGCCGGTCATCAAAAAAGACACCGGGAACAAGACAGCCCCGAAGAAGACGACTCCTCAGAGCAAAGACTTGAACGAAGAGCCGGAGGATTCACTGTGAACCGCGCAGGCAAGAGCATGACGATGCGACGAGCGATGGTTTTCGCGCTGAGTGGCTGGTCGCTGATGAATTGTGCCACCACTTCGAACACCGTCGACGCCAAAGGCATTGTTAAAGGGCCCAAGGTGGCGGCCACCGCAGATGGGGCGGTGCGGGGCGAATCGACTCCTCAGATTTCCAGTAAAGCGAAGCTGCTCTTTGAAGATGCACTCAAGGCATACGAAGCCCAGAAAAAGTCTCGTGCATTTGATTTTCCCGGCCTCGAGAGACGGTTTCGGGCTGCACTTGAAGCAGACGGCAACTTGGCCGAGGCGAGCTACAACTTAGGTGTGTTGGCCGATCGCCAAGGCAAAACGAAGGAAGCTGTGGCGCATTACAAAGACGCGCTGGCAAAAAAGCCGACGCTTCGTCAAGCGGCGGAAAACCTGGCCGTGATCGCGCAGAATAACGGCGATGAGACAGGTGCCATTCGCATCTACACCGAAATTCTTAACACCTACCCTGAAGACGCCGGCAGTCGGGCTCGTTTGGCTGAGCTCAGTCGTCGCAAAGGCGACTTTGACAAAGCCATTGAGCTCTCTCGCGAAGCGCTCTTTCGCGAGCCGAATACCCTTCAAGCCTACAAGACGATGATGCAGGTGTATTACGAGCAAAAGCAGTATTCGCTGGCGCGTCTCATCGCTCTGCGCGCGAGCAAACTCGATGAATCAGACCCCGAAATCTTCTTCACTTTGGGCCTCATCAGCCAGGCTGAGAAAGATCACACCAAAGCACGCGCGCAATTCAAAAAAGCCGTCGCATCTCGAGCTGACTTTTTACCTGCGCACTTTGAGTTGGCACGAATGGCCTTTCAGCAAGAAGACTATCGGGGAGCTGAAGAGCACCTCCGTCGTATCTTGCAGATCAACGGAAAGAACCTCGAAGCGTTGATGAATTTGGGCGTGGCGTACAAAGGCATGGGCCAGCTTGACAAGGCCATGGCCACCTACGATGAGGCGCAGAAACTCAATGGTGATTTGCCCGAATTGGCTTTGAACCGCGGCATCATCATTGGACTCAAAGGTGACCCTGATAAGGCCATTTCTCTTTTTAAGACCTACTTGGCAAGAAAGGGCGAAGCCGGCGTAGGCATGGATCACCCCGTTCACGCGCTCATCGCTGAACAAGAAGAGGTGCTCAAGAAAAGGGAAGAGGACAAGCGAATCGCTGACGAGGCCGCGAAGATGGAAGCTGAGGCGAAACAGCAAGAAGCGGCAACTGCTGAAGAAGAGCGAAAAAAGAAAGAAGAAGAATTCCAAAAGCGTAAGCAAGACGCCAAGACTGACGCTAAACCGAGCAAGGGCGCTCCTGCTCCAAAGCAAAAAGCTGACGAGCCTAAATCTGAGACGAAACGCTCTCCACCGCCTGATGCCGCGCCGGCGAAGCCGAAAGGCGAAGAAGAACCTACAGACGCGCTCTAAGTCTCTTCTGAAGGCTTTGAGGAAGAGTCGATGGGTACGGGAAAGTCAGACACCGTATCCACCGCCTCAATGTAGGGAACTTCTAAGGGTGCGCTCGTTGGCACAGGCGTTCCCGCTTGGGCCTGGGCGAGTTCGCGATAGCGAGTTTGCCATTCGTCTTTTTCAGCAGTGACTTGGTTGAGCTCGGCTTTTTGGAGCTCCAATGTGCTTCGCAGTTCGGCTAATTCTTTGTCAGGGATAGAAGCAGCAATTTTCTGATGGAGTTGCCGCGCCAGTGCGCGAGCTTCATCGCGTTCAGCACGAAGCTTCTCGGCCTGTGTTTTTAACTTGTGTGCGACTTCGCGGGCTTCATTCGTCGCTGCCGTTTCTGCATGCACTTTGGCGTCAGCGGCAAGGTGCAGTGATTGAACTTGCGCTTCAAGGTGGGCGCGAGTGGCGAGGGCGTTTTGAAGCTCTGCCGCAAATTGAATCTGCAACGTTTCGCTATGTGCCAGGCTTTCGTGCTGCACTCGCGCCACTGCTGAGCGTTCAGAAGCAGCCGCGTTTTCTACAACTGCCCGGGCTTCTCGTAGGGTCTGATTCAAGGCTTCTATTTGCTCCAGAGCGTCATCGCGTTCACCCGTGAGGCGAGTCAGTTCTTCGGTGGCACGCATTTCAGCTGCGGCCAAATGCGCCTGGGCTTCTTCGAGTTCGGTCGTCAGTTGGGCACTGTGCGCTTCGGCTTCAGCTTGAAACGAGCGCGCATCACTCAAGGCTGTGACCAACATGGTCACTTCTTCATTGGTGCTTTCTTCGAGCGTGCCTCGTTGTTCCAGCAGCGAAGAAACGCGACTCACCTCGGCCTTGAGTTCTTCGTGTTGCATGGCCAACTGCTCACGCGCTGCGGTCAGCTGGCTTATCTGCTCATGTGCTGACGTCGTCAGGTTCCCTCGGTTTTCCAGCTCGCCTTGAAGCCGCACGATTTCTTGCTCGAGGGGTTGAAGCCTCGACTCGTCAAATACATTTAAGGTCACATCGCCTTGGGCGTTCGCCTTGCGGGTCGCTCGAGAAAGTCGGGTGGTTCCATCAGGCGAGACGTCGAAGGCCAACTTGAGCACTCCAACCCAGGGTGCATCGACGATCAAGCCCACGCCGCTGGGCTCGACACTCAGGCCAATGTCGACAGTTCCGGCTTCGATGTGCGCGTGGATGCCGGCGTCGAACGTATTTGGGGCCACTGTACGGCTGGTTATCTCAGCGCGTTGTTGGTTCTCGACCATGGTTCACATCGTACCCGCGAAAGGGCCAGCAGCCTCTTCTTTGGCCAAGCGAGACACAGAGCCACGGGGAGGGTAGAGCCCATCTTCATGCGTTCGCCGATTCGCTTCGAGTTGCAGGCTTCCGCTCCTTCTGGAGCGCGGGCCGGAGTCCTCCACACCCGCCGGGGCGCCACCATGTTGCCGACTTTTATGCCGGTCGCTACCCATGCCCATGTGCGCGGGTTGACGATGGACGAAGTGGCTGACTCGGGGGCCAGCATTTGTTTGTCAAATACGTATCATTTGCTGCTCCGCCCGGGCGTCGATGTCTTTCATCGTTTTGGTGACGTGCATCGCTACATGCAATGGAACGGCGGTGTTTTGACAGACTCTGGAGGCTTTCAGATTTTTAGCCTGCCAGGCTCGCGAGAAATTGGTGAGAAGGGGGCGCACTTTCGAAGCCCTTACGACAATCACGCGCACCTGCTCTCGCCTGAAACCAGCATTGAAACGCAGCAGGCCATCGGCTCAGACATCATGATGGTGCTCGATGTATGTATTCCTTCAACATCAGCCGAGCCCGAAACGATTGCGGCGATGGAACGCACGCATCGTTGGGCGTTGCGTTCGCTGGCTGCACGCGATGCGAAAGACACGGGCCAAGCACTCTTCGCTATCGTGCAAGGTGGTGTGTTCCCAGAATTGCGGACTCAGAGCGCTGGGTTTCTCACGCAGCACCCTTTTGATGGTTTTGCCATTGGGGGCCTCGCGGTGGGTGAGTCACGAGAATTGCTGTACAGCATGACGCAGCACACGGCTCAGCTGCTGCCTGCAGATCGCCCGCGGTATTTGATGGGCGTTGGTACACCGATTGACCTGGTCGAAGCGGTGAATGCCGGAGTCGACATGTTCGACTGCATCGTGCCCCCTAAGATGGCGCAGCAAGGGTACGCATACACGTTCGAAGGCATGGTGCGCATCAGCCGAAACGAATTTCGTATGGCTGACGAGCCGCTCGATGCCACGTGTTTGTGTCCCGTCTGTAAGCGTTACACGCGCAGCTATTTGCGGCACTTGGCGCATGGCAATCATCACCTGTCGTCACGGCTCCTTTCCATTCACAACTTGTGGCATTACCAAGCACTGATGCGCCGTATGCGCGAGGCCATCGTCGAGCATCGTTGGGCGGCGGAATACGCTGTGCTTCGCGAGGTATTGGCTCCGAAGAAAGCTGTGGTTCGCCCCACGGGCGTCAAAGACGGGCATTTTGAACTGGTGACCACTCGCACTGGTCATCGAGCCGTGCGCCACACGGGCCACGGTGAAATCATGCACCCGGTGGGGCCATGGGAAGAGGCCAATCGTCTCTATGTCGATCAACTCGAGCTCGAGCGCCGGCTCGCTACACCAAGTGAAGATGCGTTGCGCATTCTTGATGTTGGTTTAGGGGCTGGCACCAATGCCATTGCTGCATTGACCCGGGCGCAGAAGATGGGCACCGATCGCCGGCGCCCACTTGAAATTGTGAGTCTCGAGATCGATCTCACTCCGTTGCGATTGGCTCTGGGTGACACGGAAGGCTTTCCATTTCTCCAACCTTGGAGACACGCAGTCGAAAGCTTGCTGGCGACCGGCCGATGGGATTCACCGAGTTTGACGTGGCGAGTGCTTGAAGGCGATGCGGTGAAGCTGGTCGACGAGCTCGACGGCGTCTTTGAAGTCATTTTTTTCGACCCCTTCAGCCCCGAATCGAACCCCACCATGTGGACCATCGATTTTCTGCGAGAGATTCGTTCGCGGACGCCCAGAGACGGCGGGTTGCTCGCGACCTACAGTGCGGCCACCCCCACTCGGGTCTCGTTGTTGCTCGCTGGCTTTTTCGTCGGCCATGGCATGTCTACGGGCACGAAGGGCGAGACCACGGTTGCGGCCACGGCGCCGGGGTTGGTGCAGCAAGCGCTTGGTCAACGCTGGCTGGAACGGTGGCAGCGCTCTTCGGCGCCGGGTCCGCATGGGGGTGTGTTGACGACAGACTTGGAAAATGCGGTGCGTTCTCACCCACAATTCAAAGCCGCAAACGATGGAAAGATAGGCATTGGGGCCGTCAGCTAGGCCGGGGAACTTCGGTGAAGTTTCGTTGTCAGAAGTAGCATGTTTGTTCAAAGCAGCCGTGCCAGAAACAACGAACAGCAATTGGGGTTGGCTCTACATTTCTTGTGGGGAAGTCAGGTGGTCGGGGAGTATTTTCTTCATCCCCATCATCGACCTTTTCGAGTGGGTACGGGTCAGGGTGTCGATTTTGCCATGGGCGACGTGAAGTTCAATGACGCAGCCTTTGAGCTTGTTCAATTCGACAACTTAAAAACCACATTGCGATTCACCTCACACATGACGGGGGAATTTAAGGGACATCGCGAAACACATACATTGTCTCTTGATGAAGTGACCAAGCGCGGTTTGGCAATCACTGATGGCAAAGCCTTGGCCCTTACTCTCGAGGCGGGGGACGTAGCCAAGGTTGATTTGGGAGGCATAGTAGTGCTGGCTGTCCCTCAGTCTGCCCCACCGCTTGTGTCTGTGCCTTTGAGCGAGTCTCTCGATTACACCTTGCTCAACACGCTGTGTCTCACTTTTGGACTCGCCGCTTTTATGGCGATGAGTGCAGTAGCCTTTGATGAAGACGATTCGCTCGACGATGAACCGCATGCCCCATCAGTGAAGATGGCTCACTGTCTCATCAAGCCATCTGAGCCACTGCGAGTGGCGAGGCAATTTCCTTCACCCCAACCGACGCATCAGCTTTCGGCGGGTCATTCCTTGATACGCCCGAAGCGTCCAAAACCCTCTCCCAGTGCCCCGCAGCCCAAAGCGCATGCTCAAGCGTTGATAGAGACCCTCTTTGCGCCTTCTGGGAAGGGCGTATCAGCGCTTCTGAGTGACCGCACGGTGGATCAGCAGTTGAAAACTGCAATGAGCCAATTGCGCGGACCACCAGCTCAAAGCCACACGGGCGGCCTCATGCCTCGAGGGAATGGTTCGGGCGGTGTGGGCACCATGGAGCCCAGGGGCATCGAAGGCCTGCAGACCCGAGGGCGCGCGGGACACAATCCCAGCTACGGCGCGAACAGTGGTCTTTTCAGCGACAAGCAGCGGGTCGACCCTTTCATTGCGTCGTCAAACACGATTGGAGAAGGGGCCCTCGACAAAGAGCTCATTCGGAAAGTTATTCGAGCCAATCGTGGTCAAATTCGATTTTGCTATGAAAGTCAGTTGAACCGGTTCCCGAATCTCAGTGGCAAAATTGCAGTCAAATTCATCATCTCGGCAACCGGTGCTGTCAAAGACGCGTCAATCACCCAATCCACTCTCGGAAATGAAGAAATAGAGAAATGTGTGGCAAGTCGGGTACGCCAATGGCAATTCCCGAAGCCTCAAGGAGGTGGCGTAGTGACGGTAACCTACCCCTTTCTTTTGACGCAATCAGGCCAGGTGACATCAGACGGGGTGCTGCCTTGAGTCAGCGTTCATTGTCTTTACGGTTTTACGAAAATCACTGAATCGTAGGGCGGAATGAGTGACTTCGACTCAATGGCTCCCGTGTTTACATCGGGGTTTTGTGCGCCACTGATGCGCTGGAGCGGCTTCCAAAATGGAATCGTCTGAGGGGTGCGGGTCGCGTTGACCGCCACCACGGCGTGTTCAAATCTACGAATAAAGACGTTTGCATTGCCTTTAAAGACATAGACAGAGTCTAACCACACGGGGCTGTTTTCTCTTCCTACCTGAAAATTGAATGCAAAATCCCCTGCAGCTCCCGACTTAAAGGTAACAATCGCTCGCTTCCATTTGAGGCCGACTGGAACGAATCGATTATCAGCGAGGCCAAAGGAGACTCGAATTTCTCGACTGACGTCCGACCGGACCGAAAAGGCGACTGTATATTCTGTGTTCGCTTCTACTGGGAAACTCGGTGCTTGAATGATGGCCCCATCGGTTGCTGGGCTATAGACGACTTGTTTCGACACGCTTAACGAAGCGACGCCATCCATCTGAGTGTTTGGGTCTCTTGTTAAGACGACATTGGTTCCCGACCAACCACTGAGATCGCTTTCGAAACTGCCGTTCAGCCCGTACTGCGCAAACAACGATTGTGAAGGCGCAAAGGCTGGGCTGTAAACACGGCCCCGTGGGCCCGTAGGGAGCCCCATCCACCCCTTGTGGCTTCGGATGGTTGCATTACCAGCGCTCAGGGGAATGGCCTGCCCAAAAGTCGACGAATTGGGAATGACGTCTACCGCATATTCGTCAAACCAGGGGTCCAAGGCGTGCGGAGAATTCTCTAAACAGAAAAACGCCCCCTCGAGCAAAGCAACGCCCAAAGCGAAACGAAAGGGAGCATCACTCAGGCCCACGCTTCCCTCTTGATTTGGGTACGTTTTGGTCGGCAGTCGTATGAACACTTCTGAATACGCGGGAGCCACTGCCGGGTGATGCATGTGCTGAGTCAAGCGGGCGAAGGAGGTGTCAAATTTGTCGTAGGTCGGGTTGATGACGAGAGGCGAATCTGCAGGCATCGATTCCATCTGCGTTCCATTGAGGGCTACGTCGGTGCGAGCATTTGTTGAACCGCCGACGATCAATTTGTTCGCCAGCTGCGGTGATGCCCTCAACAAGCTGTAGAAGTGTTGCATGCCCTTGCCGAAAGTATTCGTTCCTTCCGCATCGATGCCCATGTCGGTGAGGAGGTCGTTGTTGGCGTCGATGGGACCGAACTCATAATAGAGGTCAGCATCAAACATCAGCCCTTCGACAGAGAATGAGGCTTGGGTTCCTAAACTGTCTCGCCCATAGTTCTCGATGAGCCAACCGGCGAAGACTTCGGCCAGGGTTTTGTTGTTCGCATCTCGAGGGCAGTCAAGACTGACGTTGTATGCCCAGAGTTGGGCAGAAGTGCCTGCTCCAAGGTGATGCATAGCAATGATTGAGTTTGGGGAGTGAGGCAACGCTTGTGACTTGTTGACCCCGTCTACGACAAGCGTAGTGCGATCGAGGGTGAGCTCATTGCCCGATTTGGCCATGACTCGAATGTGTTCGGCATTGCGAAAGAGTTTTGCCGGCACTGGCTCGTCGTCATAGACAACCACATACGAGCCCACGTCGATAACAGCAGCGTTTTCTACCGTGACAGTGATGCTGGTTCCGATTTCGGAAATAGGCGTGATGGTTCGAGTGCCAGCGCTGTACATCCAGTGTCCTGCAAACATGGAATAACGAGCGGCATCGGTGGGAATGGTGGCCGTGTTCGTAGACCAGAACGGCATTCCGCTTCCCTGCTTGCCGTACGTCTCGTTATGTCCCTGGTAGGCGCGAGGCGAAATGTAACGAAGATAGGCGACCGAAGGAAATGCCTCCTTCAGGCTTTTGATTCTCTGGAAGGTGTAAGGCTTTGTACTGATGAGATCATATTTGGAAAAGACGTCTGGGGCGGTGAGGGTCGCGTTCTCAGTTTGACTGATGCGGGGGTATGGCAAGTTTGCCAATTCTGCAATCAGAGGCGGCACACCGACGGCAGGTCTAACGCGCGTAGTGTCCGCATCTTCCAGGTATGGATAAACGCAGTGCTTTGAAATGCACGAGGCTTCGCTTGCGCAGTCTGAATTCACGAGACATTTTTGATGGATCCCGCACGGTTTACATAGCCCTCCACAGTCAATGCCTGTTTCAGTTCCATCGCGAAATTTGTTTGAGCAGCCGGAAGGAACCGGTGCCACCTGCGCATCTGTCGCCACCGACACACCCACCGTGAGCAGGATCTCTTCTGTGGTTGGTGTGCAGGCCCATAAAGAAACCAGGAACATGAGTGCCGTCAATTGGGTACCTGAGCGCATGTGCGACCCCTCTTCAGCGAAGAAAGAAAACAAAATGGGAGAGCCTCGGAATGCGCGACGCGGCACTTTAAGTATTCGAACCAATGAAAGTGACATTGGCGGCCCCAACAACGAACCATACTCACGTTGAATGTCGATGACCGTATTTTGAGAAGGCTCAATAGACCTTTTTGAGGGCGTCGATGCTCGCCATGTCTCGGCTGTGGTGGATGCTGATGTTGCAAGGTTGAAGCATCTTTCAGATCTGAAATTGAACACCGCTCGCACCCGTTGCTTCGACTTTCGGGCGGTAACATTCAAATTTTATTGGTATTTTTTACGGTTCTTGAAGCCTCAAGTCTTCCTGTTTCCCCTGGGCCGATGCGCGCCGCTTATCCATTGTAGTTTTGCTTCGCTTTTCTAACCCAGCACGATGACGCGAGAACGTCGGCTGGAACGCTGCTTGCTGCCCAAGGCAGTCTTCTCAACATTTTCAAAGGGCATCGACGTGACTCTCTCTTTCCCGCTCAGTTGGCTCGCTCACCCTTCCTCGACAATACCCAGAGTGTTGCTCTTTCTTCTTGCCGCGTCCTGCGGCGTGCCCGAAGACGAATCAGTCGCGGAAAGCACGGTGCAACCTGCGGTGAGTCAGGAGGCTGCGGTGCTGGCCACCATGGGAACTTTTCAACAGGCGACCGATGGTTCTCGGCTTGTGTCCGTCGAAGCTGAAGATTTTCACCGACAAAACTCAGATTCCACCAATCATCAGTGGAAGTTTAGCCCAACCACGACTGTGGCATCATCAAGTCTGTATGTGGAAGCGCTGCCCAATTCAGGTGCTGCGCTGGCGTACAGCTTTGCAAACGCAAACATTCTTCATTTCGACATTCAATTTGTCGCCGGTGGGCAGCAGGCAGTGTGGATTCGGTCGTCAAACTGTACGGCCGCAGATAATTCTATACATGTTGCTGTCAACGGCACGGTGCAGCTTTCAAGCTTCGCGACGCCCCCAAGCTGCGATTGGACGTGGACCAAGGGGCTCATCAATGTTCCTTCCGTCGGCAAACACACTGTGCAATTCGCCATGCACAAAGACGGCTTCAAACTCGACAAATTCGTCATTACGCCCAATCTTACCTACATTCCTACGGCGCTCGGCCCTCCGGAAAGCCCGCGTTCGGCCGTATTTCCCGTCACTACAGACCGCACTCAAATTGAGCTGGTGTCTACAGATTCATTGGTCATCGACGGAAAAACGTACCGACGACAGCTGTACCGTAACAAAGCCTATCGTTGCGGCGTGTCTGGGTATTTCACATTTATTATTATCGAAAGGGTTGGTTCAGAAAATGCCGTCGCGCCTCTCTGGGTTTGGTTGCAAGGAGGTGGGGTGGGGCACTTTGACAACAACAACCAATATCAGGGCAGCAGTGTCTTGATTAACACTGAACCCAATGCTTCCACGTTGACCGGTTCTTTCGGAGCCGCTTTCACCAATTCTTCAGCTGGCTACATCGGCAAACAAGTGGTTATTCCGCGGCGGTTGCAGCAGGGGTATCGCGTGCTCTCGTCGGCGTTGTGCGATCACGATTTGTACGGAGGCATGGGAAACATTTACCCCAATGATCCGAACTGGGCCGGGCAACCGCCAGACAGAGTAGAAGGTCTCCAGGCGACGATTTCAGCCATTCTCTTCGCAGCCAAAGGCAATGAGCTCGTCGGCGCGGCCAAAATTGCACCACACCCTACGAGTTTACTCTTCTTACACGGAGGCAGTGCAGGTTCGGCGGGCTCGTACCATGTTGCTGCTGCCATGGCGCGCATGGGCCTCAAGCCGAATGGGGCAATTCTTGATTCGTATCTCGTCAACCCCAACTACAAAACTTTGGTTCAAAACAGATGCACGCCAGTCACAGGAGACCCGCAGTGGTCAATGACTGCATTTGAGCAAAAAGTGGGTTCTTTTCTCACGGACCCTAAGTTGGGTATTGATGAGAATTTGAATAACGCATTCACCATTCCCATGTTTGACGTGGTGGGAGACCAAGACTCGTATTGTTGCGGGCCATCGAACGTCATACCGGCAGCGCAGTCTGCGGGCTTTAACAATAACTGTAAGTGGGCTCGTTCTGTATTCGCACAAGCTGCCGTAGCGAGCGGAGGAAGGTTGCAGTCGTTTGTGGCGCCGGGTCTCGGGCATATCATCACCCATACCGAGGGAGCGCATCAGGCAGCCATCGAGAGTTGGCTGGCAAGAATCTTGGCCCAGCACCCTCACGGCCCAGCGTTCTGAGTGCACAGGGCAAACGCTTTTCAAAAAGCGTAACTTGCCCGCTTCATCTGGCAATTCATGGTACGAGCAATCGGGTCGCACCCGTGTCGCCCCATGGATTCGCTCCACACTGAAGAAGAGAGTGATTGGCGAGCGCGACCCGGTTCGCCGCGTCAGCCTGGCGTGGTTGTCATTTACCGAGGCGATGCGCCGTGTTCCGTTACGCTCCCCTTGATTGGAGGGAAGCTTCGCCTCGGCCGTGAGGTGGCTGGGGTTCCTTCGGTAGATTCACGCGCTTCACGCGAACATGTAGAACTGCAACTGCACAGCGGCACTTTTCAGGTGCGCGACTTAAGCAGCACCAATGGCACCTTTGTTGATGGCCGACGAATTGAGCATTGTCAGTCGGCCGCGATTCGCTTGGTGCGTTTTGGTCACACCTTGGTTCTTCCCACGCATGACATCACCCCGTTTGCCAGACACCCGACGAAGGCCGAAGAGAATTTGGTTCAAGGTGCTTCTCTTCAAGAAATGCTCTCGCAAATCTCCGAGGCAGCCACGCAAAGCCCTTCGTTGCTCATTCAAGGCGAGAGCGGTACCGGCAAAGAGCATGCAGCCCACACCTTTCATCGGGCTGGCCCGTGCGCTGCTGGACCCTTCATTTCAGTAAATTGCGCAACCATCGCTCAAGCACTCGCAGAGCGGCTCCTATTTGGGGCGCGAAAGGGGGCTTATTCGGGCGCTGCCGAGAGCACGGACGGTTTGATACAAGCGGCTCATCGAGGAACGCTGTTCCTCGACGAACTGGCGGAACTTCCACTCGAGGTGCAAGCTAAGTTATTGCGGGTTGTCGAGTCTCAAGAAGTGTTGCCCTTGGGAGCGACCCGCCCCATCAAAGTAGACGTTCGCTGGTGCGCGGCCACCCACCGCGATTTGAGAGCCGCCATTGCCCAAGGTCATTTTCGGGCTGACCTGTTCTACCGCCTGGCCCGCAGCACAGTGCGGCTTCCCCCGTTGCGAGAGCGGCTCGAAGAAGTACCTTGGCTCATTGCGGCTGAATTGGCTCAGCTTGCCCCTTCATTGCGTGCGCACCCGCGCTTTGTCGAAGAGGCATTGCTGCGGCCCTGGCCTGGAAATGTGCGTGAGATCCGCGCTGCAGTTCAAGAAGCCGGGCGTCGCGCGCTGGGTGAAAACAGAAATCGAGTGATGGCCGAAGATTGGCCAGCTACGGCTGGGGTGCTCGTAGCGCCGCAGCCGCCTCCAGTTGAGACAGAAGTTTCCTCGAGGCTCAATGAAGATGGCAGTCTTTCTCGACAGGCCATTGTTGAGGCGCTCCAGCACTCATTCGGCAACGTCTCTGCAGCAGCACAGCAATTGAACATTCATCGGACGCAGCTCTACCGGTTGATGAAGCGACACCGCATCGATTCGTAGTCGCTGAAGTGTATTTCGACTACGCCGCTACAAGACAATGAACCCCAATGGTTCGACGCAGCCTTCTATGGCTTCTACGGCGCCAAGCGCACGGCCAAGCACGCCCGCGCCTGGCCATGTTTTTCGCCCAGGCGATTTGGTGGCGCGCCGTTACCGCGTCGAACGTTTTATTGCCGCTGGGGGCATGGGCGCAGTCTATGCCGTTGAAGATCTCGAGCTGTCTACCCGGGTGGCGCTCAAAGTGTTGCACGTCGATGCCAGCGCAAGCCCCCACGCGCTCGAACGATTGCGCAGAGAAGTTGCACTTGCGCGGCGGGTGACTCACGTCAACGTCTGTCGATTGTACGACTTCGGCATTCACCTTTTCGACGACGACATGGGGCATCTGGCGTTTCTCACCATGGAACTGCTGGAAGGTCTGACTCTGGCAGAACTGCTTGCACAGGGACCCGTACCCGAAGCCAAGGTGCTGGAGATTCTGGGACAGTTGGCGGCGGCTCTCGATGCCGCCCATCAAGCGGGTGTCGTGCATCGTGACCTGAAGAGCAACAACATCATGCAAGTCACCGTTGCCCAAGGCGTACCGCGAATTGTGGTGATGGATTTTGGTATCGCCCGAGAGGAACCGGCAAATGATTCTGCCGTTTTCACCAACCCCTACGTCGGAACGCCGGCTTACATGTCGCCTGAGCAGCTTCACGGACAACCTGCCACCAGGCAAAGTGACGTGTACTGCCTGGGGGTGGTTCTCTTCGAACTGGCAACGGGGCAGCGTCCCTTCGATGCTCACGATGCGAGTACGCGCCTCGCGGGTGCGGCTCCACTCGTTCGCGCGGTGAAACCGACGCTGTCTCAAGCCCTAGAAACAGCCATCGCCGGTTGCCTCGAACGAAACCCTCGCGAGCGGTGGACCAGCGCAAACCAAGTACTGGCTGCAGCGCGCGGCAGAAAGTTCTCTCGCCGTCGCCGGTTAATACACAAACAAAGTTGGCTGTTGGGAGGTCTGTTCTTCGTCGCACTTGGTTCTGCTGCGTGGTTGTGGAAACGGGCGACTTTTCCCCGTTCGACGCCGCATGGACAATCAGTGGCTGTGTTGTCTTTCATTCCCCTGAGCGCGGAGACAGAGACTGTCTGGTTAGGGAATGCTTGCTCTCAATTGCTGCGCAGTGAGCTTGCCATTGATCCAGCGTTACGCGTCTCGCCGGGTTCAGAAACGACCGGGGTTGAGAGCGAGTTTGACGCTCATGGTGTCGCCCTCAAAAATGCCGAGCTGATGCGCACCATAGCCGAACGGCTGCATTCGCAGGCCCTGGTGAGCGGCACGATATCTCAACAGGGTAAGACCACTCGGCTCGATGTCCATATCACTCTGCCCGTCAGTGGTGAGGCCAGTACCTTTGTGGTGAGCGGTGATTCGGCAGACGCGCTCAATCTCATTTCACGCGCCGGTGCACAGTTGCGCCAAACGCTGGGCACGGGCCTCTTGTCGCCAGAAGCTGAGCGCCACTTGGCCGCCAAAGTTCCCCAGACACTCGAGGCAGCCCGGTGGGCAGCCGAAGGTGAAGCGGCTTTGCGCGCCTTTGAGCCACTGAAGGCTAGAATACTCTTTGAACGCTACGTTGCTGCTCAACCTGACTCACCCACTGCCCACCTGGCTTTGGCCGACGCGTACAAAGCGCTGGACGATGCGCGTCACGAGCGCACTGAAGTCGAACGGGCTTTTTCATTGTCCTCCCAGTTGAACCGCGACGAGCGACTCCTCATTGAGGCGCGACTCAAAGAGGTTGAACTTCAGTGGCCCGAGGCCGCTCGCATTCTTGAATCGCTGTACACTTTTTTCCCCGAAGACCTCGAGCACGGGTTGCGCTTGGTCAGAGCAACTCTTCAAGCAGGAAATCACGAACGTGCCCGTGATGTGCTCGCAGCACTTCAGAGACTCCCCGGTGCAATAGGCGCTGACCCACGCATCGCATTGCTTGAGGTCGACTTGCTCTTAGGGAGTCAAGAATTCAAAGAGGCCAATGCGGTTGCGTTCCAAGTCGTCACTCGCGCTCGAGAAGAACGACGAGCGCACGTTCTCGCTGCGGCTCAAAACCTGCGTTGCCGGTTATTGGAAGAACTCGGCGAAGACGCCACCCCCGCCTGCGACGAGGCCATGGCGCTCTATCAAACGTCTGGCAACCTTTCCCGCATGGCGCGATTGGAATTGACGCGCGCTTTCCGATTGCTCAATCGAGGCAAGGCTGACGAGGCCGCCGCCATGATTGAAAAGGCCCTCGAAAAGTTCGACCGCCTGGGAAGCGTGGGTGGTCGAGGTATCGCGTTAGTCTCGCAAGGGAATGTGCTCAAAGCACAAGGCAAACTTGAAGCGGCGCTGCAGAGCTATACACAAGCGCGTCAACGCCTGGAAGCGGTGGGCGACAAACGCAACATGGCCGCGGCGTTGAGCAACATCTCGGCAACCCTCATTGACTTAAGGCGCTTTCGAGAAGCCGTGGACATAGGAGACGAAGCCATTGCAGCCGCCCGCAACGCAGGCTCGCTTGGCACGGCGGCCATTATGCTCCAGAATCTGGCCATTTTGCATTTGAACATGGGCCAAGCGCGCAGGGCCCGACTGGCCATTGAAGAAGCGCTCGCTATTCAAAGGAAGAATCAACAGCAGAATGATTTGGGGTTTTCCCTCGAGACGTTGGGGCTGGTGTTGGCTTACATGAACGAGGCAGACGCCGCCGAAACAGCGCTGACTGAGGGGCTTGCACTGCGCGAGAAACTCAAATCGTCTTTGGCCACGGTGCACCAAAATCTAGCTGAAGTGGCGATTTTGCGGGGCAACTTGGAAAGTGCTGCATCACTGGCACAGCAAGCGGTGTCAGAATTCGAAGAGGCGAAAGCCGAAGTGGGCACGCTCTACGCGCTGCAAGTTCTCCTCCGCGTGCAAGTGCTGCGTGGTCAGGTGCGCGAGGCCAGAGCGACATTGAGCCGAGCGCTGACTCTCCCCGCTTCGAAGCAGGAAGGTGAGCGATTGGCCCTGGGCGAACTCGAAGCGCGGGTAAAGGCACTTGAAGGTGACCCGCGAGGCGCCATTGAGATGCTGCGTCGTCTCGTGCCTGAGCTCGAAGCAGTTGGCCAAGAGGCAGGCGCACTCAGCGCACGCGTCGCGCTGGCTGAGTTGATGGTTTCAACAGCTCAACGTTCAGAAGCGCGGGCGACGCTCAATGGGCTTATTCCCCAACTGCAAGACCGAGGACTTTTGGCTCTGGCTCGAGATGCGCAGCGGGTGCTGTCTCCCAGCACGCTTTCAAATAAGTGACACAGTTCCTGTGTCGTTGTGTGTCAATCGGTCTCGCTTTTCCATCCGCATGAGCCTCGTGTCGTGAGGGAACCACAGCGGCACAACCGTTGCTCACGCCGGAAAGACATGACCAAACGAATATTCCATTTCTCATTCTGGTGTTTCGCGCTCAACGCAGTGGGGTGTGGTGACTTCAAAGCATCGACGTTGCCAAGCACCGAAGAGGCTCGACAAGAAATCTTGCAGGAAGAACCGGGTGGAACCGCCGAGCTCATCTCGAGGCGCTACCTCGACCCTGGTTTGGCGATGGCCAGCTACGCCACCGCAGACGTCGTCGGTTGCACCGGCACCATGATTGGACCGAACGTGATGATGACTGCAGGTCACTGCCGCGACGTGGCACGCACCGCCACTTTCATTACCTACGCCAACGGAGATTTTTTGCAGAAGCGCTTTGAGTCATTCAATTGTCGGCCGCTCATAAACACTTTCCCCAAGAGTGACTTGCAGCTCTACTTTTGCGACCCGAACAGTAACGGGGAAAACCCGGGCGACCGCTACGGTTACCTCGACCTTGATACCCGACCTCTCGGAGGGAACGAGTGGCTCGAGAGCATCTGGTGGAACCCCGTCGACGTGCTCGCCTTGCCAGGAGAACTTTTGTACTCAACTGGGTTCGTTACTTCCACGAATACCACCATCTGGCCTGCGGCCCCAGACACGGACCCAAGTAGTTTAGGACCTTCCAACCAACCGGTCGGCATCTCGTCGAATTTGTGGACTCAGCCCGGCGCTAGTGGCTCATCTTCTCTTGACCCCATTTCGCGACGCATTCGAGTGGGCCCAACATCCACCGGTAATGGGCCGGGTTGGCAGCAGCTTCCCGGTATGTTGCTCGATGTGGGCATCGGTCCTGACTACGCGACCTGGGGTATCGGTACCGATAGACGAAGCGGAGGGTATGGCATCTACCGGTTTACCGGCTGGGGGTGGGATGCAATGCCTGGAGCTGCAGTGGCCATCGACGTAGGTCCCAACGGGCCGTGGGTTGTGAACGAGTGGGGTGAAATTTATGAGTGGGTTGGTTTCACATTCGAGAAGCGGCCGGGCCAAGCGCGAGACATCGGCATAGGTGCTGATGGCTCGGTATGGATGGTCGGAACCAACGCTCAACCGGGAGGTTACGGAATCTTCAAGTGGAATGGAACGCTCTGGGAACAGAAGGAAGGCGCAGCCGTGCGCATCTCTGTCGACGGCTCTGGGAATGCCTGGGTGGTGAACGATGCCGGAGCGGTGCTGCGGTGGAACGGAACCGAATTCGCAGTGATACTTGGCGTCGTTGCGCATGACATTGGCGTGGTGGGCATGGGCTCTCAACCCCGAGTGATGGTGGTCGGCGACGCCCCGAGCCAAGGCGACTACGCAGTACTCGCTTACAACTGGTCGAATTTTACATGGGAAGCGCTGGGCGGAGCAGGCGTGGCGCTCGACTTGATGCCCAACGGCAATCCCTGGGTGGTTAACAGCGCGCAAGCGGTGTTTCGTTGGCGCGCCGATTCGGCGGGTCGGCAATCACTCTCGATGGACACCTACCTTCGCGAGGGTTCAGTTGATGGGGTGTACGTAAGTTCGGACAACACGTTGAGCTACGGCGTCTATCCAGCGACGCTCAACCCGCTGGGCCTGTGGCCCTGGGTCTACCGTGGCCGAGTCGACAAGAACGACGACAAGCTCTTCGATGTGCAGCAAGATTTGGAACGTATCCGCGGCGAGAATGCGCGCGATTTTTACTGGTTGGGCTTTGACAGCGAGCGACGAAATGCATTGTGGGAACGCTCTGCGAGTTGGTTTGAGCCTGCACAAGCGCGAGCGCGCATCGCGGTGGGGACGCCCGACTTGGTTGGCACCGATGTGCTTCGCCACCCGCGGTTGAATCTTGAAACCTATACCGCCTATCGAGTGAGTTTTTGGATGCGCGTCAATGCTGCCAGTGAGCCTGCGGGCATATCGGTTCGTTTTGCATCGAATGGCAACGTGGTCGATTCGCGTTCAGTCGCGACGCCTTATGGCGCTTTTGCGCTCAACACTGTCGAGCTTTACACTGCGGATGGCGCTGCCGAACTCGTCTTCCATGTGTCAGGAACCTTCGACGGGGACATTTCTCATGTCACCGTGGCACGCGTTGATTCCGTCTTGAATTTTGACACTCACGACAAACGAGCCATCTGGCGCGACGCCTTGTGGACAGGGTTAGCTTCCATTGTGCCCGACGGAGACGGAACGCCGAGCCGACCCAATTGGGCGGCGATGGTCGCCGGCCCGCCCACGCAAATTCCTCATCTGCGTACTTTTGACGCTCCGATGGTGACTGGGCAGCGCTACCAAGTGTGCTTCGACGTGCGGGCCGCGCACATCTTA
>JAYUVR010000426.1:0-9460 GCA_043753955.1 Archangium sp. | reverse complement strand
AGCGATTCAACAGTCACGTGTGCTCTCCCTGGCAAAGTTTCCGCCACGAGAACTACGCGGACTGTTCAGCTTTGTCGGTCACACTTGCCGGAACAGTAGGTTGGCTCCATCCCATTCCCATGTATCTGAAAGAACTTCGAGGGTTCTCCGGCCCCCGAAAAGGACAACGCGCTGGCGTGCTGCATCGTATGCAACTGCCGTGTTCGAGCGAGCGGGAGGCGAAAGAGCGGGCTTGAGCTGAGTCCACTTGGTGCCGTCCCACTGCCAGGTATTGGAAACATTGAGTTCAGCCTCTCCCTCATACACGACTGTGTGTTGTCGCGCAGAGTCGTAGGTCATGGCGTGGTTATTCAGGTTTGAGGGGAAAACCGCCGTCTCATGCGAGACCCAGGTCGTGCCATCCCATTCGTGAGTGTTGGGTGCATATGCAGAAGTTCTTGTACCAACACTAAAGAGAACTACACGTTGTCGCACAGTATCGTTGGCCAGATAGAATGCACCCGCCGCAACACCAGGTGCTCGGGGTCCCCGCGCCCAGGCCGCGCCATCCCACTGCCAGGTTTGAGGTGGCTCACCGTTTTCAGTTCGCGCTGTATCAATGAGGACCACACGCCGCCGGGCCTCGTCATGAACCATCTTCGTACCATTGTATTGAATTGGCCCTTTCGGCTGAGGCATTTGTTTCCACGTCATGCCGTCCCATGTCCAGCTCTCAGAACTGCCACCAAGAGAACCGTCTGAATCAAGCCCTCCAAAAACAAACACGCGCTGCCGCGCAATGTCATACGTCATGGCGTGGTTGATGCTCGCCGGAAGGGGCTTCGGCAGGGCGACTTTGAACCAGGTAGCACCGTCCCATTCCCACGTCTGAAGAGAGTCCACGTCTTGCCCTTCACCTCCGAAGAGAACGACACGCGAGCGAGCTGCGTCATAAGCCATGGCATGCATCTGCCTTGGCTCTGGTGATTGAGTGGGTTTCATTTCTACCCAAGTGGTGCCATCCCACTCCCAGGTGTCAGAGAGGGAGCCGTTTAAGCCCAGTCCTCCGAAGAGAACAGCCCGTTTCCGGGCTTTGTCGTACACCATTTCATGGCGCTGTCGCCCCGGTGGTGACATTGCCGGCGTGGACCGCACCCAATTCGAGCCGTCCCATTCCCAAGTATCGTCATAATACTTGAACATGCCTTCACCTCCGAAGACGACGACACGCACGCGAGCTTCGTCATAAGCCATGCCGTGCCCTTGTCTTGAAGGAGGCGACCCAGCGGGCTTCATTTCCACCCAGGTGCTCCCATCCCACTCCCAGGTGTCAGAGAGATCGCCGCCGCTCTCCCCTTGGCCTCCAAAGAGAACAACTCGGTTCCGGGCTTTGTCATAGACCATGGCATGCTCCTGTCTTGCCGAGGGGAATGTGGCCGACCTCACCCGCGCCCAAGTAGAACCATCCCATTCCCAGGTTTCTGAAACGGGGAGCCCACTGCGGTCTGCACCGCCAAAAAGCACCACGCGTTGCCGAGCCTCGTCGTAAACCATTGCGTGGCCCACTCGACCAGGAATGCCAAAGGGAACCCATTCAGGCGCGAAATCTTCTGAAGGGACAACAATGCCTTCCCCCTGCAACTCAACAGTCAAATCTTGTATGGCTAAAGTGGCAGAAGCCATGCCGCCTGCGCGCGGCGTAAAGTCGACGGCTATTTTCTCGGTGCCATTGGCAGCAATATCCCACGTGGCTTGCGGCGTGGAAAATGGCAAGACTGTAGATGTTTCAACTGAAATCGCTCTTTCATTAATATTCGAAACATTCAGCCACAGCCTTGAGGTCTTCCCAATATCTGTCGGCGGAAAAGTCAGTGTAGCTACGTCTACCTTCAACTCATTTGGAGAAGGGTTTTCATTTGGAGAAGGGTTTGTCAGCTGGGAATCACGACGACATGCTGCGAAGGCAATCATCAAAAAGAAGACCCAAACAGCTCTACAACGTCTACCTTCTTTGATGTCTAATTTATGCATCAACCAAATGTATAGCGTTCAGACTCCTGCGCCACCAGAGAGAACGATATCTTTCGGGGTGGTGCATCGATGGGGAGCACGAATTTGCCTATCGAGGCAAAAAATTGCCGGCAAGAATTTGATTGGTCAGCATCGTGGTTGGTGAATGCACGCCCACTCGCCGCCGCCTCAATTCCCTCTCTTTATTTACCGATAGAGGTGTCAAGTCGATAGGGGTGAACCTCACGCCATGAACGGGCCTCGGGGGAGGAATGATCTGACATAGCCTGCGTGTTCAGCCCATCGTTTGAGATGCTCGGCAAAGGGCCGCCTGGGAGCGGAAAGTTCCGACATTCACAAATCGTTAAGAGCGCACATTTTTTGACGAGCGCGTGGGGGGCGTTGATCTCTAACAACGTACTTAATGATGACATCGAGCGTTCCCAATTGAGCGAACGTCATCACAGAGGACGTTGCTTGAGACCTCGTCTGGTCGAGCTCGCTCATTTTGATGAATGAAAGGTTGGCCAACATGAAGTACTTCGCGAAGGCTCCGACATATTCAGCAGGTGGATCGATTTCGATTGTGGGCCGATGGCCGAACCCTGTGCATATCGTTGTGATGATGGGCCTCTCAATGCCTATTATGGGATCGATGCGTGTCTTAAACATTTCACAGCGAGAGACTAAAGTTGATTGGCGCGGCTATTCAGCTGCTCATTCCGTGTGTTTTGTTTATCGGCTTGTTCATAGGACCTCGGCGACGAGTTACAATTGATCTCGCCAAGCGAAGCCCTCGAGTGTTTTCACTTTGGAATAGGTAGAGAAAAGCCAAACTGGGTCCTCTGAATACGCCGCTTCGAGCCAGGTGCGTACGGGCAGGGCAGGCGGGAATCACGCCGACGACAAGGGCATGGAAGGCGACTGCCTACTGACGTGGGCGAGCCAGTCCAAGACGGGTCAGAATTTCCTGGGCTAGGCAGCCCATCTAGCACCCGCCACGTTTCTAAGCCTGGCTTTGTCTTCTCTTTCAGTTGCGCGGTCGCTCCCAAGACGCAGCGTTTGCCTCCTGTCACCACCGGCCCCGAAGGGTACCAGTACCATCGGTTTCATCGGTACCCGTTGGCTTTGAGAAGGAGCAACCCATGGCCAAGAAGTGTCTCTCGCGAAAAGGAACGCTGACCGTGAACACGAGGCCCCGTTCACGTTGCACTGATCTCGGCGTTCACGTTCGAGCGATCTAAGGTTAGGCGAGGCCACCGTTCAAATAAATGACCACGACCCGGTGACGGTGCCGGTGGTGCAATAGCTCAACTAACTCCCCGAGAGTTTAGCGCTGTCGAGAACCACAGGGTTCACCCCCATACCCACATTTTTGTCGAGGGCGATGACGCCTTCCATCGTCACTTGTGAGCCTTTGGTCACTTCAACTGAACTGATGCACAACAAGTCGTCTGTCTTGTCGGCTTCCGCGCCAGTCCCATCTTTGAGATGTACATAGTACACTCCTTGTACAAAATTGACGCGATCGACGGTGCCCTTCACCTTCACTCGCTTGCCGGCAAGCACCGCCCGCTCGGTGAAAATATCGACGATTCTGAAGGTCAGCGTGCCACTCGATTCCACGGCTTGCAGAGCGGCTTTCATCTCGGGCGCTGGCGGGGGAATATTCGGGCGAGCCGCTCGAGGGGCACCTTCTAATTCGCCAAACCAAATTCGAGCAAAAGTGCGATTGAGCGTGGGGCTCGAAAAATCTTTCATCTCATCTTCAATATGCACAACGACGAGCTGACCTACGGCGAGTGAAGGCGCCGAGGCGACTGCCGCCCATTCCCCCGACTCGAGGCGGAGATAACTGTATTGCGGCACTTGAATCACTTCAGCCACGGTGCCACGAAGCGTATCTGGCGCCGCTTGAACTGGCTGTGGTTGGGCTGCTCTGGCCGGACTGAATGTATGACTGGCCCTGCCCAGCCCGAGGCCCAAAACAAACATCACTATTCCGAGGACGATTGATTTTGACACGAGCCGCTCTCGTATCTTTTTGTCTCAGAAACCGCCACCCACTTGTACACCGATGCTCCCCAAGGGCGATGCGAGCGCCGTCAGGGGCAGTCGCCCCATCACCACGACGCGCGCTTTCAGCAAGCGCCACGGCGTGATTTCAAGCGCTACTGATGCACCCAACTCATTGCCGGCCAGCCCTGCACTTTGGGTCGACCACTGCTGTTGAAACCAACTGGTTCGAGTCAGAAGTCGAAAAAACTGAGCAGGGGCAATATTGAGTTGTGCGTACCCATGGCGACCTCTGAGCCAGCCGAACTCCTCGAGGTACCCCAGGCTGACCCCCAACACAGTACCGAAGAGGTGAGGTAATGAAATCTCAGGACCTACGCGTGCTTGCAGCAAGCCTGAAACAAAGTCACTCGCGAGCCCACCTTGAGCGCCGACGAGAAGCCCTTCTTTGATCTCAAAACTCAAGCCTCCATCAGAATGAACGGCGCGTTGGCCCGGCGAGATAAGACCCACTTCAGTCAGCCCCGTAAGTGGAAGCCCTCGATAACGAAGCGCTCCAAAAACTCGCAGGGTCTCAAATGGGCGCCACCCCAAGTCGAGGCGAGCCGCATCGACGCCCGCAGGAGCTTGCGTTTGACCGAAACCCAACTCAACGCTCGCCTGGGCATCGGCCAGTTGGCCACGCCACAGACTTGCGGTTAGTCCAAGTTCACCCCGCCCTCCCAAGGCGTCGCGCACAGCAAAGCCTGCTCGAGCGGAAAGCTGCACCACGCTCGCCGTTGCACCGCTGCCTTGAGCGTACCTCAATCGCCCAAATGCACCCGCCGCCCATTGAGAGGGGGTGATGGACAAGCGAGCGGCGTCGGGGAGCAGCCCCCCATAAGCACCCAGTTCGAAGGCGGGGGTCAATTGCCATGCGGCTTGGGCACCATCGACCACCATCATACCCGCCGAAGCGCGCAACCAGGTTCGACCCAAGGCAGCAGAAAAGGGAATATCAGCGCGGCGAAAACTGAGTTCCAATTGGCGCACCAAAAAAACGGGCGTCGTCTGGTACACCATTCGGCTGTTGGCCGGCCGAGCACTAAAATTCAGGGCACTGACGTCAACTGATGCACGCAAGCCTTTCCATACTTCGACATCGTAGACGGCCACATCGAGACGCTGTACCCCGAAGGGGCCATTGGCTGAGCCCGGGTTTCCGTAAGTGGTATGTGAAAGAAATGCTTCGAATCGAGGGCCCGCGCTGGTGCCCTGTGAATTCGAGGCATCAAATTCTCTTTGCTGCCACTGCAGTGCTTCCACGGCAGCAGCGCGGTGCTGCATCTCGGCTTCACTCGGGAATGGGCTTGGAGGAGACGCGCCAGGTTCTCCTTTGCGAGAGAGCGGAAATATATCTCCTGCACTCAGAGCGCTGCCGACACAACGGGCGAAGTGTTCAGAAACGGCTTCTACAATACACTTCCCCGACGGCTTTCCGCTGCGAGTAAGAGCAATATTTTGACCCTTGTTCAGCCCATCTGCGCTCCCTCGATTGAGAAATGCAAACTCGGCTGTCACTGAACTGACGCGGCCAAATGGGTCTACTGCCGCCCGACGAACTGGCCTGCTCACTGTTCTTTTTTGTACGACGGGTGCCGGCCTGCCGGAACGCTGGTCTTCCGCCCACGCCCATGACGCTCCGAGCGCGCACACAATAACAAGACACGCTTGAAAGTCTTTTGCATGCCAGCCGCACAAAGAAGGTGGGGACGCAGAAGAGGTCATGGCATGGCGGTGCTGGTGGGGTAGTGACAGTCGTAACAGCGGCGATCTCTAAACTGATAACCGCCCACCCCTTCATGCTGCTGGTCCGTGAAGGAAATTCGACTTGCACCAGCGCCATCGTTGGTGTGACACGAAGTACACCGTGCGGTGTTGGTGCGACACGTTCCCACCACGAGAGTGCCCACCCCTTCTAAGCTTGAGTGACAGCCCAGACAGGCGACGCCCGCGTGGGCACCGCTTGAAATCGGAAAGCACGTGTCATGAATGGGAAAAAGTGCGGGTCGAAATGAGAGCGGGCTGTGGCATTCACGACACGGCCGCTGCTCAAGCCCCCAGGTGACGTGGTTGACTGGTTTATCAAGCCCTTGAGTCCGCTGCGCATCAGCCTGATGACATTGCTGACAGTCGACAACGGCACGAGAAAATCTTCGCTCTCGCGCCTCGGCGTGACATTCCACACAAGGCAATGCGGCATGGGCGCCCAGCAACGGGAAATTCGTGCGTCGATGCGCATCAACATCAAAGCGCGTGCGCCAGTCGCTGGTTTCATGACACCCTTCACAACGGGCTCCAAGCTCGCCCGCGTGAACGTCGCGATGACAGGCGCTGCAGGTATGCGCCAACGGCGCGACAAAATTGGTGGTGTGACAGGCCTTACACCCAGTGCGAACGTGCTTTCCTGTCAGCTCAAAACCCGTGCGCTTGTGGTCGAATCGAACGTCCGTCCACGACGTGGTGGAATGGCATGCTCCACAGGCGGTGCCTTTGTCATGCGCCTTTTGTCGTCCTTCTACTTTTGGCAAAACCAAACCCACCCGAGACTTTTGCGGACTGTCACCAGGGCTCGCAGCCAGCATCAAAGCAACCCAAAAGCAGCTCATGGCTCAAACCCCTGGAAACCACCTCGATGAAAGTCTGAATGACACCCTTCGCAAGTACGAGGGAGCGGTCGGTACTGAACCACCGCTACCCCCTTGGCCACTTCCACTTTTCGATGACACGATTCGCACTTTGCTAACCGGTGCTGACCGTCGAGTACAAAATCAGTGAAGGGTGGCGCATGCGTAAAGAGGGGCTTCTTCCAATTCGACACCTGATGACAGCTCTCGCATTTCGTGGGCATCGAACCCTTCGCAAATTGACCGGCGTGCACATCGAGGTGACAGCTCTGGCAGGTGCGTGCGAGCGGCTTGTAGACAACCACCTGTTTCGGCCCTGAAGCAAAGTGACACTTCTCGCACTTCACCTCTTGATGCGCGCCTTCCAAAGGAAAACGAGAGTCTTGTCGGTGGTCAAAGCGAACCTGATGAAATGAAGTCACTTGATGGCAATTCGAACATGTATTGTCTTTGAATTGCGCCTGATGAACATCAGCGTGGCAAGACTCGCAACGCGTCAGCGGCTTGGTCCAGTCAAACAGTGCGCGACTGAACAACTCGTCTCGCTTTCGTTTCTTCAGGTCTGCCAGTAATGCCTTGGGAATCTTTGCGCTCAGTGCCGTGGTCTGCAGATGACAGGCGCTACACGGCACCACCTGGTGCGCGCCCTCGAGGGGGTATCGATTCTTGGCATGTTCCGCGAGGCCATACTTTGGGGGTTGAAAACCTTGCTCGCTGTGACAGGTGTCACAATCTGGCGATTGCCCATTACTGCTCATTTGACCCAGGTGAGCATCGACGTGACAATTGGAACACGACTCGAAAGCAAGCCCTTTAAACTTGGCAGGCCGGCCAGGCGTGGGCCCGTGACAGGCCACGCATTCAACTTCGAGATGGGCACCTTTGAGAGGGAATTTGGTTTTCTCGTGAAACGAACGCTCACGAGTAACATTGCGAACCAGATTCCACCCTTCGACAGTATGACAACTCTGACAACGCAACCCAAAGCGACCTTCATGAGCGTCTTTGTGACAGTCGAGACAACTGCGATGGTCGACAGGGGCAAAACGCATGAAGGTCTCGCTCTTCGGCGTGGGAAAGGCATGCGTTTCTGAGTCAGTCTCTGAATCATGACAGCCACTGCACTTGACCTTCTTGTGTTTTCCTTTGAGTGGATACGCGGTATCGGCATGATTAAAGCGAGGCGCAGGCTTCCACACTTTTTCCGAATGACAGAATTCGCAGTCTTCTTTTTGCTGGCCGCGATGCTCATCAAAATGGCAGTCGATACAACCGTCACCTAAACCCAGCCACGTATGGGGGCGAGCTTCGAGAAGTTTGATCGCGGTCGGCCACACGATGCGTCGCTTTTCGTGACACGACTTACATTTTTCGCCGGCATGGGCGCCCTTCAATGCCCAACCCGTACGTTCGTGATTGAAACCTTTTTCGCCGCCTGGCCCCCAATCAATAAGATGCGCATCAGCGCCCTGGTGCTCATGATGACATTGTTCACAATTTCGTTTGTCATCGGCAATTCGACCGTGAAAGCCCTCGCCCTTGCGAACTTTGCCCACCAATTCCTCATGACATTGAAGACAGGTGCCTTGACTGAGTTGCCCTCCCGCGGGGTGACATTGGGTGCACTGCGAAAGGCCTTTGAGCTGCGCATGGGGTTTGGCCAGTTCGCCTGGCGAAAAGAGGTCAGCCCAGGCTGCGCTGGTCAAACCAAACCACGCAACGAGAAGGCAGGCTCTCAAGTGAAAATCCATCGGTAGCCCAAGAAGAGAGACACTCCAATATGTGCGGCGATAAGCACCACCAAAAGAATGGCCAGCACCACATGGAAGACGCGCCAAACCGAAAGCAAACCTTTAAGAGACCTAAAGAATGACACTTGCGCTTGAAGCAGACGCAATTGATGAAACGACGCACTAAATTCCCTGGCGTGCGCCGAAGAGGGGAAGTCTTGTTTTACTTCTCTTAAGTGTTTGGCATCAGCAATGCGCTGTTTAGGCATGTGCAGCAAATAGGTACTGAGCGAGGCTTCTCGAGGCCGTTCGGCGACGGAGGAAACCAAAGACATGACATGGTCTGGCACCTTGAGTGCCGCCGCGGCAGTCTGGAGCTGACCCGAAAGTCGCTGCCAGCGCCGGGAGAGCTCGTCGAGTTCACCTGAGCGACCTTCCCCGCTCGGCACCATCCCGTAGATGAATCGGCCGATCACTCCAGTGAGCACGACAATGGCAAGCGACCCTGCGGTCAATGTCGCCAATTGATTGTTCGACTGAAATGCGGCATGAAAAACAATCACCAGCGGGCTCAAAAAGCCGACGAATTGGTGAAAGGTGAGCCAGGTTCGAATGGTGCTGACGCCCTTCAACCGGCCCCAACGTTTGCGTAATGCATACAGAAAGTTCGACATCATCACGAGGGTCGCGACGATGCCCACCCCATGCCCCCACGGGCCAGCAGGCCTCAGAAATCGGTGCGCCGCATGGGTGAGCCGTTCGGGCTGAGAGAGACGGTAGTAGTCACCACCCACGATGAAGAGGCCGCCGACGATGAGCGTTCCAATGACAAAGAGGCCAAAGGAAAGTCTGCGATGTTTTCTCTCTTGCTCTTCCTGTCGAGCACTCCCACGTCGTGCTTTAGCGCCCAGCGCTTCACCATGAAGCTTGGTCATTCCCACCCCGACTTTGGTGAGAAATTCCGTCGGCACCTCGCCACCTAGACACGCGATGACATAGTCGTTGGGTAGAGCGAACGGCTTCCCGCCGTGTTCCAAGATGACCGTGTCTGGGGTTACC
>JAYUVR010000425.1:0-9750 GCA_043753955.1 Archangium sp. | reverse complement strand
GCGCTTACTTCTTGTGAGCGGTGATGTAGTTGATGGCGTCGCCGACGGCCTTGATGTTCTCAGCCTCTTCGTCGGGAATCTCGATTTCGAATTCCTCTTCCATCGCCATCACCAGTTCAACGATGTCGAGAGAATCGGCGCCGAGATCTTCGATAAACGAAGATTCCATCTTGATCTCGTCTTCGCTGACTCCGAGTTGGTCAGCGATGATCGACTTGACCTTGGCTTCGATGTTGGTGGCCGTCATTTGAAAATGTTCCTTCTGGTGTAGAACTACTGGGTGTGAATTGGCACGCGCGTACCACAGGGTGCGAGCGCCACCAATGCGTAAAAAACTACATGTACATGCCGCCGTTTACCTTGAGCACCTCGCCCGTGATGTACGAAGCGGCGTCTGAAGCCAGAAAAGCGACTGCTCCGGCGACTTCTTCAGCATTTCCAATTCGAGAGAGGGGTATGGCTTGCACCATCTTCTCTTTCAGTTCTGCAGACAGATTCGCAGTCATATCGGTGGTGATGAACCCTGGAGTGACGGCATTGACCCGAATGTTTCGGCTGGCCAATTCTCGAGCTACCGATTTGGTCAGCCCCAAAAGCCCTGCTTTCGACGCTGCATAGGCCGCCTGCCCCGCATTGCCCATCTCGGCAATCACCGATGAGACATTGACGATCGCCCCACCGCGCTGCTTCATCATGGGCCGCGCCACCGCTCGCATGAGCATAAACGCGCTCTTTAAGTTGGTATCGATGGTGGTGTCCCAATCGGCGTCTTTAAAACGCATCAACAACCCGTCGATGGCAACCCCTGCATTATTGACCAGCACATCGAGCCGGCCCAAGTCTTTGACCACTTCGTCGACCGCTTTGCTACACGCCTCGCTGTCAGCCACGTCAAAGCGCAGCGCCTTCGCCTGACCGCCGGCGTCGACGATGCTTTTGACGGTCTCGTTCGCAGCCACCTCGTTGCCGGCGTAACCGATGACCACATTCGCCCCACGCTTGGCCAAGTGCTGTGCAATGGCCCGCCCGATGCCGCGGGAACCGCCAGTGACCAAAGCAACCTTGTTCGCAAAATCATGCATGCTGACGCTCTGCCTCAGTGGCGCTGGCGGCGGGGGTGGCGAGAGGGGCAGCTAAACCAAGCAAGGTCTTTTCAAGGCTGGCTGGGTCTTCGACATTGAAGCACTCAATCGATTTCGAAATGCGTTTGACCAAGCCACACAGCACTCGACCAGGGCCCATTTCGATAACTTGAGTTACGCCCGCTCGTTCCATCGCCTGCACGCTTTCGACCCAGCGCACTGAGCCCGTCACCTGGCGAAGCAATAAGGCTTTGACTTGGTTCCCATCACTGTTGGGCTTGGCTTCGACGTTGGCGATGACGGGTACGCGGGGATCTTTAAACGAGCCCAACACGGCATCTAAACCGGCCACCACGGGCTGCATCAAAGCGCAGTGGAAAGGGGCACTGACGGGCAAGGGCAACACCCGCTTGGCCCCTGCAGCTTTGAGCAGTTCACTCGCACGCTGTACGGCACCGGTATGACCGGCAATGACTGTCTGCAATGGGTCATTCAAATTGGCACAACTGACCACCTCGTCTTGCGCCGCTTCAACACAGATTTCAGCCACTGTTTGTGCAGCAAGCCCGAGTACGGCCGCCATCGCTCCAACGCCTGGCGGCACCGCCTCTTGCATCAAAGCGCCTCGAGCGCGTACGGCTCGCGCTGCGTCAGCCAAGGTCATTGAGCGAGCAATCACCAGCGCTGAATATTCACCCAACGAGTGCCCGGCGACGAAAGCGGGCGCCTGAGTAAATCGCTTGGCCAACACAGCATGCGCCGCCACTGAAGTGGCCAAAATCGCTGGCTGGGTATTGGCGGTCAACCGAAGCGCTTCATCGGGGCCTTCGAAACACAGCCTCGACAGGTTTTCGTTGAGCGCGTCGTCAACAGTGTCAAATACGGCTCGAGCCTCAGGAAAGGCCGCGGCCAGAGCTTTGCCCATGCCCACCGTTTGACTGCCTTGACCTGGAAAAATAAATGCGACGCTCATGTGAAAGTGTCCTCACCAACGAACAACAGCACTGCCCCAAGAAATGCCGGCCCCAATGGCCATCATGGCGATGGTGTCGTTGGGCTTGAGCCGCCCGGCTCGATTGGCCTCGTCGAGCGTCATCGGCAACGACGCTGATGAGGTGTTTCCAAAGCGATCGATGTTCAACCACGCCTTCTCTTTCGAGATGGCTAGGCGGTCAAGCACCGCATCAATGATACGAATGTTCGCTTGGTGCGCGATGACGTGAGTCACCGAGTCAGCCTTCATCGCGTTAAACGCCAACGCCTCATTGACCGCATCGGTCAACGCTCGCACCGCAAACTTGAAAACCTCACGGCCATTCATCGACACCTTGTGCAACTTCTGCTTCAGCACCTCTTCGCTCAAGGGCTGCTTCGAGCCGCCACCGGGAATGCAAAGAATATCGGTCTGCGACCCATCGGTGTGCAGATGCGTCGACAAGATGCCTCGTTCAGCGTCGTCAGAAGGCCCCAGCACCATCGCGCCTGCCGCATCGCCGAAAAGCACACAACTGTTTCGATCTTCCCAGTTCACGATGCTGGTCAGCAGTTCGACACCGACCACCAGGGCCCGTTTCACCGCACCACTTTGAATGTACTGAGCCGCTATCGACATACCGAAAAGTGAACCGGCACAGGCCGCAGACACGTCAAAAGCAAATGCCTTTTTGGCCCCGAGTTTATGCGCCAGAAAAGCAGCGCATGCGGGCATGGGCATGTCGGGGGAAATGGTGCCGACGATGATGAGGTCGAGTTCTTCGGGGCGAGTGCGAGCCATTTCCATGGCACGAATTGACGCCTTGAGAGCCATGTCTGAAGTCACTTCGCCTTCAGCAGCGACGTGGCGCTCTCGAATACCCGTGCGGTCGAATATCCATTCGTCAGACGTTTCCACAATCTTCGCAAGATCGTGGTTGGTCATCACCTTCTCGGGGGCGTAGCTACCCGTACCGATGATCTGCGCGCGCATCGGTAACCCCTCTACCTACAAGCGCCGCATCTGTCACCGCGTAGCAACTTTCGCACGGCGTAAATCTCGTGATGCAGTCTGTAGATCTCCCAAAAAACACACAAATGCCCGGCGTGCAGCACCCTGCCCGCCAGGACATTGTGACGTTGAGTGTCTACCGCTGAAGTGGTCAGTCAGCAGAACCTTCAGAGATTTTCTTACCCTTGTAGAAACCGCAGGCCGGGCACACCCGATGCGGCTGAACTGCAGCCGAACAATTGGGGCACGCGTTCAACTGCACCGGAGTCTTCAGTTTGTTGTTGCCCGAGCGGCGCATGTCGCGACGCATTTTGGAAGTACGCTTTTTAGGAACGCCCATGGAACTTTTCTATCCTTTCGACTGCTAGTTCTTCAGTTTGATGTCCTTCAACTTCGCCAAACGGACATCGACTTCTTTCGTTTTGCCGTGACCACACTCTTGTTCATTCAGATCTTGCCCACAGGTAGAGCACAACCCCTGGCAGTCATCTCGGCACAGCACAGCTACCGGTAGCGCCAGCAATACCTGCTCACGTACGACTGGGTCCAGATCGATCGTCCTTCCATCGAACGGTTCTGCATCAATTTCGTCGAGCTCGAAGGACGAGGCCATCGGACTTTGACCGTCATCTTCTTTTTTCTGACGTTTACCTCGGCCCTTCGTTTCTCCTTTGAGGTCATCATCTGCCCGAGCCGCAGGCGGTTCGGGAATCATTCTCAATGAAAAAGCGACGTCGAGCGGTACAGGCACTTCTTTGGTGCACCGCTTACAAGGGGCAGCGAGCTCCGCCGAAAAATGCCCTTGCACGAAGACTCGCCCTGACACCTTTTGGAAGCTCGCCGACAACGGCGTCGAGCCCACCAAGGCATACCCTCCCGAATCTGCCAGCGCTGCATTGAGCACTTCAGACTTGATGGGCTCTGTGCGTTTGAGCCCGGGTTCTTTGATTTCTTCAATCTTTACAAGCAATTAGAGGCCGTCCTGCGAAAGGGGGCGGAACCTAACCGATCATGACAACCCGAGTCAAATCACCTAGGCAACTTCTTCGCTCACAACATACGGTAGGAAGCGGCCCATGGCCCGAATACTCGTCATCGAAGATGAGCAAGACCTGGGCAGTTTGCTCGAATACAACCTGCGCGCCGATGGGCACGAAGTTGAAGTCGTACGCACTGGGGCCGCCGGCATCGGCCGCGCCAAGAGCTGGAAACCTGAACTGACGCTCCTTGATTTGATGTTGCCTGACATCTCGGGCGCAGAAGTGGCTCGACTGCTGCGCGAAGGCAACACCAGGCACACTCCTCTTATTATGGTCACCGCACGTGGCGAAGAAGGAGACCGGGTCAAAGGGCTCGAACTGGGAGCCGATGACTACGTCGTCAAGCCGTTCTCGGTAAAAGAATTGCTCCTCAGGGTCAAAGCGGTGCTGCGCCGCCACGGTGATGGCGCACCAAGCGAAGCCTCCAATTTAGGAACAGGCGCAATACATCTCGACGTCGAGCGGCATGAAGTGCGCGTGCAGGGAAAGCCGGTGGTACTGACCGCCCTCGAATTTAAACTGCTCAAGACTTTTCTCGAGCGACCAGGTCGCGTGCAGACCCGAGAAACACTGCTCTCTGACGTCTGGGGCATCGATGCTGACATCACCACCCGCACGGTTGATACGCACATCAAACGGCTCCGAGAAAAACTAGGCACCGCGGGCGACGTCATCGAAACCATTCGTGGGGTGGGCTACAAGTTGGCCTCTTAAACAGCGTGCCTCGAACTGACACTGTTTCTTCAGGTCTTGACCCCGCGCTCCTCTGGGCGTGGGGTACATTCATCGCCCTCACCACCCTTGCCTTGGTGTTCACCACGTCGGTGTTTCAGGCGCTGTGTCTGGGCAGCATCGCTGCGGCATGTACCTGGGTCGCCGCAACCAAACTCACCGCTCAATGGAAAACCCGGGCCGAGGCTTTTGCAGCGGCCGCGCGTGGGCTTTCGGTGGATCCTCGAATCGTCATCTCAGCCGGCGAAGACCCCGTCAGTTTGACCCGCGAAGTTCAGGCCGCTGCGACTGTAGGCCGTGAAAATGCCCGAAAACTTTCGGTACTCCGAGCAGTCATCGACGGCATGGCCGAAGGAGTGTGGATCACTTCTGAAGATGGGACGGTGATTGAACACAACAATGCGCTGAAAGAATTTCTCTACACCGCACAAGAAATCGTAGGGCATCGCCCTCGCGCCCTGTTTCAGAGTGCGCCGCTCGATCAAGCCGTTCAAAAAGCGTGTCGGGAAGGCCTCTCTTCTCGCCTTGAACTCAATGTCGAGACGGTACGCCCGTGCGTGCTTTCGGTGCATGTTTCACCGCTAGGCCGAGAACTCGGAGGCTCATCGGCGGTATTTTTCGACGTCACAGAATTGCGACGTCTAGAAACAATTCGCAAAGACTTCGTCGCCAACGTTTCTCACGAGCTGCGCACACCCATCACCGCTATTCGCGGGTATGCAGAAACGTTGCAATCAGGAGCGATAAACGACCCCCAGGCGGCGCCCAAGATGGTCGACATCATTCATCGACAGTCTGAACGACTCTCTGAATTGGTAGAAGATTTGCTCGAGCTCTCTCGGCTTGAGTCACGGCAGCTTCAGTTGGCTGAGAAACCGGTCGATTTACTTGAAGCCATCTGGCGCGCTCTTGAGGCCGTGCGCCCTAAAGCCAAGCCTCGTGGAACCACTATCGAAGTGAGTGTGCCCCCGCAGCTCTTGGTGATGGGAGATCAACGGGCCATCGAACAAATTGTGCTGAACTTGGTCGACAACGCGGTGAAATATTCGCCTCCGAATGGGCGCGTTGAATTGAACGCTGTTCGGCACGATGACCGGGTCGAGCTGAGGGTGAAGGATGATGGGCCAGGCATCGAGGCGAAACACGTGGCCCGCATCTTCGAGCGCTTTTACCGAGTCGACAAAGGGCGTTCTCGCGAAATGGGAGGCACAGGGCTTGGCCTTTCCATCGTGAAACACCTGGTCACCACGATGAATGGTGACGTGCGTTGCGAGAGTGTACCGGGCCAGGGTTCTACTTTTTTCGTAGAATTCTTGTCCCCCACGTCACCTGCGATCGACTCAGCGCCTCGCGAGCCCTAAGGTTCGCCGCGATGCGAGTAGCAGTGCTGGCCGACATTCATGGAAATTTGGCCGCTGCTGAAGCGGTGATGGAAGACATCGAACGACAGTCACCCGATTTCATCGTGGCTGCGGGCGACTTGGCGATGCGCGGTTCACACCCCGCTGAGACCATCGATCTGCTCGTCGATCGCTGTGATGCATTGCTGCTCGGGAATACCGACGCCTATCTGGCGAATCTGTATTTGGCCGGCGCCTACCGCGAGCCTGAGCACTGGAAGACTGATTTGCTCGAATGGACACGAGATCAACTCGGTTCAGCTCGCCTCGAGCTCCTGGCGACCTTGCCCTTCTCGGTGCGTTATTCGCCCCGGCGAGGCCAAGATCTTTTCGTCTGTCACGCGAACCCAAAAAATCTTGAAGAGTCCCTCGAGCCCACGCTCGATGAAGCCACCATTCGAAAACTGTTGGCTCATGTCGACGCCACGGCGATGGCCTTTGGGCACTTGCACTTTCCGTATCGGCGAAGGGTGGGGAAACTGGTGATCGCCGATGTGGCTTCAGCCGGCATTCCTCGCGATGGAGATCTGCGACCGGCGTGGGGCCTCTTCACGTGGACGCCTCGAGGCTGGCGCGTTCAGATTCGCCGGGTGCGCTACGCCGTGCGAAAAGCGACTCAAGCACTCATCGCTCGCAAAGTGCCTGGCGCACCGCTGCTCATTCACAAGATGATCGAATGCAGATACCGGCATCACGGCATGTTGGCCGAAGCTGCTCGACGACACTCAGGGCTGCCTCCCTATCTCCGAGCCCCGACCCCCAGCACGCCCCGTCCATCGATGGGGCTTCCCCCTTTGGCACCCCCTCCTGCTTTGGTGCCCGCGCCTGGCCAGTCGACGCAGCTTGATGAAGCCGCCGATGAATTGTTGGCCGTCAGCATGTTTGAGACCCAGGCCCCCGAAGAGACAGAGCCCAGTGCGGCTGGCAATGATGAAGTTCCGCCAGATCAATCTCATCTGGACGAACCCCAATGACCGGGGTGGCCTGACTCGCCTTACCTCTTCGTGCTTGAGCGACGCTTCGACAAATTCACCTGCAGCGACTTGCCAAACACTTCTCGAAACAATTCGGTCTCGTGTTCGAGGTCCCACAGTTCGAGGTCTACTGAGTCACGGGCTTTGATGGTCGGCGATACAATGGAACCTTTCACCCGAGCAGAAACAGCTTGGACCGGTTGATGGTGGCTGCGATCGAGGGCATCAGCAATTCGAAGCAACGTCGAACACTTGCGCACCAACCGATAGTCAGCAGGTGGAGAAGTAATGAGGAACTCATGAGTTGAATCAGGCTTTGAGCGACGGTGAAAACGAGCGATGAGCGGCGGGCATCGCTACCTCGCTACCGGCCCCGGCGACCGCGTTGACGCGAATGTGCGGGCCCAACGACAGTCGAGAGAGTCGAGCCCGTTGAGTTTGTCGGGCCGATGGGCAAGGTGTGGGTAGTCGGCTCGGCCTCCTGATTCGATGGTACCTGGGTGCGCCAGATGATTTCTCAGCGGGCAAGAGTTGGATCGATGGGAACGAAGTAGCCAAAATGGTCGACGACGTGGCGTGAGGTTTGCCTAGGACAGGGCGTAGCGGTGGGCGGGCGGCGGCGAGGGTGTCATGGCAGTGGTGGCGGGCACAGTGGCCGGGAGCGGGGCGGGTTGCACCTACGAGGTGCGGCCTGGGGCAGCCGCGGCGCCACTGGGTGTGGGCTACCACCGTCGGGAGCCAGAGAAGACGGCTTTGTACCGACTGGTGAGAGAGAATCTGGCGAAGTTTCTTTCCGAGGCGATGGAGCGAAGCGCCGACGGCTACGGGCTGCCGCGCTACGTAGTAAATGAATTCGAGAAGTACCTTGCCTGCGGAGATTTGAGGTTGGGCTTTGCGCGAGTGGTGTGCAGGGACTGCAGGCATGAGGCGTCCAGTCGCCCCGAAGTCATAGCGACGCTTCAGGCCAACCTCTTCCGAAGCGCAGCGCTGGCCGACTTCAACGCTCAGTTCGGCCCTGCCCTGAAGCCATCGGCCGGCCAGGACAACTGAAGCGCCTTCGCCTTCCGAACCCCGCGGCTTAGCTGACTCGACCGGGGTCGGCTGCCGCCGCATATCACTCCCCAAGGCCACCGCCCGACGGTAGTTGCTGAACGCATACCTTTGGCATAGCGTCCCGCTCCGTGTTTCTCGGCTCAATCGCCCTCACCTTGTCGGCCCTTCTGGTTGCTGCACCCCGGCAACCGACTTCGGCTCGAAAGGCGGACACGGGTACATCGTCAGGGAAAGCGAGCCGCACAGCGTCCAAGGGGCAAACGCGTGCGGCCAGATTGGCGGGAGGTCCTGTGACCGAAGACCGAAGAAACTCGACGAGCCTGGCTGATCAGCTTCGACTGCGACTTCGGCGGGATCCTGGGGACGAACTGATCGTTGACGGGAAGAAGACGCACGTCAATTGGCCAGCCTCATTCGTTCGGGTTGCTCCCGGTCTCTTCGCAGAGATCGTGCTAGACCTCCCAGCGACGATCCAATCATTTCCGATGGATGCATGGTCCGGCACTCCACAGGAACTGCTCAAAGCTGCATGGACTCGAACACTCAATCGAACAAAGTATGAGATCGAAGAGCTCGACGTAGGGCTTGATGAACCATTATTGGTTATCAAAGGGGAAGCTCCTTACATTACTGCGTTTGCATTGTCTCCTTGTACTGTTTTCAAGCAACCTGACGGCAAAGAGGCCTTTGCGGCATTGGTGGCAATCCCGACGCCAGAGTATCTGCTCCTTTACCCGTTCTGGGACAAGAACCTCTCCGATGCCGAGACGACTGCTCAGCAAATGGCCAATATCGCAGTTGAGCAGTTCTATACATACGAAGAGAAGCGGCGAGTATCGCCCTTTGTCTACATGTCATATGCGAATAAGGCGTTCGAACTCGAAAGGTACCCTGTTAATGATGTAAAGCTGAAGAAGACGTTGTACATCCCGGACTCCATGTTGCAGGAGATCGCGGACGAGGCGGCTCGAACGGACCGAAGCATCTCCTACATTGTCCAATACGCATGGACGTGCGCTCGCCAGCGGCTAATCGCGGCGCATGACCGAGAAGCTGCCGAGAAGCTCCGCCCACTTTCGATGCCTGCAGCCTCTACCGAAGAGCGCAAGCAGTCGCTCTACTTTCCCATGGAGATGCTAGCCGAGATGGAGGAGTCCTCGAAGAGGTTCGAGAGCTCCATCTCCTGGGCGGTACAGCTCGCCTACTCAATCGCTCGCACGGAGGTTAGGGCGCTGCCAGCGGTTTCAGATCGCCGGTGAAGCCAATCCGTCTACCGAATATCTCCCAAACCCTTTGCTCCATGCCCTTGTCGTCAGCGTGAATAGTGCATGCGACTTCTTTGGGTGACGAGGGCCAAAAGGCCAGCGGGCCAGATGCGCTGGCCAACTACTGTTCCGGCAAGTGTGACCGACAAAGCTGAACAGTCCGCGTAGTTCTCGTGGCGGAAACTTTGCCAGGGAGAGCACACGTGACTGTTGAATCGCT
>JAYUVR010000424.1:0-5567 GCA_043753955.1 Archangium sp. | reverse complement strand
ATGACCTCTTTAACCAGGTCGCCTATCGAAGCCACGCCGAGCACTTGGCCTCCGTCCACTACTGGCAGATGGCGAACCCGCATCATGGTCATGAGCGCCATGCATTCGTCAGTTCCCAAGTCACCGGGCACCACCCGTACGACACGCGACATCACGTCTTCCACGCGGGTGCTCTCGAGCGGTCGCCTCGAAGCGATGCAACGCACACAGTCACGCTCAGACAAGATGCCCACCAGGCCGTCTTTCATCACCAAGAGCGAGCCCACATTCCAACGCGTCATGAGCTCAGCGGCTTCGAGAATGGGAACTGAGGGGTCGACGGTGATCAATTCTTTGAGCGACTTCTCTGCAATCACATCGCGAATCATCTTCATGGGCAGCCTCCTTGGGGTGGCTGGTCAACGCTGCTCCTCTTGCTCGCTAGAGCCAAGACCCCCCAGCGCTTTTAAAGCTTCAAATGCTTATGGCGTCTTGAACGGGCCGCTCGGGACACGTAGGGTGCCTTCATTCATGCCTGAAGGTCGCACATATTTTCCACGTTTTAAGATGTGGGCTCGACGGTTGGCGGTACCTCGACCGGCGGCTTTAAGCGCAGTGCTTTTAAGCGTTTCGATGGCGTCGGCCTTCTTGTTGACGCCCGGGCTTTCGGGGCAGCGAGTTCCCGAATTGACCGAAGAAGACATCGGTCGACCCTTTCGCGCCTCTTCCGTCGCGGGGTTTAAGGCCAGCCGTGATTTTGACGTGTCCGATGAGGGGCGTACCCAGGCGCGTCGCGAAGAAGCCCGAGCCCGCGTTCGACCGGTCTTCGACTACGACTCACTGGTTGAATCGAGGGTGAAACACGGCCTTCGGGAAGCATTTGGCGCCATGCAGGAAATCGTCGCCACCGTCACCGCGAAGGGTGACCCCAACCGGAAACTCGCTGCGTTGACGGTCAAAGAAGAACAAGAAGTCTTTGCAGCCTTGAAAGATGCTCGTCGTATTTTCGATGCCTCAGCAGTGCCGCCTGATGACGAAGATTTTGATGTTTTGGCGCGCCTGCATTTCGCCCCTGAATTCGAGCAAGCCGCGATGACGCTGATTGAGCTCGCCTACCGCGGCAAGGTGGTGACTTCGCGTGATGAGCTCTCTCGCATCGACATGAATGGCATCACCGTACGCATTGTGGGAGGCACCACCGAGTATGAGATGACGACGGCTGCGCCAGGGGCACTCGACCTTCGCGAAGTGAGCACTGAGCTCGATCGATTCTCGTCAGTGCCTGGTAATTTTTTGCCTGATGCACCGACCTCAGTACGAAGAGCGGTGCTTCGTTTGGTGCGCAAACAAGTGCGCGCGAATTTGACCGTCAACATCGCTGAGACCGAAGCGCGGCGAAAAGCAGCGTGGGAAGCCGTCAAACCCGTCAGCGTGTCGGTCAAAAAAGGGCAGCGCATCATCGGTGATGGCGAATTGGTCAATGAGCAGCACGTGTTGGTGACGCGCAGCGTGCGAGCGCAAACCAGCGAGCTCGATCTGCTCCAGACGCAATTGGGTGGAGCAGGCATCGTGGCGCTCTTGGTCAGTGGCGCCTGGCTCTTCTTCACGGCCGCTTTGCGTCAGTTTCGGCCTTCTCGCCGTGATGCTGTATTCATGGGGCTACTCGCAACGGGTATGTTGGGAGGGCTCCATGTCTGGGTGTTGATTGCTGACGCGGTGCATGACCGTTACCCGGCCATTCCCATCGAGGCCTTGCACTTCGCTTTCCCCGTGGCTGCCGGCGCGATGTTGGTGCGCTTTGTGTTGTCTGAAACGGGTGCGCTTTTTTTCGCCATCATTTTTTCCACCTTGGCTGGGGTGCTGTTGGGGAACTCGCTTTCATTTTTCCTGTTCGCTTTGGTGACTTCCCTGGTGGCGGCAGATCGCGTCGGCCGCGCTAAAGACAGAGCGGGTATTTTCCGGGCGGGTTTCGCCACCGGAGTGGTGGGTTTCGGGCTGGTCATCTTCATTCAGCTGGCCGCAGCCAAAGGGCTGGGAACTGAAGCGATGGTCAGTGGCTTGTTCGCGCTGTTGGCCGGGGCGTTTTTGCTGCCGGCTTTGGTATTGGCCCTCACTCCGCTGGTGGAAGGCGTCTTTGGTTACGCGTCTGATGTGAAATTGTTGGAACTGGCCAATTTGAATCACCCGGCCTTGAAGGAATTGGTGCTCAATGCGCCCGGCACCTACCACCACAGCATTGTGATGGGCTCACTGGTCGAGGCGGCGGCAGAGGCCATCGGCGCCAATTCGCTTTTGGCTCGCAGCTGCGCCTACTACCACGACATCGGCAAGGGGCGGAACCCGGGCTATTTTGGGGAAAACCAAAAGGGCGACAATTCTCACGATCAACTCGCTCCAGCCATGAGCGCGGTCATCATCAAACGCCATGTGACTGAAGGGCTTGAAATGGCCCGCGAATACAAGTTGCCGCAGCGCGTGGCTGACGCCATCCCCCAGCATCACGGCACTCGCTTGGTCGGGTATTTCTTTCATAAGGCGCAAAAAGAAATCGAGGGTCGAGAAGATGCCAAGCCCATCGACGAGGCGCTCTTCCGTTACCCGGGGCCCAAACCACAATCTCGCGAGACCGCGTTGGTGATGATCGCTGACGCTTGTGAGGCTGCAAGTCGCTCTATGGCGGAACCCAGCAGCGACAAGCTTCGCGTCTTGGTGCAGAAGATGATCAACCTCATCTTCAGCGAAGGGCAGCTCGACGCCTGTGACTTGACCCTTCGAGATTTGCATCTCATTGGTGAATCATTCACTCGCACGCTCGACGGCATCTACCATCTGAGGCCGCAATACCCCGCGGGCGCAGTCGGAGGAGGCAAGCCTCCGGAACGTGAAGTGATGAAGCCGTTGTCGGTTGTGAAGTGATGCTGAGCGTATTGTGCTCGTCACGCTCGGCGCAGGCGCGCTCGCTGATTCGTTTGGCGCAGTCGTTTGCTCAGACGCTTGAGTTGCCTGAGAGTGAACTTTCATTGTCATTGGTGAAAGACCCCGCCATTCGCAAACTCAAAAAGCAGTACTTCGGCATCGACGAAGTGACTGATGTGCTCTCTTTCCCCGCGGGCGATTTTCCGGGGCCTGGGCCTCGCCCCTTGGGCGACATCGTTATTTCCGTCGATACCGCCAGAAGGGCAGCTCGTGAGTGGGGTACGACCTTAGAGCAAGAAATGGGTCTGTATTTGGCTCATGGCCTGCTGCACTTGCTTGGCTTTGATCATCAGACCAAGTCAGCCGCTCGAAAGATGGAACGGCTTGAGCGAAAGCTGCTTGGGCATGCTGGTATGTTGGCGCGCTCAGACGAAGTGTAGCGAGGGCACAAATGAGTTCTAAATTGGCGACACCCCCACAGACACTGGGGCTGGTGCTCTACCCTGAATTTACGGCGCTTGATTTGGTGGGGCCGCTCGAAGTTTTCGCGCGTTCTCCTACCCGGTGTTTGTTGGTGGCCAAGAATCTTGTTCCAGTGACCGCTGATCGTGGTCTGCGCGTTCTACCGGACACCACTTTCGAGACCTGTCCCCCACTCGATGCCCTTTTGGTTTCTGGAGGGCCTGGACAATCAGCGGCCATGAAAGACCCCGAGTTAATTTCTTTCTTGGCTCACCGTCACGCGCAGGTGCGTTGGACAACTTCGGTGTGCACTGGAGCGTTGCTTTTGGCTGGAGCGGGGCTACTCACGGGGAAACGGGCCACCACGCACTGGCTGGCCATGGAAGAATTAGAGCGACTTGGCGCAATTCCTTGCGCTGAACGCATCGTCGAAGACGGCCAGCTTGTGACCGCAGCGGGTGTGTCTGCAGGTATCGATTTGGCGCTGCGACTGGTCGCACGTTGGCATGGAGAAGACACCGCCCGGGGGATTCAGCTGCTCATCGAATATGATCCACAGCCTCCCTTTGATTCCGGCTCGCCTGCACGCGCAGCACCTCACCTCATTGCCGAACTCAAGGCGCAGAGCCGATTTTATGGGAAACGACCGAAGGATTCAGAGGCGAGGTGAATGCTTGGCGGACGTCTTGGCCTGATGCGACTTTCGGGCGAACTATAAGGTGCCATTGTCAATCCTGGTAGAGACCGTGCTAAGGGTTTTGCCGCCTTCGCCGCCCCCTTTCCTTAGGAGCCTTCAGCGTGACCCCTGCCGCTACCGCCGCCGCCGCCCTCCCTGTGATGGAGACTCGTGAAAACAAGATGCCGGCCGGCATTCCTTTCATCATCAGTAACGAGTTTGCCGAGCGCTTTTGCTTCTACGGCATCAATTCGATTCTGACGGTGTACTTGGTGTCGACGCTGCATTTTACCGACGCAAAAGCGGCTTCATGGCAGTCGCTCTTTAAGTCTGGCGCTTACTTTTTCCCCATGTTGGGCGCAGTCATCTCAGATGTATTTTGGGGCAAATTCAGAACCATTGTCGTCTTCTCTGGCTTTTACGCCTTGGGCTGTATTGCGCTGGCTTTGTTTGGAAATACCGAGCTGACGCTGGCTGCCAGTCTCTTCTTTGTGGCTTTGGGTACCGGCGGCATCAAGCCGTGTGTTTCAACCAACGTAGGCGATCAATTCACGGCCAAGAATTCGCACCTCATCGAGCGGGCATTCTCGCTCTTCTATTTGGCCATCAACGCAGGCTCTTCAATTTCCATCTGGTTTTGCCCCGTGTTGCTCAACGACCCGAAGTGGGGTCCGAAGTGGGCCTTCGGAATGCCTGCCATCATGATGGTACTGGCAACGATGGTCTTCATCGCGGGGCGTGCGCGTTATGCCCATGTCCCTCCGGCAGGTAAGGCCTGGTTTGAGGAGGTCAAGAGCGTCAACGGAATCAAGTTGATCGTCAGTTTGCTGGGCATCTACTTCTTCGTCGCCTGCTTCTGGATGCTGTGGGACCAAGCCAATGGAAACACCTGGACCATTCAGGCTCAGTCTTCGCTGATGGATAAGAATTTAGGGTTTGGCCTCGTTTTGTTGCCGGCTCAGCTGCAGGTGGTCAATGGCCTCTTCATTTTGGCCTTGGTTCCCGTGTTCAGCTTCGGCATCTACCCGTTCTTCGGCAAGTACTTCAAAATCACCCCTTTGCGAAAGATTGGTACCGGTCTCTTTGTGACCGCAGCTTCATTCCTCATCGTGGCGTGGATTGAAAAACGAATTCAAAGCGGCGTTTCGGTCAGCGCGTGGTGGCAGATTCTGGCCTATGTGGTCTTGACCGCTGGTGAAGTGCTGGTGTCCATCACCGCGTTGGAATTTTCATACAAGCAAGCTCCCTTGCGCATGAAGAGCTTCATCATGGGTCTCTTCTTGTTGTCGACCAGCTTGGGCAATTTGATGATCGCCGGGGTGAATAAGGCGATGGTGAAAGAACTCCACGCCACCAACATTTCGACGGGGAATGAAACGTGGGTGTCGTTGACCGAAGCTTCGCAGTTCGTCACCGGTCAGAAGATCGACTTCGCGGGCGAAACAGGCATCACCTTGCCGGCCGGAGTCGACGGCAAGCCGCAGCCTTTGGGTGGCACGTACTTGGTGTCAGAAGTCGATGTCGCGGGCTCGCG
>JAYUVR010000423.1:0-2059 GCA_043753955.1 Archangium sp. | reverse complement strand
GAGACCTTTGAGAAGGGTTATTTAGCGCGAACGAAAAAGATTCCCGCCCTGCAACGAGGTGATTTTTGGTTGGCTGAATCGATGGCCATTACGGAATATTTGGCCGAGACATTTCCTGCTCCTAAACACCCACGGCTGTACCCTGAAGCGTTGGAGCAACGGGCCACCTGTCGTGAAATACAATTGTGGCTGCGCACTGATTTTTTGGCCCTTCGGCAAGAGCGGCCTACGAGCACGCTTTGGTTTGAGCGCACAAAAACTCCGTTGAGTGCCGCCGCGAAAGAGCTGGCTGACCGTTTGGTTGAAGGTGTTGAGCCGCTGCTCTCGCATGGTCGGCCCACGTTGTTTGAGCAGTGGTGTATTGCAGACACCGATTTAGCGTTGATGCTGCAGCGTTTGAATCTCAATGGAAATTCATTGCCAGACAAAGTGAAGGCCTATGCAGAAGCCAATTGGCAGCGACCCTCAGTGATGAAGTGGCATGGGCTTTCTCGGAGCGCGAACCCCCTCTGACGCACGATGAGTTCTTGTCCGGCGAACAACACCATTGGGGCGTACGTCGACGGGCTTTTGAGCCTCGAAGAGCAACTTTGAATTGACGTGCATCTCGATGGGTGTGCTGACTGCCGACGACATATGTCTCACGTGGTTCAGATGGCGGCGTCGAAAGAATTTCCGCCCCCCAGTACGTCGGCGCCGACAATACCTGTCGCCACGGCTTCCGCAGGGCCGCAGCCGGGCGAATCGCTGGGCCGATTCTTGGTGCTTTCGCGATTGGGCCAAGGGGGAATCGGCGAGGTTTTTTTGGCCTACGACCCACAGCTTTCGCGGAACGTCGTGCTCAAACTGCCTCTCTTTAGTTTGAAACTGGCTCCTGACGAGGCACGGTGGATGGCGCGACTGTCTCACCCCAAGACGGCTCAGTTCCAGCGGGTGTCGTCGGCACTCCCGCATATATGGCTCCAGAGCGCACTCGAGGTCGTCGCGACAAATTCTGATATCCACGCTTTGGGAAGTTTCCAAATGGCTCAAAGTCGGTGGGTCGCAGGCAAGCCCCATCGAGCCAAATCGAGGGTGGCGGCCGCATTCGCTGAGCGTTTGTATCGTGAGCGTGACCAGGTGGCTGACGCAGAGGAAATAATGCATTGGCGGGCAGCACGACAGTGAGCGAATCTAATTTGTGGGGTCTCGGACGAGGTGGCTTTGGATTCACGAGTCGTCTTGTCTCGCTGCTTCACCTTTCGGGTACGCTTGTTCTGGGTTTGGGTTCTCTCTCGATACATTGACTTGGTTGCTTCAAAAAGCGCAACCAGCAACCGGTGTTGTACATTTATTTATGGCCGGTCGTTTTCGCTAAACGAGGTGTGTTGACTTTGATACTGGAAAGTCCTTTTGAAAGCCGGCCCGCCGCACCCTTCGCCTTTTTTCCGGGAACATTTTTGCGTTGCCGTGCACTCACGGGCCGCTCGCTCGAGGCGGGTGACGCAAGGTCGCTTGTGCCAGGCCCGGCGAGATGACTCTGGCTACGAGCCATGTCCTCTCGCTGATGCACCTTTCGGGTACGCTTGCTCTGGGTTTGGGTTCTCTCTCGATTACGCGTTGACTTGGTTCATCAAAAGCGCAACAAATAACCGAAGATTGTCCATGAATCCGTGGCCAGTCGTTTTCGACAAACGCGATGTGTTGCCTTTGATACGGGATAACAGGAGCACCCCTTGCTTCACCCCTGGGAATATTCTTGTAATTCCTTATTTGCGCCTCAATCTCATTGTCAACCCACTGAGCCTACAGAAGGCGTCATGCACTATAGGCCGCTCGCTCGCGACTAAGAGTCAGAGCTCTCGCGGCACGTGAGCGAGATCACGTGTGCCTGGTCAGGCGAAGTGTCTCTGGGCCACGTGTCGGCTTGTGTCGCTGAGGCACCTTTTAGATTCGTTTGCTCTGGGTGTGGCTTCCCTCTCACTGGGCACTGACCTGGTTCACGAACAAAGCGCAACAAACAACCGCTGGTTGTGCATGTAGTCGTGGCTCGTCGTTTTAGCCAAACGAGATGTGTTGC
>JAYUVR010000422.1:0-2340 GCA_043753955.1 Archangium sp. | reverse complement strand
GTGTAGTTGCTGTTGGTTGAGGGCTGGTTCAAGCGCATCTTGATTACGATCCACTTCAATTTCTGAAGGCGCGGCTTCAATGACCTGAAGTGGAGCGCACAGCGGCCACTGGTGTCGTTGACCTGGGACACGTTACGGGCGCAGCAACACCCAGCTGTTCTGCGGAGTCTGCTCATGCGTTAAGCATGCACCAAACTCTCGACCGCCTCGCTCGCGCACTATGAACTTTGAATTGGCCCGCCGCGGCCCCGCTTTCCTCAATCTTGAAGCAGCCGGAGCGGTCGATTGGGAACGCTGGGAACACGCGGCGCAGTGGCTTGAACAGCACCTGCCCGACTTGCCACGCAAGGCAGAACGCATTCACTGGCTTACGGTACCGATATTCCTCTGGCTTTTGCGAATGGTTGCAAGCTCTGAACAACGCCCCCTCATGGTTGGGCTCAGTGCGCCGCAAGGCGCTGGGAAAACCACCCTGACAAAACACCTGGTAGAGCTTTTTGAAGCACAAGGAATTCGCGCGTTGGCATTGTCTATCGACGATTTCTATCTTCCCCACGCGCAGCAACTCGAACTCGCTGCAAACTACCCCGACAACCCCTATTTGAAGTACCGCGGCTACCCAGGGACGCACGACGTGCCCTTAGGCTTGCACACCTTGCAGGCGCTTCGAGATGGCGTCGACGTCGAACTTCCCTCGTACGACAAGTCAGCCTTTGACGGCCGTGGAGACCGCAGTCAAAACAAACATCATGTCGAAGGCCGTTTCGACGTGGTGCTGTTGGAAGGGTGGATGTTGGGCTTCAAGCCGGTTCCCGTGAATGACGCAGCGATGGAAGTCATCAATGACAAACTGGTGAGTTACCAGGCATGGCACGCGCTACTCGAGGTGATGGTATGTCTGACTGCAGATGACCCGTTATACGTATTGCGCTGGCGTGCAGAAGCCGAAGAGGCTGCACGTAAAGGGGGCCAACCAGCGCTCGACGCGGCTGCGATTGACGATTACGTGCGACGTTTTCTGCCTGCGTATCAGCACTACGCTGCCACCGTAACCGGCGAGCCCTCAAAGTGGCTCAAGTTGGTATTGGACCGAGACCGGCTTCCTTCGGTGAATTTCTCAGCCTTTCACGTAAAACTGCGGTAGCGCCCATCACACCATGCAGCGCTTCCCTACCCCTGTCTTGATAGCCGCACTCGCAATCACAGTTCTCACCTGTGCTTCGACGCACGCTGAGCGATTGCCCGAGTCCACGCCAAAGCCGCCGCCGCGCGAGGGTTTCGTAGAAGTCGCGCCGAAGACTGGGGGTCCATTCGACTTCGCTGTTCAGACACCTTCGCCTGATGCGGGCCAGCACTCAGCGATGGAAATGTCTCACCCGGGCAGAGTGCCTGGAACTCCGGTCGGCTTAGGCGGCCCTCATTAGCGCTTCGCAAGAAAGTTGAGATCCGTCAGCACGTCCTTCCACTGCATCGGGTTGTCCCCATACTTCACCGCCATACGCCCACCACCGAGGCTCAAATCGTCGAGTTTCTTCATGGCCTGAGCAGCGGTCGCGGCGAGCTGTTTCCCATACACAGGGTCTGTCTTTCGAAGGTGACGAACCTGTTCCAAGACTTGGGAAAAGAGTTGTTTGGCGCCCTCAGCAGTCTGGGCTTTGTCACCTTTGCTGGCCCACGTTCCCACCATCGAAAGAAAACCCGTTGAATCGGCCCCACGTGCGAAGAGCTCGAGGCCTTTTTCAATTTCGGGTGGAACACCCTCTCCGATTTTCCCAGACCATGTCTTGAATGCGCCAGAATATTCATTGGCGGCAATTCGAAACAGGTCCTGCGACTTTGCTGGGTTTGTCTTGAGATAGAGCTGAGCCGCGCGTTCAGCCAAGGGCCCCGTTTCTGAACTCAATGACTCTTTCGCTGCCTTGGCTGCCTGTTCAAAGAGCTCGGCGGCTTGAGTTGTTTGGCCCCCTTTCAAAGCTGTCTCTGCAGCTTCACGAAGGGCGGGCACTTCTTTCGCGGCCACTTGCCGCGCTCCCGACACGGCGGACTGCTCAAGTGCATTCTTCCCGACTATTTGCTCGAGAGCCGTCGCCTTGGCGAGCCACTGCTGCGATTCAAGTAAGGCGCGATCAGCCGGAAAGTTCAGCGCTCCCAGCTCACCGAGTTGGGGGTGCTTATACCGTTCTGCCAATTCTCGAGCCGCCGCCGCGGCCCGACTCGGGTCAAGGAGCTCTTCCTTCGCAATTTTCTCAAGCGCCTCAATACCGAACGCATCGAGCGCATTCTTTATCGCTCCTTTTCCAATTTGCTTTGCCGCCGCGTGGCCAACAACCTCCATCGCAA
>JAYUVR010000421.1:0-7301 GCA_043753955.1 Archangium sp. | reverse complement strand
CCCTCGCCCTGGGGCGAGGATGGGAGTGGGGAGATAGCAGAGCACTCAAAAACTCACGTGCACTGCCGCCGCAGGTGACGCACTCTTCTCATCGAAGCCTCCGTCGTACTTCGCGCACAGAGGAATGCCAAACGCACCGCACTATTCCTCGAGCCCCCAAAGGCTACTTCCAGCCGAAGGAGCGACTTCCGCCAATGCAAACCTGTTGAAAATCATGCGCCGAAACGACTCGAAAGCCTTCCCCTGGCAAGAACACCCTGCGATGTGGGTGTACGAACGACGCCGTGCCCTCAAAAGGGCCGGTGCGCTCACCTTGCATCCTCGAGCGCTTTCGCCTATGCGCGCACAATCACCCGTCAATTTCGGCGCGTGTTCCAGCATCGCCCGGTTGCCCCACGGGTGATGAAGGGCTGTTCATTATCAACATCGGGGTGGCAGCACCTTTCCGCAGTACCAGGACAACCCATCACATGCAGCAGAACGTCAATCAGTCGGCCGGCTTTGAAGGTGAAGAAGATTTCGCAGCGATGTTTGAAGCCTCCATCAAGGAAGGCGGTCGCACCGGCCTCGTGAAGGAAGGCGAAGTCATCAAGGGTACCGTCGTCCGCGTCACGGGCGAGTACGCCATCGTCGACATCGGCTACAAGTCTGAAGGCCAAGTCGCGATTTCTGAATTCACCAGCGCCAAAGGCGAAGTCACCGTCAAGCCAGGCGACTCTGTCGACGTATTCCTTGAGTCTCGGGAAAACGACACCGGCATGGTCGTGCTCTCGAAAGAGAAAGCCGACAAAATGCGGATCTGGGACGAAATCTCAGCCGCAGTGAAGGGTGACGAAATCATCAAGGGCACCATCGTCGGTCGGGTCAAAGGCGGCCTGCAGGTCGACATTGGGGTCAAGGCGTTCTTGCCCGGTTCGCAAGTCGACATTCGCCCCGTGCGCAATCTCGATCAATACCTGGCCAAAGAATTCGAATTCAAGGTCATCAAGTTCAACCAGAAGCGCGGCAATATCGTTCTTTCTCGCCGAGTGCTGCTCGAGAAGCAGCGCGAAGAGCAGAAGAAGGAAACCCTCAAGAACTTGAAAGAGGGCGCGATCATGAAGGGCCAGGTGAAGAACCTCACCGACTACGGCGCCTTCATCGACCTGGGCGGCATCGACGGCTTGTTGCACATCACCGACATGTCGTGGGGCCGAGTGGGTCACCCTTCCGAGATGTTCAACGTGGGCGACGAAGTCAAAGTGGTGGTGCTCAAGTTTGACCCGACGCAAGAGCGCGTCAGCTTGGGTCTCAAGCAGATTCAGGAAGACCCGTGGCACCGGGCCGACGAGAAGTACCCTGTGGGTACGCGCGTCAAGGGCAAGGTGGTCAGCCTCACCGATTACGGCGCATTCATCGAGCTCGAGCAAGGTGTCGAGGGCTTGGTGCACGTCTCAGAAATGACGTGGAACAAGCGCGTCAAGCACCCCAGCAAGATGTTGGAAGTGGCTCAGGAAGTCGAAGCGGTCGTCCTCGACATCGATCCCAAGGCGAAGCGCATCGCGCTCGGCATGAAGCAGATCGAGCAAAACCCCTGGACCGTGCTCGAAGACAAGTACCCCATCGGTTCAGTCATCAAGGGCATCGTGCGCAACGTCACCGACTTCGGTGTCTTCGTCGGTGTCGAAGATGGCGTCGACGGCTTGGTACACGTGTCAGACATCTCGTGGACTCAACGGGTCAAGCACCCGGGCGAAATGTTCAAGAAGGGCGATGTGGTCGAAGCGTGCGTCCTCAACATCGACGTCGAAAACGAGCGATTCAGCTTGGGCATCAAGCAGCTCCAGCAAGACCCGTGGGACACGCTTTCTGAGCGTCACCCGGTGTCGAGCCGAGTTAAGGGCAAGGTCACCAAAGTCACCGACTTCGGTGCTTTCGTCGAAATCGAGCCGGGCATCGAAGGTTTGGTGCACGTGTCAGAAATCCGCGAGGAGCGTACCGAGAACCCCCGCGACGTTTTGGCCGAGGGTCAAGATGTCGAAGTGAAGATCATCGACATCAATACCAGCGATCGAAAGATTGCCCTGTCGATGAAGGCCCTGCTCAACGATGGTGGTGACGACTATCGCGAATACCTGAAGAAGCAGGCCGAGCAGTCGAAGGCTCGGTTGGGCGACGTCATGGGTAAATTCAAGAAGTAAATCACTGAAGTACACGCCATGTAGGCGAGGGTGGGGCGCTTCTTTCACTGAAGTGCCTCACCCTTTTACTTTTCGAAAACGGCCTTTCGTCCGCGACTTTGTTAAAGCGCTCTTCAAGTACTTCTCTTGATGGAGACAATCATGGTCATGCCTCGCGAAGTGGTCATCGTCGGCGCAGCGCGCACCGCGCTGGGAGCGTTTCAAGGTTCACTGTCGTCAATGACCGCCCCTCAGTTGGGTGCGGTGGTCATCAAAGCAGCCTTGGAACGGGCAGGCGTGAAGCCTGAAATGGTGGATCAAGTGATTATGGGGCAAGTGCTCCAAGCGGGCTCAGGTCAAGCTCCGGCCAGGCAAGCCGCGCTCGGCGCCGGCCTGCCCAACACAGTGCCTTGCGTCACCGTAAACAAGGTCTGTGGCTCGGGGTTGCAGTCAGTCGTTCAGGCCTTTCAAGCCATCTCGTTGGGTGATGCTGAAGTCGTCGTCGCCGGCGGCCAAGAGTCGATGTCGAACGCGCCATATCTTTCAATGCAAATGCGTACCGGTGCACGCATGGGCAACGTTGAATTCAAAGACTCGATGATGACTGACGGTCTCGTCGACGCGTACGACAACGTGGCCATGGGCGTGTGTGCTGAGCAATGCGCTGAGAGCATGAAGTTGAGCCGAACGGCACAAGATGAATTCGCGGTTGAATCGACGAACCGGGCCATTCGCGCGCAGAAGGAAGGTCTCTTCAAGAATGAGATCGTCGCCGTCGCTGTCCCTCAAAAGAAGGGCGACCCTCTTCTCGTGTCCGAGGACGAAGGGCCGAAGAATGCAAAGCCTGAGAAAATTCCATCGCTCAAAGCGGTGTTCAAAAAAGATGGCACCGTCACTGCCGGAAACGCTTCGTCGATCAACGACGGAGCCGCTGCCCTGGTGCTGATGAGTGCCGAGAAGGCCAAGGCGCTCAACCTGACGGTGTTGGCGAAAGTGGTAGGCCATGCCTCCGCCGCACGTAAACCGGTGGAATTCACCATCGCTCCTGCAGACGCCATCAACAAACTGCTCACTCGCACGGGCAAGACGGTCGCCGACGTGCAGACGTGGGAAATCAATGAGGCCTTTGCGGTGGTCTCTTTGGCGAACAATCAGTTGCTCAAGTTAGACCCGGCGAAGGTGAACATTCGCGGTGGAGCTGTCTCTTTAGGTCACCCCTTGGGAGCCTCCGGTGCGCGGGTGTTGGTGACTTTGCTGCACACGATGAAAGATCATGATTTGAAGCGGGGTGTCGCTTCACTGTGTATCGGTGGCGGCGAAGGCATCGCGCTGATGATCGAGCGCTGACCATTTGGCATTGGAGATCAGATGAACAAGGTCGTCGCTTCTGCAGCCGAGGCCGTCAAAGACATTCCTGACAACTGCACCCTGATGTCCGGCGGTTTTGGGCTGTGTGGAAACCCTGAAAATTTGATCTCAGCCATTTTGCAAAAGGGCATCAAGGGGCTCAGCATCATCGCCAATAACTGCGGAACGACTGAGTTGGGTTTGGGCGTGTTGCTCAAAAACAAACAGGTCAAAAAGATGACCTCGTCTTACGTGGGCGAGAACAAAGAGTTCGAGCGCCAGTTCATTTCAGGTGAACTCGAAGTCGAACTCAATCCGCAAGGTACTTTGGCCGAACGCATTCGAGCAGGCGGAGCAGGCATCGGCGGCTTTTTCGTGCGCACTGGTGTTGGCACTGAAGTGGCCAAAGGCAAAGAAGTACGAATGATCGAAGGCCATGAGTATGTGCTTGAGAGCCCTCTCAAGGCCGATTTTGCCATCGTTCGTGCATGGAAGGCAGACACCTGGGGCAATCTCATCTTTCGCAAAACAGCGCGAAATTTTTCTCCGCTGATGTGCATGGCAGCGAAAGTCACCATCGTCGAAGCTGAACACATTGTGCCGGTGGGTCAGCTCGAGCCCGATTCCATTCATGTGCCGTCGGTGTACGTCAAGCGAGTGGTGCAATCAGTCGGGCTCAACAAGTGGGTCGAGCGCCGTACCGTGCGGAAACGCAGCTGAAAAATCAGCCACACTTTTTGAAAGAAGACCCTATGCCTTTGACTCGCGAACAAATTGCCCAACGCGTTGCGCTCGAGCTGCGAGATGGTTTTTATGTCAATCTCGGCATCGGTTTGCCGACGTTGATTCCCAACTACATTCCTCCGGGCGTGGAAGTGGTGTTGCAGTCAGAGAATGGAATGCTCGGTACGGGCCCTTACCCCTTCGAGGGTGAAGAAGACCCCGATCTCATCAACGCCGGTAAAGAAACGGTAACCGAGTTGCCGGGCACTGCGTATTTCGATTCAGCGGCCTCCTTCGCCATGATTCGCGGAGGGCACATTGATCTCGCGGTGCTCGGAGCGATGGAAGTGAGCGAACACGGCGATCTCGCGAACTGGATGATTCCCGGCAAGATGATCAAAGGCATGGGCGGCGCGATGGACTTGGCGGTGGGCGCCAAGCGGGTAGTGGTGGCGATGGAACACGCCACCAAAGAAGGGGGCCACAAAATCTTGAAGAACTGTACCCTGCCACTGACCAGCAAGCGTTGCGTGCACGCATTGTGCACCGACTTGGCGTGGATCGATGTGACTGCAGAAGGGCTGTTGTTGCGCGAGCTTGCCCCCGGTGAGACCGTTGAATCGGTTCAGAAATTAACCCAACCGTCGCTCCGCAGAGCTTCAGATCTCAAGACAATGGCGATCTCGAGGCAATGAAGGGCTAAGCTTACTCACCATGTCCGATGACAAAGGCTCGCAGCCGGTTCGTAAATCAGAGCGTCTCCAACACGAGCTCTTGGTTGCCTACCGCACTGTCGATGGTTTCATCACCGATTGGGCGGTGAACATCAGCCGCGGCGGTATTTTCATTAACACCCGAAGCCCACTGGCAATGGGGTCGATCGTTCGGTTGATCGTCTCGCTGCCTGATGCCGCATTCCCCTTCGATCTCACCGGGCGGGTTATTCGGGTCAACCCACCGGATCCGAGCTCAGATCACGTCGCAGGCATGGGTTTGGAATTCGTCGATGTCGACGAAGACAAGAGAGCTCGCTTGGCCCGGTTCGTCGATCGACTTCGCGCCGAGCTGCCAGACGCATTGCCAAAGAAGTAGCATTTTGAAGCAGCGTTTCGAGCTCCTCATCGAGCGACTATCGAATTCTGGCGAAGGCGTGGCTCAGCATCAGGGTCGCGCCGTTTTTGTCGCCGGCGCTTTACCTCGTGAGCGAGTGCTGGCTGACGTGAGCGAGGTAGGCAAGGCGCTGAGAGGCGAACTGATATCGATACTTTCTTCGAGTTCAAGCCGGCGCGTTCCTCCATGTGCTTTGGCAGATCGCTGTGGAGGCTGTGATTGGATGCATCTGTCTGAGGAGGCTCAGCTTCTCGAAAAACAGCACATCGTTCTTTCGACGCTTGAGCACCTGGCTGGTCTGCAGCGTGACACGTTCGAAGTGCTTGAAGCGATCAAGTCGAGTGAGGCCTTCGGGTACCGGCGTCGTGCTGTGCTGCACCCAATAGAAGGTACTTTAGGTTTCTTTGAGCGGAACACCCATTCTCGAATTCCGGTCGAACGGTGCATCGCTCTCACGGAGCCCTTGGCCGATTTTCCCGGTCGTCTGCCTGCGCTTTTAGGAACCAGCACGCTCAAAGAACTCGCCGAGGTGCGCCTTTTGGAATGCGAAGGCAGGGTTTCGTTAAGTCTGCATTTCAAGGCGCAACTTCGAGAGCGCCATCGAAATGTGATTCAAAGCATACTGCGCTCGGGGTTGATCGATGGTGGCGTGTTGGTACCGGGGGAAGGCAAGGGACAAGTCGAGCTCATCGGCTCCCCCGTGCTCGAAGAAGAAGGGGTGCTTCATCGCCCTGACGGGTTCGCTCAAGCCAACGCGCAAGTGAATAGGCGGCTGGTGCAGCAAGCCGTAGATTGTCTTGACGTTCATTCCTCCGACTCGGTGTTGGAACTGTATGCGGGGAATGGCAATTTTACGTTTCGTCTGGCTCCGCTCGCGGCGCAGATTGTCGCCGTTGAATCATCAGGGCTGTCCGTATCATTGGCGCAGCAGGCCGCATTGGCGAGGCGCGTGTCGAATGTTCGCTTCATGCAAGGCGATTCAGAGAAGGCGGCGATGGGCATGGTGCGCGAGGCGAAGCGCTTCGATCGTCTCTTAGTAGATCCCCCTCGCTCAGGAGCGCCGGGCATCGCTCAATGGGCGTCTGGCTTGTTGGTCGAGCGGGTGGTGTACGTGGCGTGCGACCCCAGCAGTCTCGCGCGCGATGCCAAAGGTTTGGTCGCCGCCGGCTATGCACCACTGGCGCTGCAGGTGTTCGACCTCTTTCCTCAGACGCATCATGTTGAAGCGGTGATGACCTTTAGTCGGCAAAAACAAAACTGAGTGCAGGAGATTGAGCCCTCGAAGATCGCCTTGGAGCTCACCCTTGTGCGGTTTTGCGCTCCACTCACGGGCTCGAGCAAAGCCTGTGAAAGGTGCTTTTACTTGCCCGATAAAAAGCCATCGGCGGACCGTGTCGACCTATTAATGCCGCGATGACCTCCAGTCGTCGAACGAGGTGAAGCTCTCAATACCCTATAAAAAACGCCCACTGAGCTCGTCATGGTGCCGTTTGTGCTCCACTCTGTGGCCTCCAGCAGGGTGCTGTGAAGGGTGCTCTGCACGTGAGGGGGGAAAGTCATGCTGGCAATCGTCGATGTTTACTACTCAGAGGAAAGCGCTCGTGCCGCCTGCGTGCTGGCACCACGATGGGACTCAGCAACCGCTGATCGCTCTTGGACGGTCGACATTTCCTCCGTTGCGCCCTATCAGCCGGGCCGCTTTTTCGAGCGGGAACTGCCCTGTATTTTGGCAGTACTCGAGGGTGTCCCTGCGCTCGACCAGATTGTCATTGACGGGTACGTGTGGCTCGACGAGGTCCACAGTCCCGGCCTGGGTGCGCATTTGTTTCAAGCGCTGGGGGAAGCCACACCTATTGTCGGAATTGCGAAGACTGCATTCAAGGGCTCGCCAATGGCTGTGAAGGTTCAAAGACCCTCGAGTCGGCGACCGCTCTTCGTCACCAGCGTCGGCATTCAGGCGAG
>JAYUVR010000420.1:0-13651 GCA_043753955.1 Archangium sp. | reverse complement strand
GAGGGCGACGCCTCGTTGCAGATATTCACCACCAAGAGCCCTGAGGCACTCGAAGTCGCTCGACACGACGCCGCTCACATCGTCGCCGATGCGGTGCAGCAGCTCTTTCCTGGCACTCAGGTGACCATTGGGCCGGTGATTGAAGAGGGGTTTTACTATGACTTCTTCCGCGAGAAAGAAGGCAAACCCCACCCGTTTTCCCCTGAAGAGCTCGAGCAGATCGAAAAACGGGCCAACGAAATCATCGCCAAAGATGTGCCCTTCGAACGCTCAGAAGTTTTGGCTGCCGATGCGGTGAAACTCTTCGAGGCCAAGGGCGAGAAATTCAAGGTTGAAATCGTACACGACATTGAGGCCAAAGGGGCCAAGACGCTCACCCTTTATCGTCATGGCGACTGGGTCGATTTCTGCTTAGGCCCCCACGGTCCCTCGACGGGCAAGGTGGGCGTAATCAAACTGCTCTCGTCTTCGGGCGCATACTGGCGGGCAGATCACACCAAAGAGCAGCTGCAGCGAATCTACGGCATTTCATTCTTCGACAAAAAGGCACTCGAAGCGTGGACCAAACAACGTGAAGAAGCGGCGAAGAGAGATCACCGTCGTCTGGGGCGAGAACTCGACCTCTTTCATTTTCACCCATACGCGCCCGGGTCAGCTTTTTGGACCCCCAAAGGCACTGCAATTTACCAATTGTTGTCCGATTGGATGCGTCGGCTCACCCATGAAGACGGGTACGTGGAAATTAAGACTCCACTTCTGTTTAACAAGCAGTTGTGGATGAAGAGCGGCCATTGGGACAAGTACCAAGAGAACATGTTTTTGGTGCTCGACAGTGAGACCCGAGAACATGATTTCTCGCTCAAACCCATGAATTGCCCGTCTCACCACGTCTATTTTGGGTTCGGCAAACACAGCTATCGCGAGCTGCCTCTGAGGATTCACAGCCAAGACATCCTTCATCGCAACGAAGCTGCAGGTGCTTTGGGCGGCCTGACCCGAGTACGGCAATTCGCGCAAGACGATGGCCATATTTATTGCCGGGAAGATCAGATTGCCGATGAGGTATTTCGTTTCATGAAGCTGCTCGATCGCGTCTACAACGCGGTCGGGCTCAAATATGAGGCGAAGCTGTCGACGCGCCCTGAGAAGCGTTTGGGCAGCGACGAGCTGTGGGACCGTGCAGAAGCCGCTCTCAAAGACACACTCGAGCGAATGAAGGTCGTCTATGAGCTGAAGCCAGGTGACGGTGCTTTCTATGGGCCTAAAATCGATTTCGTGGTGTCTGACAGCATTGGGCGCAAGTGGCAGTTAGGCACCATGCAGCTCGATTACATCGCCGCTGAACGGTTCGATCTCACTTATGTTGGCGACGACAATCGAGAACATCGACCCGTCGTACTGCACCGAGCCATCTTCGGAAGCTTCGAACGATTCATCGCTATTTTGATCGAGCACTACGCAGGTGTTTTCCCAACCTGGCTTTCGCCCATACAGGCGGTGATTATCACCGTGGCAGATCGACAAGATGACCATGCCAAGCAGCTGAAAGACCAATTGGCAGCGCAGAATTTCCGAGTGGAAATTGATCACCGTGGCATGTCGATGCAGAAGAAGATTCGTGAAGCCGAAATCCGCAAGGTGCCATTCATCTTGATCATCGGCGACAGAGAAGTCGAAGGAAACGCTGTGGCGCCTCGGCGGCACGGCGGGGAAGATCTCAAATCGATGCCCGTGGCTGATTTCGTTGCGCTGCTTCATAAGGAATCGACCATTCCTTGACCCCAGAGGGTCGGATCATTACGGTCCCGCCGCTGATTTTGACGTTCACCATTTTCTCATTTTTAAAGAGGGCATCATGGCTACGAAGGACATTTTGGAAACTGAGATTCCCAGTCGGCTGACGTCAAAGCCGGAACTTGGCAAAGACATTAACTCGGTCGTCCATTTCAACATCACAGGTGATGGCGGCGGCACTTGGACCCTCGACTGCACCAAAGATTCCGCTTGGGTTTCGAGCGGAACTAATGGCGAATCAAAGATGACCATCACCTGCGCAGCTGCTGATTTTGAGAAAATCGTGGCAAAACAATTGTCTGCACAGACTGCCGCGATGACGGGGAAACTGAAATTCAAGCCGATGGACATGGGCCTCGCGATGAAGCTGGCCAAGTTGATCAGCTGAAGACTGAGCCTTCAATTTCCCGGTTTTGCCCCCAACCTTCTGCCTTGCCATGGGGATAAACCGTTCAAATGCAGAGCAAAGCGGTGGGTAGCGCCGGACCGGCTGCTGCATCAGTGGGCGTTGTCCATACCTTTGGGCACAAAAATTACTGGCATGAAAGAAGATGTCGCCGCTTCGAGATTTGCGAATGGCGCGAGAGTGGTAGCATGCAAGCAGTGCTTTTTGTACGGCACCAAAAGGGAACAGCGGGAGAACGTATGAAAATGGCGTTGTGTTTACTGATTGCGGCGTTGGCTGTGCCTGCATGGGCCCAAGAAAAAGGCGGCGGCAGCGTCACCTATAAGAAGCAGACAGAATATTCCTTCGAGGACGACACCATTGAGGGCGATTTGACCAAGCCCGATGGCGAATATGTCGAGGCCCGTAAGAAGGTGAAACACTCGAATCTCATTAAGATTCGCGAGGAATTCAAAGATAAGGTGATGCAGTCTGTCGGTGAACTGTGACGCGTTTGGGGAACTCGGCGCTGAACCCGCTGTCCAAAGCTGTTAGCAACCTTACAGACCGGAGGCCTTCGTGGCTGTTCCTCTCACACTAAGAGTTTTTCGCGGCGACGAACTGATCGTCTCGAAGGACTATGATCGCGACATCATCAAGATTGGCCGGCTTTCGTCGGCGCATCTTTGTCTCGATGACGAGAAAGTTTCTCGAATTCATTCCGTCATCGAAGTAGCGCCAGATGGCAGCTTGTCGATCATTGACATGGGCAGCGTCGAGGGCACTTTCGTCAACGGCAAACGAGTGAACAAGGGTCCGCTCCAATTCGGAGATGAAGTCAAAGTCGGAAACACCACCATCAAGGTTGAGGAAGCCGCTGGTGTGCCCGTGGGCGTGGTTGCGAGCCCCACGGAGGTGTTGCCTGCGTTGGTCGTTCCCCAAAAATCTCAAGATGTGTCCTCTCAGGCGCAGACTCAGATTGCAGTTCCGGTGGTCGTTCGACCTCCCCCTCCACCTCCTGAAGTTGTCAGAGATGAAGCGACAGGAGCAGTGGTCCGCTCGCGACCGAGGCGTCGTGATGGTTCTGGCCCGCTGGGGCTCGAGCTGCGCTTCTTGTGGGGCGATCAAATGGTGGGGGAATTCTTTCTTCACCCCAACATTGAGCGCAATTTTAAGGTGGGCTCAGCGCGCGGTGTTGATTTTGAGATGGGCGACGGAAAATTCGGAAACCCTACGTTTGAATTGGTTCGCTTCGGCAAGTCAGGAGCGACGCTTCGATTTACTTCGAAGATGAAGGGTGAGCTCCAGCGGCGGTTTGGCGAAGAGACGCTGACTTTCGATGAAGCGAGCAAAAGCGGTTTGGTGTCGCCCGATGGGGAAGCAAATGCCATCACCCTTGAGCCCGAAGACTTTGCTTGGCTCGATCTCGGTGGCGTGGTGGTTGAAGTCTTCTTTCAACCTCAGCCCAAGCCCGTGTTGGTGCCCTTCGCTGAGTCCGTCGACTTCACTGTCCTCAATGTTTTCTTGCTGATGTTTTTTATGGCCGCCCTTTTCGTCATCAGCGCGGCAAACTTGAATGCAGAAGGTGATGCCTTCGATGACGAGCTCAATTCCAATTCGGCTCGCATTGCCAAACTGTTGATTAAGCCGCCTGAAAAGAACCCCATTCTCCAGCGTTTCGAGAAGAAAAAAGATTCAGGAGAAATCGCTCAAAAGCACAAGGGCGACGAGGGGCAAATGGGGAAAAAAGATGCGCCCAAGCGCTCTGCTCACGCTGCACCTAAGGGTGATCCCAACAACAAAGACCAAGCGCGTTTGTTGATGGCCAAAGTGTTCGGCAGCACGGGCGGTGGAGTTGCCACCATCTTTGGACATCAAGGTTTGGGCGGCGAATTGAAAAGCGCTATGGGCAATATGTTCGGTGCAGCGCCTGGCGACTCTGGTGGCTTTGGCGGCTTGGGGCTTAGAGGTTCCTCGTCGGGCGGCGGCGGCGTGGGAGACACCATTGGCATTGGCGGCATTGGCACCAAGGGTCGTGGCGGAGGAACGGGCGGCTATGGTTCAGGGGTGGGCATGATTGACGGCAAAAAGTCCGTCGATATCGGCATCACCTCGTCAGACCCGGTGGTGATGGGCTCGCTCGACAAGGAACTCATCCGCAAGGTGATTCACGCCAATCGCGGCCAAATTCGGTACTGCTACGAGAGTCAGTTGAATCGCTTCCCGAAACTCAATGGCAAGGTGGCGGTGAAGTTTATTATTTCGCCTACAGGCTCGGTCTCGACTTCATCTGTCGCGCAATCAACCATCGGCAATGCAGAACTTGAAGCGTGTGTAGCGGGTCGTGTGCGCACGTGGATGTTCCCCAAACCGAAGGGCGGCGGCGTAGTCATCGTTACTTACCCCTTCCTCTTCGCGCAGTCAGGGGGCCAAGGCGGCTGATCGAGTTGGGGGAGAAAGTGACTTGAAATTTTCCAACGCCTTTTGAGTGCTGAGGGTAGGGTTGACCTGCATGAAGCGCATGTTCACTTTGATGGTTGTGCTGGCGTCGTCTTTCGCGAGTGCGCAGACGGCGCCCAGCAAACTTGAAGAAAAGAAGGTCGTCACGTACCGCGAGCTTGAGCGCGGTTTCTTCTTCGAGGGTCGCGGTGGTTTTTGGGGGGTGATTAACCCTCCCGCGGCGTCGGGAACCCGTTCTTATTTTTCGGTAGGTCAGGCGGTCGGCGTAGACATGGGCGTCGACATTGGAGAACGCGTTTCTCCGAGTCTCTTTTTTCTCGCTACTGCGAACCGAATGCTCAGTGACTACACTGGGCTGGGCACGAAGGGCACGGCCTCTGGTGACTTTGGCGCCCTCATTCCCGGTGTGGCAGTGAAGGTTCGGTTGGTGGGGCTGCCTGACGCCCAAGATGTGCAACGCACCTGGGTGTATGTTCGCGTTGGTGGTGGTGGGGTGTTTTACAGCCCGGCGGCGCTGCTTCCCACCAAAGATGTGCTGATCACCGGTGGGGCAGGCATCGAGTACTACACTCGGCTGCGCCACTTTGTGGTGGGAGTCGAGGCCAACTTTAACTTTATGGTCCTCACTCGCTCGATGGGTTTCGCGATACTGCCGACCGTCAAGTACGCCTTCTAGGCGTATCGACCCCGCGCAAACCCTTGACGGGGTGTGCACTCACCTGACAATGCGTTCTTCTGCCACGGGCACTTCAGCCGGTGGGTTACTTTTTGAAGAGCGAGAGAGTCATGACGGTCGAGAACAACGCGAAGGGCCCCGGGCAAGGGCGCGGCGGCAATGGCTTTTCTTTCGATGATCGCGAGGGCGGTCGAGGCGGGGGGAAGGATCGAGGGCGCGGAGGCCCAGGTGGGCGCGGGGGTGGACGCGATCGTAAAGAAGGCGCAGCAGGTGGTGCGTCATACCGAGTGGTCAACGAACTGAGTTCCCTCGAGAAAGCGCTGACGAAGAGCGACTTTGTGGCCATGAAAGAGCCGCTCGGCGCGGTTCTTCGTGCGGTCAAGCCGTTGCGACTCAAGTCTGTTGAGCAGCTCGATCTCGGCACCCGTGGGAAGTTGATTACCTCGCTGATGCGAGCTCAAAGGCTTGCTAAGCCAGCAGCGTCTGAGGCGCCTCAAGAGGCAGCTGCTCCTGAAGCGGCCGCGCCCAGCGAAGCACCGCCAGCAGTTGAAAGCGCGACTTCCGCTGAGCCGGTTGCAGCCAGCGAGGCGCCATCAGCAAGTGAAGGCACTCCATCTGCTGAGGCGGCGGCTGTTCCGGTAGAGGCAGTTCCGGTCATTGCACCGGTCGACCCGAAGGTCGCAGCCTGGGCTGAAAATCAATTTACGGTAGGCCTGATTTGGTCGTCGATGAATGAGAGCGATCGCGCGAAGGTGGCTTTTGAAAACGCTGGGCGTCAGCCTACTGAGGCCGAGTTGGCGGTACCGGCAGCTCCTGAGCGCTCTGCCGCCGAAGCCAAAGCCCCTCGAGGTGACCGCAACACCCGCCCTGCGGCGCGTGGAAATGAGCGTCGCGAGCGAAGCGATAAACCGACCCGACCTTCTTCTTCACGGCCCGTCCGTATGGAACGAGTTGTTCCCTTCGTTTCTTCCGGCGACTGGCAGGCCGACGTCAAAACGTTAGAAGAATTGGGTCGCACGAGGGATGCCGCTCGCATTCATGAGAAGAACAAGTCGTTTGCTGATGCGCTTCGGCTCTTTGAAGCCGGCGGTGATGCGAAGGCTGCTTTGCGCAACGCGGCCTTGGGCAAGGCTGACGAGGCCTTTGCCAGGCTTTCCGCGAAGTTAAAGCCTGAAGAGATTGTAGAAGCGCTCGAGCGCGCAGAAGCGTGGGAAAAATTGATGGAATTCCACGTGGCTCGCGCTGACTTTGAAGCGATCGCGAAGCTGTATGAGCGTGCCAGTCAATTCGATCAAGCGGGTTTGGCTTGGGAACGTTCAGGCAAATTGTCTCTTGCCCGCAAGGCTTATGAGCGAGCGAAGGACTTTGGCTCAGCGCATCGGGTGCGCGACCTCGAGGTGCAGAAACTCATTGAACGTGGCGACCGCTTGGGTGCGGCCACACTTCAAGTGGGTGCAGGTAAGCGCATGGAAGCCATGGAAACGCTCAAGCCGCTTCCAGGGCCCAAGGCCTATCATTTCATGCAAAAACTCAAGCTCGCGCCAGAGGCAGACGCATTTGCCAAAGCAGAATTGGCGAAGGCTGAAGCGGCCAATGACGTGGTGCAAAAGGCCCGATGGTTAGAACTGCTCGGGCGTTTGCAAGAAGCTGCTGACGTGTACTTGGGCGCAGATCGCAAAGACAAAGCGGCTTTTGTCTTCGAAGCCATGGGTGAGCACAAGCGGGCGGCCGAATTGCTCGAGGCGGTCGGCCACTTAGACAAGGCGCAGGCGCTCTTTGCAAAGGCTGGTGACACGGCAAATGTCGAACGGGTGAAAGCGCTTCCCCGGCCGGAACCCAAGCCTCAAGCCACACCGACGGCAGGAAGTGACGACGCTGAAGACTCAATGCCTCCACCAGAGGCGTCTGTGGAGGGCACGACACCGGGAGCGAACGCCTAAAAAGGCGAATTGCGGTGTCTTTTGCGCGTTCTTCTGGGTGGGGCGGGGCTAGAGTTACCCCCGCTCCCCCATGTCGAAGACGCCCGAAAAGCCATTTGGTGATGTCGAAGCGAGCCTCGAAAAATCGGGGCGTGTTGACGATCTCATCAAACTGTATGAGTCGCGTTCCCGCGAAGTGCCTGGAGCTGAAGAGGCCTCGCATCTCTTGTGTCGCGCCGCTGAGCTCTGCCGCGAGAAACTGAAGAATCCCGAGCGCGCTGAAACGCTCTTTCGAAGGGCGTTGAGCTATTCGCCGTACGCCCGTGAAGCGCTGGAAGGTCTTCGCGGCATCTGTGAGGCTCGAAACGATGCCGCAGCATTGGGTGATGTGCTCGAGCGTTTAGCCTTAGTGCACCCGGGGCCTGTGGCAGCCGCGCTGTATTTACGGGCGGGGGAACTCTACGAAAACAAGCTTCAACGTCGCGACCGTGCGGTGCTGTGTTACCAATTGGCATCGCGCGCAGCTCCGAAGGAACGTCAAGCGTACCGAAAGGCGCGCAGACTTCTGTTGGCTGAAGGCCGCTATGCCTCTGGTTTCGATTCGTTAGAGCGTGAGCAAGCCGTGTTGGGTGAGCGCGATCTGCTCGACGAATACATTCAATTTGCCGAACTGCTGGTCGACTTTCCTCAGGAGCATGCTTTGGCCACCAAGGCTTTGGTGCGTGCCTTAGCGGTCGATGGGAAAAGTGCCAAGGCGCAAGCTGTACATAAGGAACTGAGCAAGCTCGAGTATATCTGGCGGGACAAAGTCAAACAATTCAAGGCCCAGTCACTCGAAGAGCGAGATCGACGTGCTGCGGCTCGATTGTCCCTGCAGGTGGCGCGGCTGTACGCGTTCTATGAGCCTGAGGCGGTCGACAAAGTCAAAGAGGCGCTCGATCGATGTTTCGCCTTGTGGCCTGCGATGCCTGATGCGCTCGATCTCCTCGAACAAGTAGCGACCAAAGCGGGTGACATACGGGTCGCCCTGACTGTCTTTTCAAAGCTCGCAGGGGAAACACGAGACAAACAGTCGAAGGTGGATCTCCAGCTTCGCATCGGTCAAGCGCTGCTCTCAAAACTCAATGATCAACCGGGGGCGGCTGATGCCTTCGAACAGGCTGCCAAACTCGACCCGGCTCGCCCTGATGCAGCTGAATTGGCCAGCGAAGCTCTGATTGCAGTGGGCCGGCCGGCCGACGCGTCGGGGGTACTTGAACGACACCTCTCGACGATCAAAGACAAACAAACTCAGGTCGCGCTTCGACTCAATCTGACCGATTTGGCCGAGAAGTTTCTCAACGACAAGGCTCTCGCTCGGGCCCAACTCGAAGCGGCACATAAAAGCGACCCACATCACGCTCAAGTGGCCTTTCGTTTGGCCCAGACCTACCTCGAAGCAGAAAACCTAGAGGGGCTGTGGCCGTTGCTTGAATTGGCGTCTTCGGCTCCGCGACCCATTGGTTCTCGGGTAGCGTTGTGTCGCGCGGTCGCCAACTTGTGCGAGCGTCGTGGCGATTTTGCCAAAGCATTTCGTGCCCTTTCCATCGCCTTGTTACTCGCTCCCGAGAAGGGCGCCCTGCTCGACGCTTTGGTGAACGTGGCCCAGCAAGGGGGCATGCACTCAGCGCTCGTTTCGACGCTTCGTCGTTCGGCTCAAGTGGCCCCCAGTCATACTCAAGCCGATTTGTGGCGCGCTCTGGGAAAGGCAGTGCAAGCACTCGAACGGTCAGCAGAAGCGCAAGAGGCGTGGCTGGAAGTGCAGAAGCGGCACCCTGACGACGCTGAGGCCAGCCAGGCGTTGGCTTCGCTTCGCAAAGTCTTGGTGACTGAGCCTCAAGATCCACGTTCGAGACTTGAAGCCGACGCGCGGCGCCTCGAGTCGTCTGCAGCCGACCCTGGGTCTGCCGCAAGCGTGTACCGTAAGATTCTTGAACTCGAACCTGACAATGTTCCCACGCTTCGAAAATTGGGTGCCGCCGCTGCACACTTAGGTTTGTGGGACGAAGTGGCCATGGCGGCATCAAGGCTTCTGGCCCTTGCCGATTCACCCGCAGAAAGACAGGAATGGTGCGCGCGTTTGGCTCAGCTTTACGCAGAGCGTCTCAACCGCCGTGAAGAGGCGGTGAAGCTGTATCTCAATCTTCTCGATGAAGGGAACGACGGTGCCGCCGTAATAGGAGGCCTTGAACGCTTGGCGTCGCAAGGCGTGCGCCAGGGCGACATTTCCCGTGCCCTCGCTCCGGTCTACGCCAAGGCGGGTGACTATCAGCGGCAGGTGGCTTCGCTGTTGGTGCAGCTCGCATCAGTGCAAGATCGCGATGAACAAAAGAGTTTGCTCACGCTGTTGGCTGAGACGACTGAAGTGCGATTGATCGACGAGCGAGCGGCTCTCGATTTCAGAATTCGCGGGTTGATGATCGACCCGACAGATTCCACTTTTAGAGCCGAAGCCGTGCGCTTGGGGCGAGCCACCAAGGCAGAGCAAGAATTAGCGCGTACGTTTACCGATGTAGCGCTCAAGGTGTCGGAAACAAGCTTAGGCATTTCGTTGCTGCTCGAAGGCAGCGAGATGGCTGAATCGGTCGGTGCCATTGATGAAGCCGCAGCGGCGCTCAAACGCGGTCTCGAACATTGGCCAGATCACCCGGTGTTGCTGTTCAGGCTCTCAGAGCTGTATCGAGTGACAAAGCGTTGGGCCGAATGCGAACACATACTGCGTGCTCGTCTCGCCCAGTCGAAAGAAGCAGACAAGGCGGGGCTGTGGCTTGAAATGAGCCGCGTCAACAGTGAGCTGGGCAGACCCCGGGAAGCTGCAGCGGCATTGACCGAAGCCATCAAGGCCGGGGCATCGGAAATTGAGCACCTGCCCATGCTGTGCCAGTTGCAAGAGCAAGGTGGGCTGCTTCGCGAGCTGACGCAAACACAAGCGCGATTGATTGCTCTTTACGAAGCTGCTGACGAGACTCAAAAAGCGTCAGTGCTCACGATGCAGCGGGCCCACCTTTTGGAAACGGCGTTGGGTGACAAAGCCGAAGCCATTCTTCGCTATGCACAGGTGTTGTCTAAAGGCGTAGTTGACGCTGGTGCTTTGGCGGCTTTGGAAAATTTGCTCGCAGACCCAGAGCATCGTGAAGAAGCGGCGAAGGCTTTGCTCCCGGCGTATGCCGCCACCCACGAGCATCGAAAACAGGTTGGCGCTTTGATGGTGATCGCCGATTCTGCCCGAGACACCTTGGGGCGCATCATGGCGCTCAAACAGGCGGCTGAGATTCACGTCGAGCACCTGCGGCAGCCAGAGCAGGCCTTCGCCGTTCTCTCATCAGCAATGCGACTCGCTCCTGAAGACGCGCACATTCGAGCAGCGACGCGCAAGGCAGCAGACGAAGGTGATGCGCTCGACAGCTACGCTGAGGTGCTTGAAGAGCTCATCGAAATCGCCCCTGATTCAGTGGCCGTAGCGATTCACCGCGAATTGGCCGAAGTGTACGAGAAGAAGTTGAACAAGCAGGTCGAAGGCATTGCTCACCTCAACGCGGTGCTGGTGCTTGATCCCAAGCAAACCGACGCATTGAGATCGCTCCAGCGCCTTTATCGCGCTCGAGAAGAGTTCGAGAATTTGGTCTCGGTGACTGAGCGGCTCGCGGTGATGGAAAGCGACCCGGTGCTGCGTTCAGTGCTCGACCGCGAAGCAGCAGTCGTGAGTGAACACAAGCTGGCAGATCTCGAACGCGCAGCAGCCAACTGGCGGCAAATTGCAGCGCGAGATGTGTTGGCGCACGATGCAGCCAGCGCCCTCGATTGGCTCTACAGCGAACTCGATAAGCCGCAAGAACTCGCTTTCGCATTGGAATTGCGGCGAAACCAAGAAGGGCAGAGCCCTCAAGGTCGAGAGCTCGCTTTTCGATTGGCTGCCTTGCGCCAGAATCGCCTGGGAGATCCCCAGGGCGCGCTTGAGATGTACAGACAGGTGCTCAGCGAAGACCCCACGCATGAAGGCACGCGCGAGGCGCTCGAGACCTGGGCCATGGGCAACGCTGTAGACGCTGACTTGCCCGCAGAGATTCTCGATGGAGTCTTCGCCCGCACCGGCGACCACCAACGGCGAATCGCTCTGCGCGAGGCGCAGGTGGCGCGATCGACCTCGGGTGTTGAACGCGCTCGACTCTTCAACGAAATTCGGGCCATCCTTGAGCGTGACTTGGCGCAGCCCGAAGGCGCCTTTATGGTCGCCCTCAAAGCCTTCGCAGAAGGTGTCGATCGACAAGCGATACAAGACGATCTCGAGCGGTTGGGGCGGGCCACGGGTTCGTTCGCTGAATTGGCAGAAGTCTTTGAATCGACGGCAGAAGAGCTCAAAGAAGGCGATGAGCAACGGGTGCCGTTGTTGCGCAGGGCCGCAGAAATTCACGAGCAGCTGTCGGAACCCGATGAGGCAACCCGGGTGTGGAACCTGCTCCTCGTGCATGTTCCCAAAGACAGGCAGGCTTTAGAAAGCCTTTCGCGCCTCTACGACAAATCGAAGAACGCGAAAGATCTCTCTGAAATCTATTCTCGACAAGCTGATTTGGCGAAGAGCCCGGCAGATCGTTTTGAGCTGTTGGTCAAAGCCAGCGAGGCTTTTGAGACTGCGGGCGATGACGACAATGCCATCGCCTCGCTGCGCACTGCTTTTGCCGTCATTCGCTCGCGGCAAGTGTTGGTTCGTCTTGAACGGTTGTTGGGCAAGACGCGACGTTTGCTCGAGCAGGCCGATGTGCTTGAGCAACTGGCCCAGGGTTCAGACGACGATGCTGAAAAACTTCAACATCTCATCAAACGCGGTCTCTTGCTCGAGAAGGAATCTCAATTTGCACAAGCGCTTCACTCGTTTGGCGCCGCATTAGAATTGGCAAAAACTGAACCCCAAGTCATGGCTGCGCTCGAGCGCTTGCTCAACGTCGATGAAGCCCGTGCAGAAGCGGCACGACTTCTCGAGGGCGCGTTGCGCGAACTAAAAGATCTCCGTCGCTTGGTCGACGTGCTCGACGTGCGCTTGGTCTATGCCGAACCCACAGGTCGCATGCCCCTCTTGTCGGAAATTGCCAACTTGCGTGAAGCGCTGGGCCAAAAGACTGTGGCGCTTGCATCACGGCTCATTGCTTTCGCCGAAAAGCCAGATGAAGCAGGAGTTCGCGAAGCGCTTGAACGCTTGGCAGCTGACTTAGGCGCCTTTGAAGAGCTCGCTTCAGCCTACGAGACAGTGCTCGAGAAGGGTGTTGCTGAGCCTTTGGCGAGCGAACTGTGGCGGCGTTTGGCGGTGTTGTACGGGGAAAGGCTGTCGCGCTTTGATCAAGCTGCTCGCTGTTGGAATGAGGTGCTTGCACGGCACCCCAAAGACATGGCCGTGCTCGAGCAGCTCGGTCGCATCTTCCGAAGCACATCGCAGTTTCGCGAACTGACCATTGTGATGCGCCGCCAGTTGGGGCTCGAGTCGAATGTCGCAGTGCAATTAAATCTGCTCTTCGAGCTCGCTCAAATCGCCGAAGAGACACTCTCAGACAAAGCGTTGGCCGCGCAGTGCTATCAAGCGGTGCTCGAGCGCAGCCCTGATGACCCCAATGCGACCACCCTTTTGGGGCGAATTCTTTCAGAGACAGAATCGTGGCCTGAACTGGCAGTACTGTTGGGCAAAGAAATTCAGCAGGCGGAAGCCCGCCAAAAAGAAGAAGAGGCGCTTGAGTTGCTCGTGCGCCTTGGTCGGTTGAAGCTCACCCGTCTAAGCGACCCGCGAGGGGCGCTCTCGACGTTCCAGGAGGTATTGCGCCGGAAGCCTGCTCACGCAGGTGCAATCGGCGCACTCGAAGAAATGGCGCGTTCCGAAAATCCATTAAAGGGTGAGGCGGCCAGCACGCTTGAACCGGTGTTTGCCAATGAGGGAGAGCATCTCAAACTCGTGCAGATGCTTGAGGCTCGCGTGGGAGCCGAGACGCAGCCTGCCGAGAAAGCCAGTCTGTTGCGAAAGATGGCTGAGGTCTATTCAACGCAACTCGACAATGCCGAAATGGCTTTCGTGGCCTCTGCTCGCGCGTTGAAAGAGCTGCCCGACGAATCGGCCAACCTCGACCTGGCGTTGACCTTCTACAAGAAGGCCGACGCCGAAGATGAGATGGCCACATTGCTTGCCGAGGTGGCGCCTCGTGCGTCTCACGATGTAGCGCGAGCCAATCTCTATCGCGCTTTGGCCAGGCTCCAGGCCCAAGCTGATGAAGAAAACGAAGCCATCGAATCGTGGAAGCGGGTGATGGAACTGGTGCCCACTGACGCTGAAGCGATGCAACAGATGAGTCAGCTCTTCTTGCGTCAGGGTCGCAGCAATGAGCTTCTCGAAGTGCTCAA
>JAYUVR010000419.1:0-2321 GCA_043753955.1 Archangium sp. | reverse complement strand
GGCTGCGCATTCGCTTAGGCCGACTCCCTGGCAAATTTCCCCGTCGTACCCACCCCCAATGAGGTCATCACAAGGAGAGTGTCGCTTTGGTCAGTAGTTGTTGTCGGTCTTTCCCTATTCTCGATTTCAGCGCTCGCCGATAAACCGGCTGCGAAGAGTCGGATCGTCGCAGTCGTCAGTCGCGCCGAATGGTGTTCGGTCTGCAAGACAAACGGTGAGCGTGCGGGCAAGGTCATCGGTGCTGCAGCGGCTGATGGTTCGATGACCATCGTCGTCAATGATCTCACCAACGATGCCACCGCGAAGAAGTCCCAGACCGACCTAAAGGCCATCGGCTTCGACAAGACCATGGAGGCCTACTCGGCGACGGGCGTCATCTACTTGTTCGACGCTCGCACAAAGAAGCCGCTGCATCAGGTCACGGTCGCGAATGCCGACGCAGAAATCCAGATGGCGCTCGACATGGCGAAGAAAGAGACGAGCAAGTAGCGGCTACTGACTGCGCTGACTGCTTCAACGAGAACGGCATCCATTGGGAAACCCCTGAAGGGATCGCTCATCGCTTGAATCTGTCGAATGAGGTTTGAAAAATGGGTAAAGCAATTAGGGGCCGTCAGTGCGTGTGCCTCCGACGCCTTGTGCGGTCGACCACGTTGACGATGAGACGGGGAGCGCGTGCAAGGCATAACTCTCGAGCGCCAACCTGCCGTCGGGTCTGCGCACGGTGATGACGAGGGCCGAAGTGGAGAAATGAGCAACCTCGACTGAACCGGAAGCAACGGGGAGATGACACCACGCCTGCCTGACGCCATCGATGAAAACGCCCAGTGCAGCGCGGGGCCCTGCGTCAGTGTCTTCACGCAGCAAGGTGGTGAAAGCGCCAGGTCGCGCATCGACGAGCGTAGAAGCCATCATGGTGACTGGAAATGGAGAGTCTTCGAGCATGCTTTCCCATTGAAGGCTGCCGGTGATGGGGCTCACGACGCGCACAAAGGTTTGAGCTTCTGCGCAGCCCCCATCTCCATCATCGGTGCACTGTTGGAAGAAGAGGTTGGTCGCTTCAGACGAGGTGAGTGTCAGTTCGTCGAAAAAGTGAACGGAGCCCGCATCAACCCATTCGAAGTGAATTGAGCCAGCGTCAGTGCCGGTTGGGTTCAGCCAGGCGCTGCCATTTGTGCCAAACACAGCCACGTCGCCTGCGATGGCCAGGGCGCTTCCAAAACCAGAGGTCAAGAGCTCGTGTACTTCGGTACCGCCATCGGTGAGGACATCAATTCGAGTCAGAAGTCCGGCATCGGCATTCCAAGCGAAGAGCGCGTCACCTCGACCCATGGCCGATGGCTCGAGGGTATTAGAAACCAAGTCTGTTCCCCCGTCGTGCCATGCGTAAATTCCGCCGTCAGCCCAGAAAAAAATGTTCTCTTTATCGACTACCAGCTGCGTTGAAGGAGGAACGAAAGCCAGGCTCTGCGTGAGTTCACCTGTCACTTTTGAGCGCAGTTCAAGTGCACCCATTCCCCGCATCACGACGCCAGCCGTTTGAATGGCCACCACATCGCGAGCGGCTTCATCGTCATACCAATGGGTAAAGCGCTCGAAGCCTGTCCCTGTGTATGAAGAAAGCCCGCAGCCTTGCGATTGGCCCGCGTCGAGCTCGCCGGCGTCGGGTTCGCCTGCATCAACGCAGGTTGAAAAAAAGATGTTCGAACCTGAAGAAGCGAGTGCGCCAGTGAGTTCACCTGCCAGGGGCGCGGACCAGTCAGCAACCCAGTCAGCCTCTTTGGGGCGAGTACATTGCTGATTGTGGCATTGGCCTTCTGGCAAACAGGCGACGGCGGGGGAACACGGGAGCCCCTCGGGCGTTGGCAAATTTCGACAAGCACCTGAGACGCACAGGTTGACCTCGATGCAGTCTTGTTGGCCGCAGGGCAAGAAGTCCGGCGCAAGCCCTTCTCCGCACCCTTGAGTGGGGTCACAGGTGGCAACGTGGCACGCTGCCATGGGCCTTGGGCAGACATGTGGCGTGTGTACACAGCCAATTTCCATGGCGCAGGCGTCGTCGGTGCATGTGTTTTGGTCGTCGCACTTTCGCGCAATGCCTACACATTGGCCCATTCGGCATCGGCCTTGTTCAAGACAAACGCTGTCGGTATCGCAAGCGCTGTCATCTTCAGCTTGAGTCTCGATGCAGCGATCTTCTTCAAGAGAATAGGTGCTCACGATGCAGGTTGCAGAAGGTCTGCATTCGAGTGGGCGCACGCCGGTGCCCTTCACAGGCACTTCGGCTCGTCGCTCGCCCACGATGAGGACAATAACGCCTG
>JAYUVR010000418.1:0-6368 GCA_043753955.1 Archangium sp. | reverse complement strand
GAGAAAGTGGCTCGTTGGCTCGGTTCAAAGCGCTGAGTCGCTCATTCTGCCCTGATTGAGCCAAAGCACACGCCCGCCTCAGTATAGAGCTTCGTGCGCCAGCGTCTTGCGCGCATGCCTCGGCCTCTCTTCAACCCCCCCGAGTCAGCGTTTGGCCTTCGACGTACTCCATCGGAACGAAGACTTGGTTTACCAAGGGAGCCCCACGTCGAAAACTGAAACCACATTGACCTGCCGGCATCAATTCAAGACACGCGCCGGATCTCTTGGCTTCCCGTACGTCAAGTGAAAGCCGGATCTCTTGGCTTCCCGTACGTCAAGTGAAAGAAAGCCGTTGTGATGCGCGGGTTTTTTTAGCGATTGCGTCGTTTCACGACGAGCCAAAAGAACCAAGAAAGCACAATCGACACTGGGAACACGCCGGGTGCAGTGCTGCACCCTCGTCGCACCGCAGGAGCGTCGCCATCAGCTGCGTTACCGCCTGCCTCAGGGCCAGGAGTCTCAGCACCGCCGCCAGTTCCAGTATCACCACCAGTTTCAGCACCGCCGCCAGTTCCAGCACCGCCGCCAGTTCCCGCATCGCCACCAGTTCCCGCACCGCCACCAGTTCCAATACCGCCACCAGTCCCAGCACCGCCACCAGTTCCAGCACCGTCGCCGGTTAACTGTTGTTTAAGAAACTTTGAAACTTCGAAGAAGGTCGGCAAATCCCCCTGATTTCCTTCGCCAAAAAAACCGTGGTCCTCATTCGAGTAAATGAGGGCTTCAGCATCGCCACCTTCCGTGCGTATTTTTTGAGCGAAGAGAACACTCTGTTGAACAGTAATTGTTGAGTCAGCACTTCCGTGCATGAGGAGAGTCGCTGGAGGCGAGGCGCGCAGATGATAAAACGCTGAATTTGCATTCAGACTGGGCACGTCGAACTTGTAAGGCTCGCGCGTACTGTTTGGAAAACCGCCGCCTGGGTTCTCAACAAAATTGTAAATGCCGTTGTAACCAACGAAGCATGTGATGTCGTTACGTCGTTGCGCGATCAGTGCGGCCAATGGAGTGCCTGCGGAGCTCCCACCGAAACAGATGCGGGTTGGATCCAAGTTGTACTCAGCCGCATGCTGCTTGATGTAGTCGAGAGCAAACGTGATATCGGAAAGCGCGAGCTGAAAAGTTCCCGATGAACCCATGCATCGATAGGAAACCGCCACGCTGGCAATTCCGAAGTGCTCTGCGAGGTCGTCAGGGCGAGGCAAATAAATGGCCTCTGACTCAGCTGCAGTGCCGCCGTTCCATCCGCCCCCGTGTACCCCGACGAAGAGCGGGTAGGGGCCAGCGCTCTTGGGCAGCCACAGTTTCATCTCGAGGTTATGGGCGCCGTTATTGACCTTTCCTATCGAAGGAATCGGCACATTGTGTTGGCCATGCCGTTGAGCATTGTCTGTAATGAACGAAAAAAACTTTTGGGCGCCAGAATAGACATCGCCAGATACCGCTTTCACTCCGGAGCCAAGAACGACGGTGACCAATTCGCTTCGAGGCAGGTTGCTGGCAGGCGAAAACCGCAACACGGTGTTGCTCGGGCGAGTCCACGTGCCTGGCACGCTTATGGGGGTGCGTTGAGCAGGGTAATTGGGTGCGCCTCCAAACCAGACGCCAATGGCGTTGGTAGAGGTGGGGTCAACCGGAGCTGAAAAGGTCAATTCAATGTTGGCACTCGGTGCAGCAGTGAGCCCGCTGGGTGAAAAAGAAGTGACCTCAAAACCACCGAGTGAAGCTTTTGAAACACCGAGAGGTGGACCCCTTGACTCATCTTCTGGAGTGCAACCGACAAACAAACTCAAACTCAATACACTGAAGCCCGTTAAGGCAATCAGTTGGCTTCGCGAGGGGTGACTCATCAGGGGCCTTTCGTCCACTGAGCGTACTGGTTTAGGAACGCGGCGGGCACTGGCTGAGTGTCTTCCCCCGGAATTGACGGGCTGTCTCGACCTCCCGTAGTTGTTTTTGAGTCAACACGATGCCTTGAGTCCGCTTGGCTGCGCAAAAGGCTATATGTACAGCGTGCATAAGGTCCTGAGAAAGTGGCGCGTGGGCTCGGTTCAAAGCGCTGACTCGCTCATTCTGCCCTGACTGAGTTGAAGCACACGCCCGCCTAAATATTCGGCTTCGTGCTCGTCATGGGTGACCAACACGCCAACTAAGCCTTCTTCCGCGACCAGCTGCCTGACTTCTGCGAGCAATTCTTCTCGAAGAGTTGCGTCGAGAGAAGAGAAGGGTTCGTCAAGCAGCAACACCCGCGGGCTTCGCGCCAAAGCCCGAGCGAGCGCCACACGCTGAATTTCGCCACCTGAAAGATGCGAGGGTTTTCGAGATGAAAGAGAAGTGAGACGAAACCGATTCATCCAATGCAAAGCCACCTCAGCCGTGCGCGACCCGAAGGCGATGTTGTCCTCAACGCTCAAATGAGGAAATAGCGCACATGACTGAAAGACGTAACCCACCGCTCGTCGTTCTGGAGGCAGCGCCTGTTTCGAATCGGCCCAGAGCGTGTCATTGAAGCGCAACTGACCTGCATCAAAGGCAGTCAGTCCAGCGATGATTCTTAAGATTGAGGTTTTCCCGCTCCCAGAAGGGCCGAAGAGGGTGGTGAAGCCAACGCCTGCTTCAAAGGCCACATCGAGGGTAAAAGCGCCCAAGCGTGCAGTCAGCTGCGCCTGCAACACATCACCTTGCATGAGGGCGGCTCCCTAACCATTGCACCGAAACGATGAGGGCGATGGCCAAGCCAGTGAGGGCGAATGCAAAAGCGCGCGCGTCGTTTTCGCGCCCGGCCAATACCGCATCATAGAGCGCGAGGGCCGCTGTTTGGGTTTCCCCGGGAATGTTGCCGGCCAACATCAAAGTCATTCCAAAGTCGCCGCATGCGCGGGCGAAACCCAACACCAGCCCGGCGGCGATTCCACGCGAACCTAATGGAAGAGCCACACGCCATAGGGAGCCGAGTCGAGTGGCGCCCAACGTTCTGGCGGCATCGAGCAATGTGGGGTCGACAGCATTGAGTGCGGCTCGAGCGCTCTGCAAAACAAGCGGAAGGGCCGTGATGGTGGCCGCGACAATGGCGCCGGTTCGAGTGAAGACGATGGTGTTGCCGGTGAGTGCCTCCCAACCACTTCCCAAGACACTCTTTCGACCGAGGAGTGTCAGCAGGTAATACCCCAAAACCGTCGGCGGGAGCACCAAGGGCGCAGTGACGATGGCGTCGACGATGGGCGCTCGCCTTGTTCCTTGCGTCAACCCAATGAGTGCCGCCGCGCTCAACCCGGCGAGGAGCGTGGCGACGACTGCGATTTGAAAGGTGAGAACGAGCGGCACCGGCTACCTTTTGACTCGCTTCGAAAAAGAAGGGGGCGCTTCAAGCGCGAAAAAAGGCAGCTCTACACTTCGTGCGGCAAACAGGCCTCCGCCGACTTCGCGGAAGTGAGGCGAGAGCCGCTGGCGATACCAAGACGCCGCTCGCAGTTGTACTCGTAAGTCGGTGCGCTGAGGGTCGATGGCGTCTTTCATGTCATCGCGGGTGATGGCTTCAAGGTACAAAAAACCGCTGCACATCGAGGCAATGTTTGAAATCGCCGCTTCGGCTCCCGCAGCATCGAGGTAGGGGAGCACTCCCTGGCACACCACCAACTCAAACTGCCGTGGCAATTTCAGGGTGGTGATGTCGGCTTGAAGGTGACCGTGTTGCTCACAGATGTCTTTTTCGAGCTCGGTTGACAGCACGCGTATTTTTTTGCGGTGTCGCTTCAACCATTTCCCCCACCAACCGAGCCCTGCTCCGACATCGAGCACGTCGTAGAGTTCGAGGCCAAACCATTCGATGTACGAAACCACTCCGGCCACCAATTTTGCATGGCGGGCCTGGCTGTACACTCGAGTGTGAGGGTCTACGTAAAAGCGGCGGTAGTAGGCCGTGTCGAAGCGAAGCGTCACGGGGCCGCAGGTTCTTCCGGCACAGGTTCTGCCGCGGGTTGAGCCGTTTCTGCTTGGGCTTTGGCGGCTGCGCTCTCTGAAACCGCCTTCATTTGCGCGAGGCCCTTCTCGAAGTCACCGCCCACCATCTTGTCCATATTCATCACCAGGCCAAAGGCCTTGCCCATGAAGTCGTTTTCGCCCGTCATCGACCAGGTCACCGTGGTGCTGTCGGGCCCTGATTTGGTGAAGTCAAACACGGTGCGATTTTTGGCGGCGAAAGGTTTGATGAAGATGAGGTCGATGCCGAGCTGCGCATTGGGCTTTGCATCGGTGATGGTCATGGTGCCTTCGCCGACTTGATCATTGCCAATCCAATGGTAGGTGGCGCCCACTCCGGAACTGACGTCGCTGTAAATTCGCTTCTGGGTGGGGTCGAGGTTGTCCCACGGGCTCCATTGAGACCAAGTCTTAAAATCGTTGACCTGCGCATAGACAATTTCAGGCGGTGCTTTCATCACCAGCGAGCGCCTGACTTCGAAGGCAGCAGGTCTGGTGGCGATGACGATGAGCAGAATTCCGACAAGAGCGGCGATTCCGATGAGTACTTTTTTGAGCATGGTGACCCCTCGTAAGATCAAGCGAGCCCGTGGGAAAGCCGAAACCTTTGCGCTAATTGATACAGCATGAAGAAACCCTTGGTGTTGTCCTATTCTGGTTGTTCGACATGTAAAAAAGCACTCAAGTGGCTCGAGGCGAAGGGCATCGAGGCTCAAGTGCGCCCCATCGTAGAATCGCCGCCCACCAAAGCTGAACTCGGGCAATGGGTACCGCAGAGTGGCAAGCCCATCAAAAAATGGCTCAACACTTCGGGGCAAAGCTACCGGGCGCTGGGCAAAGAGGCCTTTGAAGGGGCGAGCGAGAACGAAGTGATTCGACGGCTTGCGGCTGATGGCAAATTGGTGAAGCGGCCTGTTCTGGTGCACGGTGAAACGGTGTTGGTCGGCTTCAACCTAGAAGAATGGGAATCTGCCTTTCCTTAACAACGCCTCATTTCATCAAGGCTTGAGCCCAGTCGACTGCCAGCTGAAACTCTTCCGGAAGACTGGGCACCCGCGCGCTGAACTCAACCAAGGCAGGGGCATGCCACTCGGCGCGCTCATAGGCGCACACCGCGCGAAGAATGGGCGCCAAGTCACCTTTGTCGCTCAGCAACGCGTCGCGAACGGGGAGGGAAACGGCGAGCATCTCGAGCAATTCGGGTAAGGGCCGACCCAAAAGAGCGTCAATGCACGAGAGCAAACCCGTTAAAAAGAGTTCGAAAGCTTTTGACTGCATGTCGAGCCGAAGGCCCAATTGTTCACAAAACCGAGCTCGTATCAGACACGTGAGCACCAATTCGGCCGGCTTGTCATCGCCGAGCATGGTCATCACCACCATCGAAGCCCATTTGCGAAAAGGGCGCTCTCCCATGAGCACCAACGCATGTTTCATCGAAGTGATTTGTTCACGCCAGCCGAAGGCAGCCGAATTGAGATACCGCAGCAGTTTGACTGAAAGAGAGAGGTCGCTTTTGAGCGTTTGTTCAAGTTCGTCGAGATTGATGTTTCCCGCCATCAACGTTCCCATCAGCCGCAGCCTGCTGAGTTTTGAACTGGGTACGTCTTTGGCGTTGATCATCTGCGGCTTGGCGAAAAAATAGCCCTGAAAGTACGTGTACCCTTGCGCCTTACCGCCTTCAAAATCTTCGACGGTTTCGACCTTCTCAGCCAAGAAACTTAAACCCGGTCGAGTAAAGCGCTGCACCACTTCTGCCCGCTCGTCACCTTTCGTGACGAGAAAGTCGACCTTGATGATGTCGGCCAGTTCAATCAGCGGTTCCAAACCTGGCTTAAAGATGAAGTCGTCGAGCGCTAAGAGGTAACCCCGCTGTTTGCATGAACGCAAAACCTGCAAAGTCTCTTCATCGGGAGTCACCGTCTCGAGCACTTCAATCACAGCCGTTTGTACAGGCATCAGGCTAATCAAATCTTCAAGCAGCACCTTTCGAGTGCAGTTGAGAAAGAGTTTTTTGGCGCCTGAAAGGGTGTCTAAACCAAAGACGTGAAAAGCATTGTCAATGACTCGTCGAGAAGCATCGTCGTGGTCGGGGTGCGAGAAGAAGTTTTCGGGGCCCGAACGAAACAGCAATTCGTAAGCATAGACATTTCGGGCCACATCGAAAATCGGCTGTCGGGCGACGAAGATGTCCATAGATTGAATGGCATCTTCGCTCTTGTTGGCCCCATTGGGGATTGGAATCTTTTCTTTACCGACTTCGCCCGTCTTTGCGCGTCACCTTGAGCACAGCAATTTTGGTCGAGTGGTTGAAGGGCGCTGGGTCAACAGGCAAAGCGCTGCTCTTCGTT
>JAYUVR010000417.1:0-3437 GCA_043753955.1 Archangium sp. | reverse complement strand
TAGCGCGAAAGATGGCCAAGGCGGCCTGATAGTGTTTTTCCGCCCCGGTGTGATCACCCATGCGAGCCAAAGCCGCACCCAAATTATTATGAACGGTCGCGGTAGTGGGGTCGTTTTCGCCGCGCATTTTTTGTTGCCACTCGAGAGCGATGTGAAGCCATCGAACGGCTTCCTCAAACTGCCCTTTCGCAACGTGCAAGCTTCCCGTGCGTGCAGCGAGTCGCGACACCGCAATGGCTTCGCCGTCGAGGCGGGTAAAGAGCGCGCGAGCATGCGCTATCCACCGTTCTGCTTCGGCGAAGCGCTGTTGCGACTCGGTAGTCAATAGAAATGCCAAATGCATTGAGTTCAATGCCGCTTGCCGAGGAAGCCCCGTCGCTATGGCTCGAAAAACGGCCTCTTCAAAACCCCGTTCGGCGGCAGGTAAGTCATTGGTCAGTCGCAGGGCGCGGGCAGCGAGCTCGCGGGCCTCAAGTTCAATCACCGGCCAATTTAAAGGCAAACTCTCAGTCAACACCGCTTTACTCAGAGGCACTGCGTCAGCAGCCCGGCCGGCCGCGAGCAACGCCTTGATTTCAGCGATGCGACGATACAACTGTGTCGCAGCGGCAAGAGTCGCTGAATCGGTGGGAATTTGAGACATTTCACTGGTGGCGGCGACATCGAGGCACTCGGTCGCTATTTCGAGGCTGTACACAGCGTCGGTCGCGTCGTCGACCATCGCACTGTCGGCGTGCTGAAACAGTTCAACCAGCGCCCCCACCTCTTGGCGCTTACGCCCAAGACAGTTCATTCGCCGTTCCAAAATGTCTTCACTGACTTCGTGGCGCACGCGCGTTGCTTCACACGTTTCGCTTCGGGCGTTCATCCACGCTTGAGCGTAAACATCGAGGGCGGCCACCGTTGCGGCTGACTTTTCGGCCGCGGTGCGTGCTCCGCTGCGCAGAAAGACTTCCTGCACCACGCTTTTTGCCGATTCGTCCCAAGCGTCGAGCGGCTCACCGGCCAGCTGACGACACGCACGACCGGGTGCCGATTGAACCCAGGCGAAGACGGCAATTGCAAACACTGCGGCGAGCGCCGCGGCGATGGCCACCCATCGAGGTCGTTGCGCGAGGTGGCGTTGCACGTCGTCGAGCAACGCGTTCATTGAGGGGTAGCGTTGAGATGGCTCTCTCGAAAGCCCGCGAAGAACGATGGCCCGAAGCCAGCGTGGAATCTTCGCTTCAGGGTTTGGCGGGAGAACCGCACCGCGACACAAGGCGTCAAGCGCGTCGGCTGAAGAAGCCTTCGACCAGCCAAACGGGTGTTCGCGATAGAGGGCGCGGTACAGGGTCGTACAGAATGAAAATTGATCGCTCCGCTCGTCGGCGGGCCCGCCCTCGACCTGTTCAGGTGACAGGTAGCCCAGCGTCCCGATGAGGGCGCCCTTCATGGTCAAACGGTCTTGCCAAACCCCTGACGGCTCTTTGAACGTTTCAAGCTGTTCAATCTCAGGTGTCGGTGACGGGCTCGGAAGTGACGGTGGGGCCACTTGGTCTGAACGAAAGGCGATGCCAAAGTCCATCAAGCGGATTTTTCCGTCATCTCCAAGGAGCAGGTTCGAGGGTTTAAAATCTCGGTGGACAAGGTGAGCCGCATGGACGGCCGCAAGCCCTCGGCCAGCGGCAACCATATGATTGAGGACCTCGCGCCAAGGCCGAGGTTCGACGAGCCAATCTTTCAACGTTTGGCCCTGCACTCGCTCCATGGCTAAAAAAACAGTTTTCCCGTGTTCGCCAACATCAAAAACGGTGACCACGTTGGGGTGCGTGACTTTGGCTAGCGATTGGGCTTCACGCAGAAGTCGCACTTGTTCGTCTGGGCTGGCTCCGGCGAGGAGCTGTTTGACTGCGACCCGGCGATCGAGATCTGGATCGAAGGCATCGTAGACGATGCCCATACCGCCTCGCCCGAGGGTACCCAAAATAACGTAGCGGCCGATGCTAGTTCCCCGGGCGACTTCGGGGGCTGTGCGAGGCACGGGAGGCACGCCGCCGGCGGTCTTCGTCTGTGCCTCGCGAGTTTCCTCATCGGGTTGGCCAACGTTTCTTGAAACCAAGTGAGGTGCCCCTATCGAGACCGGTCGATTCTTCCTAAGGGCTAACGTCTCATTTAGGAAGCCCTTCAGCGCTGATTCTCTGAGTGCTCAAGAGTGATCAGGTGTTCCCGACCGGCCCGTCTACCCATACTTGGTCGGCGATGCGCTGCGCGCTTGTTTCTCTGCATGTCGACGACCTCAAGTACACCCTTCGGTGCACCTTCGACCACGCACCGAATCATGGCCTGACCCACCTCATTCAAGGTCATGGCAGAACCGGGGAAGAGGGTCTTCCACAAAGGGTAGAGCCAGAGCACGGGCTTAAAAGCAGCCTTCACGTTTTTTTGACCAGCCACGGGCTTCATCAGCGCAGGTCTAAAGTTGAAAACCGCCCTCAAAGGCAGCTTCATCAAATCGTTCTCGGCCTTGCCCTTCACCCGTGCCCACATCACCTTGCCGTGCTCGGTGCTGTCCGTGGAACGCCCTGACACGTGCACCATCACCATCTGCGGGTTCAAGCGGGCCAGCACTGTCGCGAAGTGCAGAGGAGTCTCGTAGGTTATCTTCGTATACTCAGCCTCGCTCATGCCGACCGAGCTGACACCGGCGCAGTAGAAACACGCGTCGTAGCCCGTCAATTGCGATTTCACCGCATCGAGCTTCATGAAGTCTGGAACCAGCAATTCGGTCAATTTCGGGTTGGTAATACCCGTACTTTTACGGCTCACTGAGAGCACATTCTCAACGCCAGGGTCATTGAGACAGTGCAGGAGTACACCCTCTCCGACCATGCCGGTGGTGCCGGTGATGATGATTTTGAGCGCCATGGTTTCTCTGTATAGCTCCATTGACGATGGCCCGTTTTTTTTGAATTTTTAGCTTGTCGGGCGATGGCATCGAATTCGTTCGTGCCCCAGACTGACAATCAGAGCCCTGAAAGATAGAGCTCGAGAAACGTGGCTCCTGCGGTACCACTTATATTTTGCGCGTCTGTTGGGTCTGCTGAGTTCAAGCTCCGTGTGTTTTCCCAGGCATTGGGGAGACCATCGCTGTCAGCATCGCCACAGGCCGGCCCCGTTGCGATGGTGGGGAAGCCTCCGACTTGGCTCTCATTGATGAGCTGCATGCTATTGCCGGTATTTGTTTGGTATTGATTGATGAGACGAAGGTCGACGGCGTCACGATTGCTGACCCACCCTCCCGTGCAGGCGAGGCGCCGCGATGCGCCGACAGACGGCAGCACTTTCGCATCAAGGCTGGTTGCAGCGCTCACGGTGATTGACGTTCCCACGGGGGCCATCTCACTCGCGCGGCGCCAACCGCCTCGAACGGGCCCAAGATCAGGCCCATTGTCGAA